>JBLIEN010000064.1:0-7231 GCA_047633115.1 Pontimonas sp.
AAACAGCAGGAGACCGTACTGAACGGTCTTTCCGAAAACCTTTTTGGGCGTCAGGGGTTTCTTGGGACGTGTGGTCTCCACCGCAGTCGTCATACTTTCTCTTTCCTCGAGGTGAAGATGAGGTACGGGATCACAAACACGGCAACAGAAACCAGAATGTAGGTAGCAAGCGTTGCGCCGCGGGCAAAGTTGTAGGCATCAAAGGTTGTTTGCCACATATAGATAGCCGGAACATCAAGCGCGATCTGCTTACCCGCAATCGCAATGATGAGGTCGAAGACTTTCAAGGAAATGTGGCCGAGGATGACAATCGCCGAGAGCGCCACCGGGCGAATCATTGGCAAAATGATGCGAGTGTAAATCCCCAATTCACTGGCACCATCCATCCTGGCGGCTTCTTTGACCTCTTCGGGAACAGACCGAAGTCCAGCTAAAAACAACGCCATCGTGTATCCCGACATTTGCCAGATAGCGGGAAGGGCGATGGCAAGCATTCCCCAGGTAGGGGTCAGGTGCCACTGATTGATTAAAAAGTCCAGACCCAAAGAATCAAAAAGCAGGTTTAACCCGCTCATCCGGGAGCCTTCCGCAGGGTTCATCAGCCACCGCCACACGACACCGGTGACGATGAAGCTGATAGCCATGGGAAGAAGAAACACGCTTCGGAAGAACCCTTCACCCCTCATCTTCTGATCCAGCAAAATAGCGAGACCCAGACCCAGGAAAAGGGACACTCCGATGAACGCAACGCTGAAAACGGCGGTGTTCCACACGTCGATGTGGAAACGCGGGTCGCTCATCAGGGCGATGTAGTTGTCGAACCCGATGAAGTTGGCATCGGCGTTGAGGCCCTGTTCATCGGTAAGAGAAATCTGAATGTTGACGCCAATGAACCCATAGACAAAGACACCCAGAAGTATCAGCGAGGGGGCCAAAAGCGTCAGCGCCGGCCAGTGTCTACGAAGGACTTTCTTCACGATTTTGCCTTACGTTAATGCGAGTGTGGGGTGGCCGCTGGCCACCCCACATCGCGTATGGTGCGGTCGTTTAGCCTGCTGCCGTTACCATCGCAGCTTGGAATGCAGCGACATCCTTCGTGCCGAGGAACAAGCCCATGGCAGTGTCGATGTCTGCTTTCCACGCGTTAGACGCGGTCACACCGTGGGTGAGCGAACCAGCAACATCGTTGCTTGCCCAGTCGTCCATGGCACTCTGCAGGTAAGGGGGGTAGATCGCCCTGTCGGCGTCACTGCGCGCGGGGATGGAACCCTTTTGCACGTTGAACGCGTCCTGACCAACAGCTGAACCAGCAACAGTCAACCAGGCGATCGCCTGGTCACGGTTAGCGGAGTCCGCAGGCAGGGTGAAGGAGTCACTGAGGAACTGGAAGGTTCCTTCGGTTCCTGGCGATGCTGCCCAGGTGTAGCCCTCTTGCTCCACGAGTGCGTTGTCTACGCGGAAGAAGCCTTCTGCCCAGTCACCCATGATGTTGAAAGCTGCGTCGCCGTTGATGACCAATTGTGAAGCATCCTGCCAAGCAAGGCTGGCTGCGTCAGAGTTGGTGTATTCGAGGACGCGTGCGAAGGTCTCCACAGCGGCAGTGACATCAGAGCCGGCCCAGTCGGTGGAACCATCCCACAGACCGTTATATGCGCTCGTGCCGAGTTCGCCCAGAAGGACGGTCTCGAAGAGGTGCAGCTGAGTCCACTGCTCACCCAAAGCCAAAGGAATGATTCCTGCGGCCTCAAGGGTTTCAGCGGCAACAAAGAAGTCGTCCCACGTGGCGGGCATCTCAATGTTGTTGTTGGCGAGAACGCTGGGGTTGGCCCACATGACGTTCGAGCGGTGGATGTTCACGGGAACGGAGTAAATGGCACCGTCAACCGTGATCAGGGGGAGAAGGGTGTCGGGCATGACCGAAACCCAACCCTGCTCGTCATACAGGAAGGAAAGATCTTCCAGCTGACCCGCCGTGATGTAATCCATCAGCTCGGCACCAGCGTGACCCTGGAAAGAATCAGGTGGGTCACTGGCTTCGAGACGCGTTGCCAAGACAGCGCGGGCGTTCGTGCCTGCGCCACCGGCGACAGCGCCGTTGATGAATTCAACGTCGGGGTACTCAGCGTTGAAAATCTCGATGAGGGCGTTGAGCCCTGCTTCCTCGCCACCACCGGTCCACCACGAGAAGACCTCGACGGAACCAGAGAGTGTTTCGGAGGCGGCGGGGGCGGCATCATCTGTGGCCGGTGCCTCTTCTTCCGCGGTGCTTGCACAGCCAACCAACCCGAGGGTCAGGGCAGCTGATGCTGCGAACGTTTTGACGGCTCGCTTCTGCAGTATCTGCATTTAATGCTCCTTGTCGTCTTCGACGCTGCCCAAAAGTAAGCAGCTTGGTAGTATGTTTACAATAACAACAAACTAAATGTGCGGATTTCGTCATCTTGTTACCAATTCGTTGCGAAAGCTAGACCGAGGATTGAGGCTTTGTCTAATACCCAAAAACTTCCCCCCACAGCGAAGGAAGCTCCCCCTCGCTCGCACTTAGGAGTGCGCCAGCAAAATTTGGCGTCCATTCTCAAACTGGTGCACTCTTACGGCTCGCTCACGCGGTCCGAATTGGTCGTGATGACCGGTCTCAATCGATCCACCGTGCTCGACCTCGTGTCCGATTTGGAATCCCGAGCGCTGGTCACCCAGCACCAACTCTCCGGCCTGGGAGAAGTGGGTCGACCCAGTATCGAAGTGACCGCATCCGACACCATCATCACCTTTGTCGTCATCCCCAGGCTCCGAGAACTCATTGTGGGGGTCGTGGGTCTGGGCGGAAAAGTACTCCAACGCCAGCGCCACCCCATGCTAGAAGGAGCCACTCCAGAGGAGGTAGCGGACAAAGCCGGCGCCCTCATCAATGAGCTCCGAGAGGCCCTTGCGCCTCACAGCACTATTGCCGGCGTAGGGGTAGCCGCACCGGGGCAAGTCCGGGTTGCGACCGGAGATATGCGCTGGGCCCCCGGCTTGGGCTGGCGGGAAACACCGTTTGCCGATCTCCTCAGCCGGCGCACCGGACTCTCTGTGCGCTTGGATAACGACGCCAGCGTGGCGTGCGCCGCGGAACAAGCGTTTGGGGCGGGCCAAGGGCGTCAGAACATGATCTTTCTCCTCGGCGTGCCCGGGGGTTTGGGTGGTGGCGCCACGATCAATGGTGAATTACTCCGTGGCAATCACGGCTACGCCGGAGAACTGGGACACATGCGGATATCTGATGACAGCACCCGGGATTACTCTGGCATCCCCGGCACTTTAGAGGCCATGGTTCGCCGAGATGACCTGCTGACTGCCGTGAACCTCACCGATGTAGAAGACGACGAACTCTTCGAGGCCATCCGCTCTCGCCGCCACGAAGCGGCAGTTTCCGAGGTTCTAGACCGCCAGACCCACTATCTCGGCCGAGCCATAGCGCTTCTCTTATGCGCGGCAAACCCTGAGATTGTCGTGCTCAGCGGTTTCCTTGAAATTCTGCTCGAGTTGCGCAGAACCCGGCTGATGGAAGACATTGCAGCCCAAACCCTCCCGTTCGCGTTGGAGGGAGTCGAAATTCACCCGGGAAAAATGGGCTCGCGACTGCTCCTTGTGGGAACCGCGGAACTGGGTTTCCAGGAGCTGCTGGAAGACCCGCTCGGCGCCACATTGGTAAGCCCCTAGCGCCGCACCCTCGTCGCGGGCGCGCCAGTCCTCCGAGCAACCATCGCGGTCCCGTGAGTGCGGGAGTGAAACCTTTAGGCTGAAGGGGTGTTTGATGAGGTTTTGCGCCGGTTGCGCGCCACGCAATTAGGGAAAATAGGACACGGGCATGTCAATCAAGCGCGCGCAGCTTCAGCGCTGTTTGCGGGTAACTTTTCTGGCACCACCACGGTGGGACACGAGTTTGGTCAGAGCATCCTCGGTCTGGGCGTGATGGACAACCTCGAAGGAGAGATCGTCAGCCTTGATGGTGAGACCTGGCGAATCCCGACCGATGGCACCCCACTCCTCGTGGGCAGCACGGAGACCATTGCCTTTGGTATTGCCGCATCAGGCGGTCTGGCTCACTACCTTCCCCTCACCCCAGGCCTTGATATGGCAGGCATATTGGCGGCGCTTGACTCTTACCTCCAGACCACCCATGTCGACGCAGAAGACGTGGTCTGTGCGATCAAGATTGAGGCCACGTTCACGGACGTGGTGCTTCGCACCGTGGGACACCCTACATATGAGGGTGAAACGTTGGGAGACATCATTGACGAGGAGATTCGGTTCAGTTTTGATTCCTGGGGCGGCACTCTGGTGGGGTTTCGCTACCCCGATGCCACCACCGGGGAAACTATTCCGGGCCTGCACCTTCATGCAATTAGTCATAATCGAACCTCGGGTGGTCACGTGCGCAACGCCACCTTGAGCGCCCCAGTGGTGGCAGCGCTGTGGATTGACGAGCTTCACCTCAGCCACGACACCTCAGACTCGACGGGGACCTCGGCCCCTGTCGACTTTGACGCCCTCGAAGGGCCTCTTGCGGCGCCGTAGTCCTTTTCCGGCGGCACGAGACAGGGGCTATTGACTCTTTCTTCGCCCGCACAATTTCGCCGGTGTCGTCCATTTAGGTATACACATAATTCCTTAAGTACCCCATATTTAGCCATAATCGGGCTACACTCGGTCTTAATGTATACATTGGCGCCTGGAGTAACGGAATGAAAGCGAGCGAACGGGCGTATCGGAGCCTGGTCGCCGACATTCTTGATGGTTCCTTGCCGCCGGGGAGCCTGATGTCCGAAGTCGAACAATCCACCCGGCTGGGGATCTCCCGAACTCCCTTTCGCGAGGCCCTCTCGCTGCTCTACGCGGACGGACTTGTCACCAAGCCCTCGGGGCGCAACGTCTTTGTTTCTGCTCTGTCTCTTGAGGGCATCCACAAGCTGTACGACGTCCGACGTTCACTCGAAGAGCTCGCAGCCCGGCTCGCCGCCCGACACGGCGACGCCCACGTATTTGAAAAACTATCTCTTCGATTTGAGGCCGCCCACGAACACCTCCAGAACTCCAAGGAGTCCGTCGATAGCTATTACCAACTCAACAAGGATTTTGATGACGCAATTGACGCAACCATTGATAACGGATACCTCGTCTCCGCTTTAGCCACCATCCGACAACACTCCACACGAGCCAGACGCATTGCCCGCAGCGATCTTCTGAGGCTCCGAGCAAGCGCCGCAGAGACCAAGGTCATCTGCGACGCCATTGTGTCGCGCAACGAAGATGTCGCTGCGTACGCCACCCACCTTCACCTCCACCACAGCCTCCACCACGTTGTTTCCACCATTGGCACTGCCCTCCTGGCATAACTGCGCCTCCCCCTCACCACAAAAAAATTGGAGCTCCCCATCATGGCCACCACGCACACCGTGAGAACACACCCCAGCAGCGCACACCTGGGGAGAGAAGCCCAGCTGGCCTGGAAGCTTGCCGAGGTCGCCTCCGACACCACTCTGGCAACCTCAGATGTCAGCGCAATGGTGGCCAACCGCGTCATCGATAATGCTTCCGTCGCCGTCGCTTCGGTAAATCGACCGGCCGTGCGCGCAGCAAGAGATCAAGCGCTCAGCCACTCTCCATCACACGGTGGTGTGGGAGCAAACGTGATGGGGGAAAAAGTGACGCTGCGCACCTCACCGGAGTGGGCGGCGTGGGCTAATGGAGTCGCTGTCAGGGAACTTGATTTTCACGACACTTTCCTGGCTGCTGACTACTCCCATCCCGGAGACACCATCCCCGCGTTAATCGCTACCGCACAGCACCTCCAAGTGGAGGGGGAGAAGCTCACCCGGGCAATTTCTGTCGCGTACGAAATACAGGTATCTCTGGTCAAGGGGATGTGCCTTCACGAACACAAGATTGACCACATTGCCCACCTCGCCCCCGCAATCGCGGGCGGGTTAGGAAACCTTCTCGAGCTGCCCACCAGCGTCATTTTTGACGCCATCGGGCAGGCCCTTCACACAAGTACCGCTACGCGCCAGTCACGCAAAGGCGAAATTTCCAGTTGGAAAGCATACGCTCCAGCGTTTGCCGGGAAGATTGCTATCGAATCCGTCGACCGAGCCATGCGCGGAGAGACTAGCCCCTCCCCCATCTATGAAGGCGAAGACGGTTTTATCGCCTGGATGTTGGGGGGAAAAGACGCTGTGTACAGCATCACCTTGCCCGACGAAGGGGAACCGCGATCCGCCATTTTAGAAACCTACACAAAGGCTCACTCGGCTGAATACCAGGCCCAAGCGCTGATTGACTTGGCGGCGCGCCTCCATCTCCGCCACCCCGAGCTAGCCCATCCGGGGGCGATTCACACCATCACCATTCACACATCGCACCACACCCACTTTGTTATTGGATCCGGCTCCGGAGACCCCCAAAAATATGATCCACAGGCCTCGCGAGAAACGCTCGACCATTCCCTTCCCTACATCTTCGCGGTGGCACTGCAGGACGGTAAATGGCATCATGAAGAAAGCTACGCCCCTGAGCGCGCCAGGCGACAAGACACTGTTGACCTGTGGAGAAAAATCACGACGCAGGAGGATCCCTTCTGGAGCGCCCGCTATCACTCCGCGGACCTGAGTGACAAAGCTTTTGGAGGTCGAGTGGACATTGAACTCTCCTCAGGCGTGCACATCATCGACGACATAGCTGTCGCCAATGCGCACCCACTCGGGTCCTCGCCCTTTGAACGCGAGGACTACATAGAAAAATTTCGGTCACTCACCTCGCCGTTCATTCCCGCCCCGGAGTCGACGAGGTTCCTGGACTTAGCAGCCCGATTGTCCACATTGTCTTCCCACGAGGTAGCACAACTGTCCGTCCAGGTAGAGGGCGCGCGCACCGGTTCGACGAAAGGGCTGTTCTAATGCTTCACTCCCGCATTTCTGTTGCTGATAAAAGAAAAAGCCTCCGAGAGAAACTCGCAGGCACGTCCATCATTCAGATGCCTGGTGCGTTCAACCCCCTCTCGGCAAAAATCATCGAACGCCATGGATTCGGAGCGGTGTACATCTCCGGAGCCGTTATTTCCGCAGAACTGGGGTTACCCGATATCGGGCTCACCACGTTGAGCGAGGTCAGCGGTCGCGCGCAACAAATCAGCCGAGTTACGGACCTCCCCACCCTTGTTGACGCTGATACTGGCTTTGGTGAAGCCATC
>JBLIEN010000065.1:0-7214 GCA_047633115.1 Pontimonas sp.
GCGCTCTACCTCAAAAAGGTAACCACCGGAAAGAATGATGGGCCCGGGCGCCTCAAGTCGTTCTCTAAAAGTCTGGCTATTCATGTCACCCTCCAGGAGAAATGTGATGCTGTCTAACTGCCGGGGGCTCCCGTGGGATTTCTAGACTAGGGCATCCCGAAACCAGGAGAGCGGCTCGAGGGCGCCTGCGCCCGATTCCTGCTCCCGGAGCCAATCAGGAGATCCTTCCCGTGTGTGCTTTGGTTCCGGGGATCGTCGGGAATTTCGGTCGGGGCGGGAGCTCAGCTGGTGAGAGCAGGGGGCTTGTGCTGCCTCGGTCATCGTGCGCCGCGGCATGGGGAAAACTCGAGCCGGACGGGGGTTGTTGGGAATGTCCCCCACGAACAAGCCGTTCACGCTAAACGCCCACCGGACTCTCGGTATCATCACGAACATGACGCTTGCTCGCATGGCCCCGCTTGCTCACTCGGCCGGCCCCATCGTTGCGAGCATTTTGCTGGTGTTGTTTTGGGCGAATCCCCCCGGGGTTGTCGGCGTTATTGCGCTCAGTCTTGTGCTGATCGGAGGAGTGGTCTCGGCGGTGTATCACGTCGAAGTGATTGCCGCCTTTGTGGGAAGAGTTCTGGGTGCCATCATTTTGGCGGTTGCAGTCACCATCATCGAGGTCACCCTGATTGTGTCGATCATGGTCGAATCGGAGGAGGCCGCCTCGGGCCTCGGCCGGGATACGGTGTTTGCGGCCGTGATGATCACCACCAACGGCATTATTGGGCTCGCTGTGATAGCCGCGACCCTGAGGTCGTCAACCTCATCTTTCAACAGTGAGGGGAGTGGTGCTGCATTGGGCGCAATCGCCACAATTGCCACCCTGAGTCTCGTTGTTCCCACCTTTTCCACTGGTTCCAGAGGCCCCACCTTCACCACCCCGCAACTGTTGTTCGTGGGGGTTGCCTCCCTTGGCGTGTACATCCTCTTTTTGTATATCCTCACGGTTCGACATCGTGAGCACTTTGAGGACCCTGCCAGTCCGCCCACCGAGTCTCTTCGCGTGGTGCCCACACAGGGAAAGTTCGTTCAAAGCATCATTTTTCTTGTCGTCACCCTGATCGTCATTATTGGTTTAGCCCGGGTTCTCTCGCCCTCCATCGAAGGCGTCGTCACCGGGGCGGGGTTGCCACTTACCTTTGTTGCGGTACTCATCGCGTTGGTTGTATTGCTGCCGGAAGGCGCAACAGCATTTCGCCTGGCCCGCCGAGGCCACCTCCAATCAGGCTTCAACATCGGTTACGGGTCGGCGCTTGCGAGCATTGGTCTGACAATCCCGGCACTCGTTGTGGTCTCGCTAGTGCTCGACATCAAATTGGAGCTTGGCCTGCGAGATGTCGACATCGTGCTTTTCCTGCTTACCCTTGTTGTGAGCACCGTGACCGTTGCCTCCCACAGGGTGACCCTTTTCCAAGGAGGTCTCCACATGGCTATTTTCTTTGCCTTCCTCTTCCTGTCGACCAACCTCTAGGCGGCGGGAATCAACCCACAGGATCCACGCCCTAGGCACAGTGGGTCTAAGAGTGGAGCCCTCAGGCTGGTAGCTCACATCCCCAGGAAATCAAGGGTTCTCTGCGTGGGGCGGCAGCTCAGCTGGTGAGAGCAGCGCACTCATCACACCTGGGTGCGGGAGCCACGGGAGGATGTCTGCTGGTCGTCCCTGCCGAGTCTCACCCACACCGAAATGGTGATGACAATCAACGAAAACCCAAACAGGAGATCCTCCACCGGGGCGTAGGCAAGTCTCAATCCCATGATCTGCGCCTCGTCGTAAAGAACGATTCTTCTCCCGGTGAGCCAGCCGTTCGTAAGGAGTTGGAAAAACACCAAAACTAACCAGGCAACCCAAAATGGGCCGGTTGCGAGAATTCGACTTCGCGTAACACAAACGTCTATGACAACCGCGAGCACAACGCCCACCATCGCCAGCAGTGTGTACATCATGGGGTTGTAGGCCGCCTGACGATAGCGATAAAAGCGCGAACACCCTCCCACGTGAGCACAGCTGAGATGGGAACCATGATGAAAAACAGGTACTCCTCCAGGGGCACACCAAACGGGCCAATAATCCCTGTCATTTGTGCGCGATCAAAATACCAGTGACCCTGAGCGATGGCCACTGCGTCCCAGATAACGAAGATCGGAGTGGTGATCAAGAGGGTGAGCAACAGGCGCTTTGGATTGCGCAGAACCCTGAGCCCAAAGGCCCATTCCAGCCACCAAGAAGCGACTATCAGGAAGCCCAACATAGCTAAGTAGGCGAATGACTCCACCTTGCAAACTTAGCGTTTCCGTCAGAGATTTTGCGTAGTGTGGAGGGGTGACTACCGCAAGCGTGTTGACAAAAACCCGATCCTTCTCGGTCATCGCGGTGGCGATAGTTGTTGTTCTATCACTGGTTTTTTCCTTGTTTTTTGGTCAAAGCTCAGCCCCGTGGCAGGTGTGGCTCGCGGTCGGCGCGCTCGCCGTGGGCATTCCCCACGGCGCCCTCGACCACGTGGTGACCTTCCCCCGGATGGGGGTGGCCCAGATGGCAATGTTTGCCCTGGCATATGTGGGCGTCGCCGCGTTAGTAGTGGTTGCGATCTTGGTGTGGCCCGTGGGTGGGTTTATTTTCGTTGTGGCCATGAGCGCCGTCCACTTTGGGATGGGTGATGCCTCTTTCGTGCGTCAAGTCGGGGCACAAGAACGCGCCCGATCTGCACCCTGGTGGGTGTACGCGGTCCCGGCGGGATCGCTGCCCATAGTGATTCCCCTGACCAATCGGGGTAGCACGGAGGCTCTCGCTCTGGTTAACCCTGCGCTCGTTGACTGGCATTTTGGCGCCGATACGGCGCTGTTTGGGGCAACGGTGTCCGCCGCCCTCCTCTGCCTGGGATGGCTCGTGGTGAGACGTCGGTATGCCGATGCGAGAGACATTGTCGTCCTGGGCCTCTTAGCGCTTCTCACCCCACCCCTTGTTGCCTTTGCCGCTTATTTCGGCCTATGGCATGCGCTTCGACACACGGCACGGCTCAGCCAAGAAATGGCCTCTGCTAGAGAAATTGCCGATAGGGGCCAGTGGGTAAAAGCGCTGTGGCGGGTGTCCGTCCCCGGGCTGCCGGCTCTCCTTGGAACCGTGGTGGTGGCTGCAGGTATCACCCTCGTCGGCGGGTGGGCACTAACCGACTACTTATGGGTTGCACTCGCCGTCGTGTGGGCGTTGACTGTCCCCCATATGGCGCTCACCTGGCGACTCGATCAGTCAGCATTGCGCGATATCGGGGAACATGACTCGTCACTCACCCGGCCTCCTGCGTCGGCGAAGCGCCACTGAAGGCTTGCCTTTCAGAGCCCGCAAGTCACTCTGGAGGGCGGGGAGAGCGCAGCGCAGTGTTTAGCAGCGCAGTATTTCGCGGGGCAGAGTGGAAGGGCAGGGAAATGGAGATGAAGAAGGGCCTCTGTTACCCCTAGATATTAGAATTTGGTTTCACTGTTTATCCATTTTTCCTGCGCAGAGACGAATGTCGCGGTGGTTTTTCTCATATGAGTTCGAGCGTGTTCACCGGCAGTGACCTTGAGCGAGAGGAGCAAAAGAATGCTGGACAACAAGAGCCAGAAGAACCTCTCGTCACTCCCGAGCAACTACGAGGTGATGACGGAGGAGGAGCGAAACGAGTGGACGTCGGCGCTGGCCCAAGAAATTCTGGAGAAGTTCCGCCAACAGAAAGGAAAGGCACGAAGGGGCCTGTCTTGTCTGAAGGGAGGGTCTACCTGGTGGAACCGACTGCAGACGCAGATGTGCAGCGGTTAGAGTTTGACCATGAAGACACAGTCTGCTGCGGGACTCGTTCTGATTCCTTCGCTTCTTCTCGCAGGGTGTTCGTCGCAGAGCGCGCCCGAACCTCTGTCCACCGCCCAAGTATGCGCAGAGTCGGTGTTTATTGTGAACGACATGCGAGACATTGTTATCTCGGCGCTGGGTAACCCTTTGGCCATAGGCACCTACGCCACAGAACTCGGGGAACTCCTTGACCGGTTCACCGCGCTCACCCCCGCCGACGAAGAGCTTGCCACCGCGCATGGGAAAATCACCGCCGGAATTGGCGTGATTGTTGACATTGCCGAGGACCTCAGTGTGAGCGCTCTGGGTGATCTGCCCACATTTTTGGACGAAACACAGCTGGGGCTCAGAGATTTTGTGGACATCTGTTCACTGTGACCGGGTGATCTAGCCCCGCCATCGGGGCGCCCCGCTGGGGAAGCCGGTGGGAACAAGCGTGACGGCGCTGAAAAGCTTTCTACCCATCTTCTCCGGGAGAGCCTCTGCTGGCACGCCAGTCCAAAAAGGCCAACACGCCAAAGATGACACTTCCTGCGAGTAAAAATGGCCATACAGGAAGAACCGCGCCCAGCAGCAAAAAGATCAGGGATAAGAGGGAAAAAAGAAGAATCTGAACAGATTTTCTTGCTTTCGCCTTGTTCCTGCCGTCCTCCTGCTGATTGCTCTCGAAAGAATCCTCCTCGCTGCTGTGCTCGGCGGTTGCCACCCCACAGTGCCGACACACGGTCGCCTCCCACCTGATCGTTTCGAAGCAGTGTGGGCACTGGGTTGTGGGTGTCCTAAATGACGGAATCTGAGATTTCGCCATGCCCCGTGGGGGACTCTGTGTGTTCTGCCCTTTCCTCCGCGCCAGACCAATGACTACGGCAGCCGCTGCGAGGCTAAAGAGGGGGAGGACAAGAAATTCCATGCGCTTATCTAACACCATCGCTCACCGGGCTCCCCGGGCTCACCGGGCGGTGGCAGACGGTGAGCCCGAAGGTGCCACCGCATTATTGGCCGGGCACGAATCATGCTGTGCAGTTCACTGCCCGCAAATAGGGGCGAATATCCAGCAATGCCGGCTAGCGTGGCGACACGTGCCATCACCGTTATGGCGCTCTACCTGCTTCGCGAAAGGCCTGTTGTATGTCACACGAATCTGTCTCCGGCCGCCGAATTTCTACTTCTGTGCTGGTCATTGGCACCGGAGGCTCCGGTCTGAGAGCCGCCATTGAGCTATCCGAGCGTGGGGTTGATGTTCTTGCCGTGGGAAAGAGGCCCAAGAACGATGCGCACACCTCTTTGGCAGCGGGGGGAATCAACGCGGCTCTGGCCACCATAGATACCGAAGACAGCTGGCAGCAGCACGCGGCAGACACCATCCAGGAAAGCTACTTTCTTTCTCACCCACTTACCGCAGAGATTGTGACCAAAAATGCCGGCCGCGGAATCGAGGATCTCGAGCGTTGGGGCATGCCCTTTGCGCGCGAAAGCGACGGGCGAATCAGCCAGCGGTATTTTGGTGCCCACAAGTATCGTCGCACCGCTTTCGCGGGGGATTACACGGGTCTCGGAATCCAGCGCACCCTGATCGCTCGGGCCACACAGCTCGAGGTACCCATTCTTGACTCGGTCTACATCACCCGCATCCTGGTGAAAGACAACGTGGTTTTTGGAGCCTACGGCTTTGATCTGCGCAATGGCAGCCGGGTCACCATCATCGCCGACGCCGTCATCATTGCCGCCGGTGGTCACAACCGAATTTGGCGTCGTACCTCGAGCCGGAGAGACGAGAACACCGGTGATTCGTTCAAGTTGGCCGTGGACGCTGGTGGCCGGCTGCGCGATGCCGAATTTGTGCAGTTTCACCCCAGTGGCATCCTCGAGCCAGAAAACGCCGCGGGAACTCTGATCAGCGAAGCTGCCAGGGGAGAGGGAGGCGTGCTGCGAAACTCCCTTGGAGAGCGTTTCATGGTCAACTACGATCCTGAGCGCATGGAGCTGTCCACCCGAGACAGAGTCGCACTCGCCGCATACACAGAAATCAAAGAAGGCCGCGGCACCGCCAAAGGTGGCGTGCTGTTGGATATTTCCCACCTGCCCCGAGAAACCATCATGACTCGGCTGCCCCGCGTCTACCAAACGATGCTCGAATTGCAGGTCTTAGACGTCACCACTACCGCCATTGAGATTGCCCCCACCGCGCACTATTCGATGGGGGGGGTGTGGGTGCGACCAGAAGATCACTCCACCGATGTTGAAGGAATGTATGCCATCGGTGAGGCATCCAGTGGGCTTCACGGCGCCAACCGTCTTGGCGGCAACTCGCTTATTGAGCTCCTGGTCTTTGGTCGAATCGTGGGTGAAGCTGCCGCCGCCTACAGCGCCGGAATCACCTCCCAGCACAGATCACAAGAAGTTATTGACGCGGCCGAGAAAGAAGTCACTGACATTCTCGCTTCTGACGGAGAAGAGAATGTGCGCGCACTGCAACGCGATATTCGCGACACCATGACCGATTTCGGTGGTGTGGTGCGTGACGAAGCAGGACTGCTCGAAGGGTTGCGCCAGCTCGACGAGCTCGATGAACGCCAGACTCGAATTGGTGTGCACCCCGATGTTGCCGGTTTCTCCGGTCTCGCACACGCATTTGATCTGCGCGCATCTCTCCTAGCAGCACGAGCAACGCTCGCCTGCGCTTTGGAGCGTCGAGAAAGCCGCGGAGCCCACAACCGCAGTGACTACCCCGACATGGACGCTGCACTGCAGGTCAACATGGTGTGGTCCGCTGATGGCACCATCACTCATGAAGCAATTCCAGAGGTTCCTGCCGAAATTGCCGCGCTGATGGAAGATGTTAGTCAGGCGGGCAAGCTGCTCGAGTAGGCAGTGCGTCACGGTCCTGACTCCGGAGGCTCGTGACCGGAGTGCCGGGACGGCAGAGATCCCTCGCTCTGGTCCAACTTGGCCGATCAGCTTCAGCGAAGCCTTGCCTCTTCGCATTTTGCCGGTGGAACATCGCCAAGGTGTCCCTGAAACCACTCAGCTTAATGCCACTAAAACAGGGTCTTGCATGTCGCCAAGGTGTGTTGGCCTAGCGACCTATTCCTCAAAGGGCCTTCTGAGGCTAATTAGCCTCATTCGCTAAAACATCGCTGACGACGCCTCGGTCATCGGCGGGATCGGCATCGAACATCCCCAGAAAAATCCCCGAATCGCCAAAACGAAAACCGATCAAGCCCTCTCCCGCGTACGCCCCAAAGGCGTTCTTGTCGACACTCATTCCAAATTTCGATACCGCGTCGTCATAGGTCACAGGCTTGTACATGGGGGTTTCTTCAGAGGCTGTTACTTGAGCAGCTTG
>JBLIEN010000066.1:0-7113 GCA_047633115.1 Pontimonas sp.
TTTCAGGAGGCTTTTTAGCTCATCCTCCGAGTAGGTGTAAAGGATTTCTGAGGGCGCTCTGCCTCGGGCGTTGACAACGACGCGATGGAGAGGGGGTACCGCTGCATAGACGCGACCTTCGTCAACCAATGGCCGCATATACCGGAAGAACAGGGTGAGCAGCAACGTACGGATGTGGGCGCCATCGACATCAGCATCAGACATGATGATGATTTTTCCGTAGCGAGCTTGGCTCACATCAAAAGTTCTCCCTGAGCCAGCCCCCACCACCTGAATGATGGCGGCACATTCGGCGTTGTCCAACATGTCCTGAACGGACGCTTTTTGAGTGTTGAGAATCTTGCCTCGAATAGGCAAGAGAGCCTGGTGCTCGCTGTCGCGGGCAAGCTTCGCCGTGCCCAGCGCAGAATCGCCCTCCACGATGAACAGTTCACTGCCCTCGGTTTCTTTACTACGACAATCCACGAGTTTCGTAGGGAGCGTCGACGCCTCCAGTGCGTTCTTGCGCCGCTGGGTATCCTTCAGCGCCCTCGCGGACACTCGCGTTTTCATTTCCGCCACAATTTTTTCCTGCAGGAGCGCCGAGAACGCTTTGTCTTCGCGTTTTGTCGAGGCGAATTTGTCGTTCAGCCCAGACGAGATCACCGACTGAACAATGGACTTGACCCCGGGGGTCCCCAAAACCTCTTTGGTTTGTCCCTCAAACTGGGGCTCTGGCAGACGAACGGCCACGATGACAGTCAAACCCGCCACCATGTCGTCTTTCTCGACTTTGTCTTTACCCACTTTGAGCTTGCGGGCATTTTTGTCTATCTCCGCGCGGAGAGTCTTCACCAAACCAGCGTCAAAGCCTTGCTGGTGGGTCCCCCCCTTCGGGGTCTGGATGATGTTCACAAAGCTCTTATTCACCGTGTCATACCCGGTACCCCACTGCAGCACAACGTCCACGTGAACCTGACGCACGACATCCTGAGACAACATTTTTCCGGTGTCGTCGAGGACAGGCACAGTCTCTTCAAACGTCCCGTCCCCACTGAAATACCACGGCCCCACGACGGCCGCGTCGGGGGCTAAAAAGCCAAGAAAGTCGGTGAGTCCGCCAGCGGCAGAAAACGTGGTCTGTGACGGGGTGTCGCCCGTGTGGTCATCCAGATGAATGGAGAGACCGGGAACCAAAAAAGCGGTCTGACGGGCCCTGTCGGCGAGCTCTTCAGACGCTAGCGAGGCTTTCTTGCCAAAAATCTGGGGGTCCGGCCAGAACCGAACCCTCGTACCCGTGACACTTTTCTTGGTGGTGCCCACAACCTGAAGAACACTTTGGCTCACAAAAGGGGTAAAGGCGGAGGAAGGTGAAGCGTCGCCTGCATCCGCAAATTCACCCGGTTCTCCACGATGGAAGGACATTGCCCAGGTCTTTCCCTCGCGATCGACCTCCACATCAAGACGTTCGGACAGAGCGTTGACAACAGAGGCACCGACGCCGTGGAGACCACCCGAGGTGGCGTAAGAGCCGGCCCCGAATTTTCCGCCAGCGTGGAGTTTGGTGAAGACTAATTCGACACCGGTCAGTCCGGTCCTCGGTTCGATATCGACGGGCACGCCGCGTCCTTCATCCGCGACAGAAACACTGCCATCCGAGTGCAGAACTACCGAGATGTCAGATCCGTGGCCTGCCACTGCTTCGTCAACGCAGTTGTCAATGACCTCCCACAGACAATGCATCAGGCCGCGGGAGTCGGTCGAGCCGATGTACATTCCCGGTCTTTTGCGCACCGCTTCCAAGCCCTCGAGGACGGTCAGATGTCGAGCGGAATAATCGTTACTGGGCACAGAGTCTTATCCTTAGGGTGTTTCGTTTCGAGCTTTGAGTTTAGGCGGAGCAACCGACCAGGCCGGATGCCCTCGCCGGTTGCCCTCGCCGGTTGCCCTCGCCGGTTGCCTCTGCATACGCGCAGGGCGAAACTGAGAGCGTCACGGTCAACAATCTCTGTCAGACGTGGTGGAATAAACTATTGACTAAGAAACCCCTCAAGGAGAACCGATGTCTTACGCCTCACCTGATACGACCGAAGCCCCCACCGACATAAGCGCGACCCTGGGTTTCGCGGACACGTGCGATAGTTGCGGCGCGCAGGCTTACGTGCGAGTCACGCTGGAATCCGGAGAACTGCTGTTCTGCGGGCATCACGCCGCGAAGCACCGGGAGACTCTCGGAGCAAGCATTCTCGCGTGGCATGACGAGACGGATCGTTTGCGCTCAGAGCGCTCCAGCTAGGCGGCACAGCTTCGATGCGCAGAGCGCTCCTTGCCAGCCGGGTGCTCACCGAGCACCTCGCAAGCTTCGTTTCTCAGCACGACATCATTGACCTACGTGCCAATGCCTACGGATTTGGTGTCGAGGCGGCGAGTCGTATCGCCGCTGATGTGGGGTTCAAGAGTGCCTTGGTCTCCCCCATCCATCAGGCACAGTGTGTCCTTCCTGCGTCGAGAGAAAGAGCCGGCTGCCTCACACAGTGGTGGGAAAAATCCTCCCAAGCTCTCATGACTTTTCAAGCGGACATCATTTCGGTCAAAAGGGTCAAAGCTAACACCGCGGTCTCTTACGGTTACGAGTATCGGACCTCGAGTGACACCACACTGGTGCTCGTGAGCGCCGGCTTCTCGGATGGCGTTGCCAGGACCGCTTCTCCCGGCGCCCACATGTCGCTTGGAGACGAGCTCTTTCCGATAGCCGGTCGAATTGCCATGGACCAATGTGTTCTCGATGTTGGCCAGGCAGCTGTTGCCATCGGCGACGTCGCAACCATCTGGGGTCAGAACCCCACCCTTGACCAATGGTCGCTCTGGTCGAACCGCTCCAGCGGAGCCCTGCTTTCCCATCTTGCCCCCCGGGTGGTGCGCCAGTGGACCTAACTCCCGCCTGCTGGGTAGAGATTTCCTGTGCTGCGTTTGCCCGCAATGTTCGTCACGTCCGCACAACACTCGCCCACGACGCGCAGCTCATGATTGCTGTCAAATCTGACGCTTACGGTCATGGCGAAAGAGAAATCGCCCAAACCGCCATGGCTGCTGGAGCAAACTGTCTCGCCGTCCTTGATATTGACACCGGACACCGTCTGAGACCTCATGTCGCCGACACCCTCCTTTTGGCGTGGCTGCTCTCACACAGCGATGATTTCACGCTCGCACGTGAAGCCTCCCTTGACTTAGGAATTTCTGCCCTCTGGCAGCTAGAGAAGCTTGAACGAGAAGTGCCCGGTGGCGGTACCTCCATTCATCTCAAAATTGACACAGGGCTCCACCGCAACGGCGCTCTACCCGAACTCTGGCCAGCACTGTGTGAGCGCGCAGAGGAACTTGAAAAAACGGGCACTGTTCGCGTTGTGGGAATCTGGTCTCATCTCGCTGACACATCGATTGCGGATAACAGGGCGGCCCTGGACCTTTTTCATGCAGCTGTCGAGCGGGCCCGCGGTCTTGGGCTGCGCCCCACGATGCTGCATATCGCCGCGTCCGCGGCGGCTACAGACATCCCAGAATCCAGACTCGACATTGTGCGGGTGGGGATTAGCGCCTACGGCGTGAGCCCTTTTGGTGACAGAAGCGCGACAGATCTCGGTTTAGAACCGGTCATGGTCCCTCGCGCTTTTATTGTCGAAATCGATCAGAAAGCTCAGACTGCTCGTGTCGGAATGGGCTTTGGTGACGGGCTCCTCGCCCTTCCAGCGGACACGGGGTGGGTATCTCGGGGTTCTGAAAAACTCGCGCTTCGCCATGTTGAGGTGGATCACCTTCTAGTGAGTGTTCCTAGCGGTTCCCCGGCGGCCTTAGGAGACACGATTACGCTCTGGGGTGAGCCCCACAAGGGGACACCAAGCGCGGAAGACTGGGCGCAGTGGGCAGGAACCATTGGCGATGAAGTCGTCGCCTCTATGGGCCCCGATGTGGAGCGTCGGTTTAGCCGCGACTAACTCCCAGGCGACGTTCTATGCCTGCTCTCGCGTGATCGGCAGCGTTGGCCACCCGGTCATGAAACTCCCTAGTGTGCCGGCTCTCGCCCCGTCTTTCCAAAACATCTTCCAAGATATCGTCACACCAGTGGGGATTAAGCGCTAGGGCGGGTCCCCCCATACGAGTCGCTAAAAGGCCTTTCCCGATGAGGCCTTCCGCGGGGGGATACTCCGATTCCGACCCCTCCACCCTCATCAAAGCCTTCACTCCGTCATGAAGGGTCGCCGCTCCAACCTGGTTGACATAGCCAGCGCTAGGACGCCCTCGGTAGTCGACACCCGCCACCTCTCCCGAGAATCGGATCGACCGATGGTCGGCTTCTGAGGGAAAAATTCCCGCCCCAGGCAACACCTCTCCCGCCGGAGTCGTCACCGAGACTCCCAGCAGGTCCCATCCCGTTCCAACCGCCACGAAGAACGCTCCGTGGCTGCGCCAGCGATTCACGACACCCAGCAGCGGAATGAGCTGGGCAGCAGCGGGGCGCATACTGGAGGCCGATCCACTTCCTACACAGACCGCGTCCACCTCGGCGGGCGCATCTCCAAGGCTGTGGACATCCACGATGTGCGCGTCATGACCGCTATGTTCCAGGGCCTGGGCAAGTATTTCGGCGTTCGCGGCAGAGCCATTCAAGCCGAGGACTAACGGCAAAAGACGGGCGAGAGTGAACGAGCTCATCGGGTACCCTCAAGCTCCTTGTAGCCGGCCAGGCGTCGGATTCGCATCATCTGCTCGTAGTTCACGATCGCGTTTAAGGGTTCAGTCGAGGGAGGGGCCTCAGCCACAAACTTCGCTAGTGCGGCCTTCGTGTCCTCCACCACGTGAGCGTAAGGAATACCCCGATGCTCCAACAGCAAGACCCACTGCCACGCCTTGGTGCCGCTGAGAACCGATACCGAAGAAAGAGCGCTCGTATCTGTATCAAATATCCAGGAAGGATCAGGGGTTCCTTCATCCACAGAAATCCATACGTTTTCAAGGGGGCGGGACAACGCATCGAGGTTCGCCTGCAAGCTGGGAAGGTTCTTCATCATGATGAGGGCAATATCGCGACCCTGATAGGTGATCGTCTCCCCGCGGCCGTAGACCGGTGTGGACACTTCCAGCGCCTCTATCGCCGTATGGGGCTCAAAACGATCGTCAAGAACAACCGCAGCCATCGCTGCAGCCAGGCCGGTGTCCACGGCGTAGTGCAAGCCAGGCTGGGGCATACGCATCTCAAAGACGGTCCCGCGAAAATCAAGGTTTATCTGAGCCCCGGCAACGGAGACAACGGAAAGTACCGGCTCGCTGAGCAAAACCGCCGGGTGTTCAAAAAACAACGGGGCAGGAACGAGGCCGTGAGCTGCGGATGCAGAGGCCTCGGCGCTGACCGCCATATGTTTCACCCGAAATCCTTCAGCATCAAGCCCCGCGCCCAAAGCGCGCGCGTTGGGGTCCCCCCCGTTGACCAGGACCCCGGTGGAGACCGTGCGGGAGAGATCGCCAAGCATCCGATAAACCGCTTCTGGCTCACCAAAACGGTTCAGCTGGTCGACCTGAATATTGGTGATGACGACCCAACTGGGCTTAATGAGTCGCGCAATCTGCACGCCATACGCTTCATCCACCTCGAGGACCGCAACATCAGCACGGAGCTTGCCCGTGAACGACGCACTCCCCACCAGTGCCGACGCCACTCCTTGGGGAAGATTCCCCCCCGCAGAGTTAGTGAAAACTCTCAGCCCATGAGCCCTCAAAACACCCGCCAGCATCGTTGTGGTGGTGGATTTTCCATTAGAGCCGGTGACGAAAATTACCCCTCGGGGAAGAGCACCCAATGCTCGCTCGAGGACGTGAGGAAGCTGGCGCAATAGGACAAGCCCAGGTAGGGCCGAACCTCCCCCACGCAAACGCGAAAGAAATCGCACGACTTTTGCAATTCCAAACGCAACGATGAACCTCATCGGCTTACTCGAGATAGTCGCGCAGAGCCTGAGACCGCGAGGGGTGGCGCAGTTTCGCCATGGTCTTGGATTCGATTTGACGAATCCGCTCCCGTGTCACACCGAAAGTGTCCCCAATTTGGTCGAGCGTTTTGGGCATTCCATCCCCGAGACCAAAGCGCATTCGGATCACGCCAGCTTCTCTTTCAGACAGTGAATCGAGAAGCGATTCCAGTTGCCGCTGCAGCATCGTGAATCCAACAGCGTCCGCGGGCACGACTGCTTCCGTGTCCTCAATGAGGTCACCGAACTCACTGTCACCATCTTCACCCAGAGGGGTATGGAGCGAGATAGGTTCACGCCCGTATTTTTGAACCTCAACAACTTTTTCTGGGGTCATATCAAGCTCGCGAGCAAGCTCTTCGGGAGTGGGTTCACGACCAAGATCTTGAAGCATTTGACGTTGCACGCGTGCCAACTTGTTAATAACTTCCACCATGTGCACGGGGATACGGATCGTGCGCGCCTGATCTGCCATGGCGCGAGTAATCGCTTGCCGAATCCACCAGGTGGCGTAAGTGGAGAATTTGAAGCCCTTGGTGTAGTCAAACTTTTCTACCGCGCGAATCAGACCCAAGTTTCCCTCTTGGATCAGGTCCAAGAACTGCATTCCTCGACCGGTGTAGCGCTTCGCGAGAGACACGACGAGTCTCAGGTTGGCGCCCAAGAGGTGGTTCTTCGCACGATGTCCATCTTTAGCGATTTCGTGAAGCTCACGTGCAAGCTTGGTGGTTTTTTGAGAATTAGTGAGGTTGGAAAGTTTTTCTTCCGAGAAGAGGCCCGCCTCTATCCGCAGTGCGAGTTGAACTTCTTGTTCGGCATTGAGAAGCGCGACCTTCCCAATCTGCTTGAGGTAATCCTTGACGGGGTCCGCGGTCGCTCCCGTAATCATGGTCGAAATGGTCGGAGCGTCATCGTCATCGGTGCTGGAGAGCACGAGCGCTCCCTTAGGGAATACGACTGCCGGCGTGTCGTCTTCGTCGTCGTCAGCGTCAGCGACCTCCGCGAGCCCCGCGATAACGTCAGCTCCGAGCTTTTCAGCGGCGGCGTCTTTTCCTAATTCAGCGCCCTTAGAGGTGGCGCCGGGCGTCTCTTCCGCTTCCTGATCCTTGGCGGC
>JBLIEN010000067.1:0-7075 GCA_047633115.1 Pontimonas sp.
TGCACCCAATGATCCTGAGATGGGGGCGTCTCACGCGGCCACCTTGAGCGCCTCACCGGCCGCCAACTTAGCCTCGGTTCTCGGTGCGGCCAGTTCGAGGGTGCAGAAGGTCTTTGCCGATACTCTGACGGCGGAAGTCTCACCGGCCGCTAATTTATCCTCGGCGATGGACACTGCTGGGGCAAGGGCTCGGGGCCTCGCTGAGACCTCGACGACGGGAAGCCCACCGGAGGGCAATTGGTTCTGGGCGTTAATCGAGCCTGGCGCAAACGGCGGTGGCCCCACTGGCGCATCGACAGGCGAAAAGCCCTGGGTATTGATCGAGCCTGGCGCGAAGGCCGTGGCACTTGTTGAGGCTTCGGCTGTGGAGGGCTTGTCGGGATCCGAAGGCTCCTGGGCGTTAATCGAGCGTGGCGAGAAGCTTGAAGCGTTTATGTGTTCGCCGGTAGAAGGCGCGCTCGACAGCGGTCCTTTCGACACGGCCCAGCGTTGAGCCGCCGCAAGAAGTAGTGCTCTCGCAGGTTTCGTTCATCTGCGACCGTCTGCTACCCGAAGCATCGGCATAAGATGAAGGGTTCCCTAAAGCCTGAGAGGGGTGAGTGCCACAGGTGGTTAACGCGATCGCACTGATCCGCGAAGCTCTGTGGGACGGGTGGCGCAGAGCTCGGTACTTCGGGTCTTTCCGTGCGCCACGCACCGTGTCCCAGGCTCGTGCTGAGCTTCAGAAAGACGTTCACCTGCTGGAGAGAGCCTTGGCGCTCCCTGAGCCACGTCGGCCCTTTGGCGACGTGCCCGCGAAGCGCATTGAGGTCATTCTGGAGCGTCACGGCCAGAGCCTGGGGGAGGATTTGCGGGCCCATGCGGCGTTGGCGCTGGCGGATCGTGATCGGTGGAACAAGAGCGGAGCGAGACCTGACGTCTCGACCTCTCGGGTTAGCCAGGATGCGAAAGCTTTGCTGAGCTCGCGTCGCTCGATCCGTGCTTTTAGTTCGCAGCGGGCGCCCACGAGAGAAGAGCTGGACGCCATCGTGGCGTTGGCGATGCGAGCACCGAGTGTGTCCAATACTCAAAGCTGGCGTGTTCGCTCCTACGCGGCGGCTGCTGATATTGAAGCACTGCTGAGGAGACAACAGGGCAACGTCGGAAGTTCCCCCATTCCCCTGCTGCTCCTTCTCAGCGTCGACGTCAGAGGTTTCACGGGGCCCGAAGAGCGAAACCAGATGTGGATTGATGGTGGAATTTTCCTCCAACAACTGTTGCTCTCCGTTCAGGCCCATGGCTGGTCAAGTTGCCCTCTGAACTTTTCTTCCACCAATTCTCAAGCCCGTGGGGTCCGGAAACTGGCGGGAATTGCCGAGTACGAAGAGATCATCTGCTTTGTTGCACTTGGCGAAGCCGACACCACCATCCCCCCTGCCCGGTCAGCGCGGAAGCCTCTCGGTGAAGTTTTGTCCTTTGACGTACTCCCTGGCCCCCAATAGGTGCCCTGACTCGCCTCTCGCTCTGCCGTGTGCTCTCGTGCGGACGGGGAATCCCGGCCAAATAGACTTCTGTAATGCCACGTCGCTGCACCGTTATTGTCCCTTTGAGCCCTCTTGAGGGTTGTTTTGATGCTGTTGTGGGAATTCTGGACGAGGTGATCGCCGATATTCGCCAGGGCGAGGGGTGTCTCCGGTATGACGTGAAGGAAGAAGTCTCCGGGCGCCTTGTGCTGATTGAAGAATGGGAGTCTAGAGACCACTGGCTGGCGCACTTTGACTGGGAGCCCATCCAACGGCTAAAACGAGAGTTAGCTGACAAAGTCATTGTGCCCGTGGAGCGGTGGGAAATGTATGACCGGGAGGGCACTGACAACCCAGCGGAGCGCCACCTGATCCCGGAAAGCGGCGAGACGGGCGAGTAGCAAAAAAGACGGAGCCTCAGAAGGGCCAGGACGTCTCGTTGTCGTTGGCCGAAGCCTCTGCTGGTCTGCCGCATTCGGTTGAACTTTGCTTGGTCGTTGGACCCCCAGCTCAACAATCCCATGAGCAGCGAGGGCGCGACTAGGAGCAACCCGAACGCCCGGGGTGGTTTTTGGCCGGGCGCGGAATACGTACCACGGCCCCCGACAGGCAGTCCAGGGTCATATTCGCACTGATGGCCACTCTTGTTCAGGGCGCACTGATGGTTGGGGTCAAGATTCCTGTCCTATTTAGGCACCGCAGGCTAAGCAGAATGGAGACCGGCGGGTTCAACCCGCGCGGTTATGCCGCCAACCACTGCCGCTCATCGTCGATGAGCTTCCGGGGAGCCCCTGTAGCGAAGTCATACGCCACGAGTGAGACGAAACCACTCGCAAAAATCACACCGCTGAGGGCATCAAATACTCGGCAGGCCAGACGAAAAGAGGACCCTCCGACGTGGTCGACCGTCATCCCGACTTGAACGGGTGCGGTGCGGTAATGCAGGGGTGCGGTGTATTTAAGCTGCTGTTCGGCCACCACGAGACCGTTGCGGAGAATAGTCGAGCCTGGGCCTTCTGCGGGGATCACACGGGCCCTGGCTTCTTCGAGTAACCGGAAAAACACAACATTATTCACATGAGCGAAGGCATCGCTATCTCCCCAGCGAAGCTCAACGTCGATAATGCGTTCCTCTGACATGGTGTCCTCATTCCCGTCTCCGAGAGCCACGATAGCGCCGGATGCGGTGCTTGGCGACCACTACAAAACACCCGCCCACCGGACATGTAGTGAGTTTTCCTTGTGTTTGGCGGGGCGCTCTGCAAGAATTGTTTCCAACGCGACTGTGCGCTGGTGCATAAAGCTCCCTCGGGTGTAGCGGTTCTCTCGCCGATGACGAAGCGGAGGAAGCCCCTATGCGTCACGTCTTTCGAAATCACAGGCTTGGCTTCGCTGTGGCAGTAGGTCTCGGCGGTGTCCTGGTGATGACCTCTGGCGCCAGTGCCGACGCCACCTGGGGGCAGAAAGGTGCCCTGATCCCCGGTGACTCGGCGGTCGATAACTTCGGCATCTCCCTGTCCTTGGATTCTGATGGCGACACGGTGGCTATCGGAGCCTGGAGGGATACCGGCAATGGTGTCGACGCCGGACATGTCCGCATTCTCGAGTACAGCTCGGACATGTGGTCTCCCCTCGGCTCCACGCTTCAGGGTGAGGCCCCCGCAGATTATTTCGGCAGTGCCGTGTCGATCAGTGATGCCGGAACCAGGGTCGCCATCGGTGCCCCTGGCAACGATGTTGGGGGCGCCCGCTCTGACGCCGGCCACGCGCAGGTGTGGGAACTTTCCGGGGGAAACTGGAGTCAGATGGGGGCGGATATGGAGGGCGAGGACGCCGGGGACAATTCAGGTTTCTCCCTTGCTCTCAGCGGGGACGGCGCGACTGTGGTCATCGGGTCGCCCTATAACGATGACGCCGGAACGGATCGAGGCAGCGTGCGGGTTTTTGCGTGGAACGACGGAACCTCTACCTGGGACCGCAAAGGAACAGTCGACGTTGACGGGGAAGCGGATCAAGACCGCCTCGGGTACTCCCTCGCTATTAATACCGAGGGCACCATCATTGCCGCCGGGGCCCGGCACAATGACGGCACGGGAGTGGACGCTGGGCATGTGCGCACCTATGAGTGGAACACCGCCACTGCGCGTTGGGACCAGTGGGGTGGTGATATCGAGGGCGAAGCTGCCGGTGATCACTTTGGCAGCTCGGTCTCTTTGAGTTCCGTGGGAACGACTCTCGCGGTCGGAGCGCCGAGAAACTCTCTCGGGTCGAGCGCGATTAACGCCGGGCACGTTCGCGTTTTTGCGTGGGACAGCGTTGCAGAGGACTGGGCACAGCAGGGACTAGATATCGATGGGGTTGTGGGGGACACCCTGGGCGCCTCACTTGAGCTCAGTAGTGCGGGCACCCGGTTGGTCGCCGGCGCGCCCGAAAATACTGCCGGGGGAAGTCGCGCTGGCGCTGCACGGTTCTATGAGTACACCGGAGGCGTGTGGTCCATGGTGGGCAGTGATCACCTCGGTGATGCCGGTGATGAGGCGGGAACCTCGGTATCTCTAAGTGGGGAGGGGACGACGGCGGCAATCGGGTATCCCTTCAACGATGACGCGGGAGCCGACGCGGGCGGCGCCCGCATGTTCAGCTACAGCCTCACCGCGGGGCAGACCATCACTAGCGCCGGAACCCCTGGAATTTATCTGCACGTTGCGGGGCCCGTAGGGCGCAGTGTTGCAGGCTCGCCCGTGTATTACGGCGCTTATCGCGTGGCGACGAGGTCGACGTTTTTGTTGCGCATCGCCTCCTCCACCGGCACCACAGAGTATGTGATGGCCGAGGGCACGGTCGATGCCAGAGGCAACCTGGAGGCATCGATTGCGCTTCCGCCACTTGTCGCCGGCGACTACGACGTCACTTTTTCGGGCCGACATTCTGGGGGACACCGTCTGCAGCTGAACTCACGCATCAGTGTGGATGGCCGGGGCCACTACACGGCTATCGGCACCAATGTTTCGCAGATCCCGCGGTAGCGGCCTAATACATGAGGAGCTTGGCGCGCAGAATGCGCTCATAGCGCGCCACATTTCCTGCCGCCAACGCCAGGTCATTCCAGTCGACGATCATGCTTAAAGTGCCCCCGCCATCGTCGATGAGAACGCAGGGTTCACGACCCGCGCTGGCTGCAGAAATTTCGGCAGACGCGTCAGAAGCCACCACGCAGGGATGAGTGTGGTGGCCTTCTGCTTCCAAGCGTTCGAGAAGGTTTTTCCACTGTCGGGTGAACCCCAGTCTCGAATCGGTGATGCGAGCAAGATCACAGGATGACGCTCCAAGAAACCTTGTGATGGCACGCCTCGGCCCGCTTGTGCCCCGATACACGCCAATGAGTGTGGCCATCATGTCCCTTCGTCACTACCCTAGGACGGTCACGAGCAGCGTTCCTGAGGACTTAGGTTTCCTGTCCGGCTAACTCTGCCTCGGCGTTCTCCTGGGCGGCGCTCTTGGTGCGTAACGGAATCTCACGGATAAACCAGCTGATGATGAACCCCGCGGCTGCAAGGCTCGCAGCGATGATGAAGATGCCGAGGGAGGATTCGACAAATCCGATGCGGAAAGCGGCAGTCAGTCGCTCATCGGCACCAATCAGGAAAGAACTGTCCGAGGTAATCGACAGGTTGCCGCCCCCATTTTGCAAAGATTGAAGGAGAATCTGGTTCGCCGGATCCGCCATCACGGCGGGGTCGCTCAGAGCACCCCGGAGACCTTCCACCACGGAAGGCTTCGTAAAGGCGTCCGCAATTTTGTCCTCCACTTGGCTAAAAAGCACCGTCATGAAGACGGCAACACCCAAAGTTCCGCCAATCTGGCGAAAGAAAGTCGCCGAAGAGGTGGCGACACCGATGTCTTTGGAGTCCACAGCGCTCTGGCTCGCAATCGTGAGGGTCTGCATGAGCTGACCTAGCCCCAGCCCGATAAAGATCATGCCAATCGACATGAACCACAACGGCGTTTCGGCATCGAGAAAGAAGATCATGTAGAGAAACCCGAGGGTGAGAACAGCCGATCCTGTGTTGAGAAAGATGCGGTACTTCCCGGTCGCGCCCGTGATTTGACCAGAAGCAATGCTGGCCACCATCATTCCCGCCACCATCGGGAGCATCAGAAACCCGGCCATGGTGGGGGAGGCGCCGTAGGCGACCTGCAGAATGAGGGGAAGGGTGATCATGCCCCCGAACATCCCGACTCCCACAATGAATCCCATCACCTGGGTCCAGGCAAAGGGTGCGTTCTTAAACAGCGATAGGGGTATTAACGCTGACTCACCGGCTGCTCTTTCGACGAAAATGAAGCCGACGATGCCGGCCACCCCCAGTCCCATGAAGCCCAGTGTCAGGCTGGAGCCCCAGCCCCATTCGCGACCAAGTTCCGCGACGAGCAGGAGGGGTATAAGTCCCACCGAGATCATGACGGCACCCAGCCAGTCAATTTTCTGCCGCTTAGCAAAGTGGGGAACATGGAGAAAAGTGAACACCAAGATCATGGACACAGCGCCGATGGGAAGGTTAACCAAGAAAATCCAGCGCCAGCCTTCGAATCCGAGGAGCTGATCAATTCCGGCAAAGAACCCTCCGACAACAGGGCCAATCACGCTGGAGGTGCCAAAGACGGCTAAAAACAGACCCTGGTACCGGGCGCGGTCGCGCGGGGGAACGATATCGGCGACGATTGTCAACGCTAAGGCGAATAACCCTCCGGCACCCAGCCCCTGGAGAGCCCTAAAGGCGGCAAGTTCGAACATGGTGCTCGCGAGGCCAGACGCTAGAGAGCCCATGACGAAAATAGCGATAGCAACCATAAACAGGGGTCTGCGACCGAAAAGATCCCCCAGCTTTCCGTAGATAGGGGTCGAAATCGTTGAGGTGACGAGGTACGCCGTGGTGGCCCAGGCTTGCAACGCCAATCCGTCAAGGTCATCGGACACGGTGCGCATCGCCGTGCTGACAATGGTTTGATCAAGCGCTGCCAAGAACATTCCCGACATCAGTCCGGCAAGAACCAACATGATTTGCCGATGGGACATACTCCCGGTGGTGGCAGCAGATTTCATTTCTTCGCCGCGGGTGCTTTTGGCCACGTTTTCGTACCAGTCCTTTCGTAAGACTAGGAAATTTTACGCCTGAAAACTGTGTTTCTTCTCTATTTTTTCTCCTCAGCAACGGCTCGCTCGGAGTCATCTCCTGGTGACGGGTTCCACCGTCCACGCGAAGCACTGTTCTCCCGCCCACCTGGCGCGCCATCGGAGCTTCCTCGTATGCCAGAGTTAGAGGCTAAGGCTTCACATAGGAGTGGGAGATGCCCCAAACGCGCTCCTGGTTGCCCCTCTACTTTGGAATCGCTCTGAGTTGGGGTTCGGCGTTTATTTTCATCAAGAGTGGTCTCGAATTTCTGACCCCGTTTGGTATCGCCTTTAGTCGCTATGCCCTGGGAGCACTCGCCATGATGGTGATTGTGCTGTGGCGCAAGATCCGCCTGCCCACCAACCGCACCGAGCTCTTTCACATTTTCATGCTCTCGTT
>JBLIEN010000068.1:0-7005 GCA_047633115.1 Pontimonas sp.
CGCTAGAAAGCGACAAGTCGTCATCGTTGAGGGCTACACGGACGTGATGGCGTGCCATATGGCCGGGATCACGACCGCGATTGCCACGTGTGGGACCGCTTTCGGGTCAGACCACATCACTGTCGTACGCAGAGTTTTGGGGGATTCTGATGACCCTGCGCAGGGGTCTAGGGGGGAAGTAATTTTTACGTTCGACCCGGATGACGCGGGGCAAAAAGCTGCTTCTCGAGCGTTTGCTGAGGAGTCGCGCTTTGCCGCGCAGACTTTTGTCGCTGTCCCACCCGAAGGACTCGATCCGTGTGATGTGAGAATCACCCTTGGAGACCAGGCACTACGCGAGGTCATTGCCCTCAGGCGGCCCATGTACGAGTTCATGATCAAACAGGTGATGAACTCGTGTGACCTCAACACAGTGGAGGGGCGAGGCCAGGCGTTGCGCTCGGCCACGCCCATTGTTGCCAAAATTCGCGATCGGGTGATCCGTGATGGCTATGCGAGGGAACTCGCAGGGTGGTTGGGGATGAGTCCGGAAGATGTTGCCCGGGAAATTCGCCAGGGTGCTCCGAGCTCGAGCGGGGCCACGAGTCCTCCGCTGGTGCCCGCAGACGACGCGCCGTATCAATTGTCATCGTTGTCCAAGGACCCCGTCACCGGTCTGGAGCGCGACGGCCTCATGGTTCTTCTTCAGCACCCTGATTTGGTGCCGCTTGAGCGCGCCAGCGAGGTGTTAGCTACCCAGTTTTCTCATGGAGCACTGGCACTGGTCCGAGATGCCATGGTCTCGGCGCTGGAGCACTATCCCACGCCCCACTGGGTGGCCAAGGTGAGCGATGAAATCCCACCCGCGCTGTCGACCCTGGTGGGCCAGCTCGCTGTCGCACCGCTCCCGGAACAAGCAAACCGCACAGATCGTTACTGCGAGGGGGTGACCTCGTCTCTTCTGGATCGCGAACTTTTGCGCAAAAAAGCCGAGCTTCTCAGTGCTCTGCAACGCAGTGACCCCACAGGGAACCCGGAAAACTACCGCGCGTTGCAGGAGTCGCTCGTCGCCATTGAACGTGATCGTCGGGAACTAAGAGGTGAATAGGTGAATGATCAACACCGGGAGAGCGTGCCGGCCGTGCAGGAGCACCGGCGCGTGGAGTCCGGGCCCATCACCCTGGCTCCCGACCCCTCTGACTTCTTTATCGACGTTGCGACCAGCGCCGGAGCGCAGTTGGTCAAGCTCGGCCCTGAGACGAGGGGCCTGATATGGCTGAGTGAGAAGCGGGCAGAGGATTTGCAGGCGGCTTTGGATGCTCATCCACGCATTGAGTGGGTGCAACTGCCGTGGGCCGGGGTTGACGCATTTTCCTCCCTGCTGACCCAGCTGTCTTTGTTCCCTGACGCGACCAGACCGGTCGTCACCTCGGCGAAGGGCGCGTACTCTGAGCCCGTCGCAGAACACGCTTTAGCGTTACTGCTGGCGTGTATGCGGGAGCTTCCCCGGAAGGCTCGGGAATCCCAGTGGCAAGCAGAGCGTTCGGGCCTGTCGCTTTTTGGCCGGCGTATTGTGGTGCTCGGCGCGGGAGGCGTAGCGAGGACTTTTATCGACCTGGTGGCACCGTTTCGCCCTCACATCACCGTGGTGCGTCGCGGTCGTGGAGACGTTCCCGGTGCTGAGAATACGGTCGGACCCGATCGGTTAGATGACGTCTTGGCTAGCGCGGACGCGGTCGTGGTCGCGGCCGCGGCAACCCCGGGAACACGCCACATCATTGGTGCTGCGCAGCTGGCCATCGTGCCTGACCACGCCGTATTGGTGAACGTGGCGAGAGGCTCTCTCGTGGACGCTGATGCGGTCTTCGACGCGCTTGAAAGCGGCTCACTGTTTGGTGCGGGTTTGGATGTGATGGACCCGGAGCCTTACCCGAGCAGTCACAGACTGTGGAGCAATCACCGGGCCGTGATTACTTCACACTCGGCGGACACCCCCGAGATGACGAGACCGCTGTTGGCCGCGCGCATCCGAGCAAATGTTCACGCGTTTGGGAGGGGGGCACCCTTCACTGGTGTTGTGGACCTGGAGGCTGGCTATTAGCCTAGAGGGTGGAGAAGGTGGACTGGGATGCTCTGGTAGCATCGTGGCCTAGCTTCCTAATCCTCGATAGCTCAATTGGCAGAGCAACCGGCTGTTAACCGGTAGGTTCTTGGTTCAAGTCCAAGTCGAGGAGCAACAGGGGTGTAACCCCCGCTCTCGCTTCACACAGAAAACGACGCAAAACGGAGAAGCGGGGGGAAAATGGCGGTTTTCTTTGCGGCACACGCCCTTGGGCTTGGGCCCGCGCTGGGTGCCCTGGTCGTTATCACTGGCGGGCTTTTCGCATGGGCTTTGCGTCGCGGGTCAGGCTTGCCCTCGGCGAGAACCACCGCTAAAGCCGACAAGAGGATTCAGGTTTTTCTGGAGAAGGCGGACTTGGAAGTTCTGTTAGCGGAGCAAGCGGATGCTATGCGCGTGGTCGGCGAAGTCCACGAGGCGGCCGCCGTGAGCCTCGCGGACATTATTTCCCAGGCCGAAGGAGCGAAATTCACCGCGAAGTCTGACCCTCGATTGGTCTCGCGTGCTGCTCAATCGATTGCTGTTGCGGCGCAGGTTACCCTGAATGACATCCGGCGAGTGGTCAACTCCGCCCGTGGCGGTGTCGAAAAGGTTGACGCCGTGCCAAATTTGGCCGCTATCCAGGACCTCTTTGCGGCCATGACTGATTCGGGTTTGGCGGTGAAGTTCGAAGAAAACGGCGCACCCTTCGCCCTTGTTCCCAGTGCTGAGCTGTCGATCTATCGGATTGCCCAAGAAATCTTGGTAAACTCTCGAACGCACGGTGGTTCAGGCACGACGGTGCGGGTGGCATTCAACTGGAGCCAGCAAGGTCTCCACCTCCGCGTGGATGATGATGGTAGCCGGGCGCAACGCCTGAGGGAGTCGGGCACTTTCTCCGCTTACACCATCGCAGACGACCATGCAGCCCTGGTGGAGGTCATGAGTGGCAGGGGCATGAAAGATATGGCCCATCGCGCCGAAACGTTCGGTGGTGTGTTCTCCGCGCATCGCGTCCCTGGGGTCGGTTTTAGCGTGTCGGTTGCGTTTCCCACGCTGAGGTTTCACAACGGTATCCACGGGGTTTCCGTTCGGAAGGGCCCCGACGGGATGGATGACTGACGGCTTTAGCGCACCCCATTTGCGCAAAGCCCGATATCAAGGGTTCCAAGTGGCTTTTGCCGTGTCACTGTATGGGGTGTCTTTTGGGGCGCTCTCCGTGGCGCTGGGCTTCTCTCTCGGCCAAACCATGGTGTTGAGCCTGCTGATGTTTTCTGGCGCTTCCCAGTTTGCGTTTATCGGGATCGTGGCGAGCGGGGGTGTTGCTGCGTTGGGGGCTGCCATCGCTTCTGCGGGTTTGTTAGGGGCGAGAAATGGCCTGTACGCGCTCACGATGTCCCCGATCGTGGGACGAGGTTTCTTTCGCCGCGCGTTGGCCGCGCAGCTGACGGTGGATGAAAGCACTGCCGTGGCGATTGCTCAAGAGGGGCGCCAAGCCTCTCAACACGGCTTCTGGGCCACTGCGGTGTCTTTGTATGTGGGATGGAATCTCTCCACGCTGGCAGGCGCTCTCGCGGGCGACGCGCTAGGGGATGTGAAAACGTGGGGCTTAGATGCTATTGCGGCAGCAGCTTTTCTGGCGTTGTTGTGGCCGCGATTGACATCCCTTGAGCCCATCGTTGTGGCCGTGGTGGCCGCGGCGGTGACGGTGGTTCTGATTCCCACGGTGCCAGCGGGGGTTCCCGTGCTGTGCGCTGCGGGGGTGGGGATTGTTGCCGGACTGTATCGTCATGGTGTTGCCCCACGTCGCCGTGAACCAGAGGAGGGCGGAGTGTGATGACCCTCTGGGTGGGACTGATAGTGGCGTCACTGATTGTCTGGGCTGTTAAAAACGCGGGATATGTCATCCCGCAGCGCGTGGTGGAGAGCGCGCTTATCTCTCGCATCGCGCTGCTTGTAACGGTGGCCTTGTTAGCCTCGCTTGTGGCCTCTCAAGGCTTACAGAACGGTGGTTTGCTGGTGGTGGACGCGAGGGTCCCCGCGGTCGCGGTGGCAGGAATTCTGCTGTACTTTCGCGCCCCGTTTGTGGTGGTTTTGCTTGCAGCAGGGGTAGTCGCAGCGGCCCTACGCTTCCTCGGCGTGATGATCTGAATTTTCATAGTCATCCACGCCTGGCGTCCAGGAGTGTCCGGGTTTACCCCAGCCGGCGTCACGAATGTCTCTTTTTGCGTGTCGCCCTTCCCAAAAACTCAAGCCCTTCACATAAAGATGCCCCTGAAGGTGATCCCATTCGTGTTGGAAAATTCTGGCCAACCACCCGGTAGCGGGAATACTCAGCGGCAGCTGCGCGAGCGACCATCCCGTCAACACCACGTGGTCAGAGCGTCGCCTTGGGTACCGGAGATCGGGAACGGAGAGACACCCTTCAGCGTCTGCTTCCTCGTCAAGTCGTCCTCGGGAAGGAGGCCCCTTTATGAGAGACGGGTTGATAATCGCTCCCTCATGCGCCGCCCCCTCGTCGTCCTCCCAGTCCCAGACAAAAACCTGCAAGGGCACCCCAATCTGGGGCGCTGCCAGGCCCACTCCGGGGGCTTCGCGCATAGTGTCGATCATGTCCTGGACAAGATGTTCTAATTCAGCGTCCCAGAGCTTCACCGGCTGCGAGGCGCGATGCAGAACAGGGTCCCCGGCAATCCGGATGGGACGAACGCTCACCGCTTCGAGGAGGAGCGCACCGGTGCTACGGAGTCCACCGACACTCTGGTGACGGGGAGAGCATCGGGATGGTTGTGTTGAATCCAGGTGACCATGTGTTCGCGCACTTCACATCGTAGATCCCACTGTCCCGAGGAATCACGCGCAGAGATGAGGAACCTGACCTGGACGTACCCACCGAGAGCAGCGGTGACTAGAACGTTGGAGACCCGGCCATCAAACAGAGGATGGTTCGAGAGGAAAGCGTTAAATTCAGCGCGAACACTTTCCAAAGGAACTCGCCAATCAAGGTCCATATAGACGGTGCCCAACACTTGGGAGGACTTTCTTGTCCAGGTTTCGAAGGAAGAGCTGGTGAAGTGCGTGGAGGGGACGATGAGGCGACGTTCATCCCAGATATGGACCACCACGTAGGACAGGGTGATTTCCCCAATGGTGCCCCACTCGCCTTCAACGACGACAACATCTCCGACGCGAATCGCGTTGCTAAAGGCGAGCTGAACGCCGGCGAACAGATTGCCCAGCACCGATTGGGCGGCAAGACCACCCACGACGCTCAACACCCCCGCAGACGCCAGCAGGCCGGCTCCCAGGGCTTGAACCTGGGGGAAGGTGAAGAGGGCAAAACCGACCGCGAGGATGCCAATGATGGCCTTAGCCAAGCGTCTGATGATGCGCAGTTGGGTGGCGATGCGCCTGGTTTCGGCGTTCGTTTGATCGTTGGCGTCAAATTTGCCAATAAATTGGTCCACCGTGAAATTGACGGTGGCCTGGATAAGGAAGCCTGCAGAAAGAATAAGGATAACGACGAGGATTTGTTCGCTGACAGACCACCAGATCTGCTCAGAGAGCTCAACGACCTGGGAACTGATGGTGAGGGCGAGAGTAAGGACAAAGAGACGAAGCCTCGGACGAAGTTCCGTGTAGCCGGCGGCAAGCCAGGCAACTTTTTTGCCCACAATCTTGACGAACAGCCACGCGCCAAACAGGACAACCAGGGCGATGCCGAGCGTGGTGAAAGCGGAGATTACGAGGTTCAGCCACACGTCCATCATCAGTGCCGTCCCGGTTTCGTCATGGTTCTCAAGTCTAGGGCGAGGCCCCGGCCGCTGCCAGCTGATTCACCAGGGATCTAGAGAATTTGGGAAAGAAATTTCTTAGTGCGCTCCTCTTGAGGGTTATCAAAAATCTCCTTTGGTGTGCCCACTTCCACGATTTCTCCCTCGGCCATGAAGACGACGCGGTCGGCTACTTCTCTGGCGAAACCCATTTCGTGGGTGACCACGACCATGGTCATGCCCTCATGGGCAAGCTCTTTAATGACATCAAGAACTTCGTTAATCATCTCGGGGTCAAGCGCCGAGGTGGGTTCGTCAAAAAGCATCACTTTGGGTTTCATGGCCAAGGCCCTGGCAATGGCGACACGTTGCTGTTGGCCACCAGAAAGTTGTGCCGGGTACTTTTCTGCCTGTTCGGGGATTTTCACCCGGGTGAGGAGTTCTAATGCCAAAGCCTCTGCCTCTGACTTGGGCATTCTGCGCACTTGGCGTGGACCAATAGCCACGTTAGTCATGATGCTCAAATGGGGGAACAGGTTGAAGTTTTGGAACACCATTCCGGTCTCTTTCCGGATTTCCTGGATGTTGCGGATATCGGTGGTGAGTTCGGTTCCATCCACGATGATGCGCCCATCGTCGTGCTCTTCCAGACGGTTGATGCAGCGAATGAGGGTGGATTTGCCGGACCCTGAAGGGCCAATAACGACCACGACCTCCTGGCGCCCGACCTTGAAGTTCACGCCCTTGAGCGCCTCAAAGTCCTTGAACCGCTTATAGACGTTGTCCATGACGACAATGGCATCGTCTTCGGTTCTGCCACCGGACATTATCGTTGCATCAGTGAAGACGTCATTACTCATCTCTGACCCACTCCCAGCTTTTTCTCTATTCGTTGGCTTTCTCTACTCATGACGTAGGACCCCACCCAGAACAGCAAAGCCACAAAAGCCAAGGTCTCATAAATCAGTCCTTGGCCTAAGAAGTCGTCCTGCGCGGTGATGGCCGTTCCTACATTCAAGAGGTCTAAGACGTTGAGGGCAACGCCTGCCAGTGTTGTGTCTTTAAATAAACTAATGAACTGCCCAATTTGGGCGGGGATCACGTTGCGAAGCGCTTGGGGCAGCGTCACCAAGGTCGAGATCTTGGTTGTGTTCA
>JBLIEN010000069.1:0-6948 GCA_047633115.1 Pontimonas sp.
GTCACCGTGGAACTGCTCGCAGCCGCGCGGATGCACCCGGTTCAGTTCGCTGTCAACCCCAACGAGGTCATCTATCGCGTGGGACGCATCAAGGGCCACCCAGTGATAGCCGCCACCAGAGAGCTCGATGAGAGACTTCTCGAACTTAACGCCGAAGGCGCACTTAATGGTCACATTCCCGTGACCGCGATTAACTCTCTCATCGCCCTGGTCCAAGCGCGCATCATCGGTTTGGGGCCCGTCGTGATGTCCCTAGAAGCGTCGGCTTCCGAAGCAGCCGTAGTGTGGGACGGGCATGGAGTGAATCACCAATGGTCTAAGTCTGAAGAAGCCGAGGAACTGCTCCACGAGATGATCGGCCCGCAGGCGGGCCTCTCTGCCGGCGCGTATTTCTCCCTGTTGCGTCCTTACAGCGAAATCCAGATTGCGCGCTACTTCGCTACCCTGCGGGAATATCACCCTGTCATCACCAGTTGCAATCGGGCATTTCGCCGAGGTGTTAAAGACGCGCGGTGGTGCGCAGACTGCGATAAGTGCCGTTTTATTTTCCTGATTCTGAGCCCGTTCATCCCCGGCACCGCTCTCACCAGGATGTTTGCCGACAACCTGTTGGATAATCCCACCCAGTTGGAGGGGTATCGCTCTTTGCTGGGCTTGCACGAGCACCGACCTTTCGAATGTGTGGGCGAGCAGGCCGAGTCCATGGTTGCTCTGACGTGGATTTCCGCTCAAGACGAGTGGAAAAAAACAGCGGTTGTTACCGCTCTGGTAAGAGAAATTCCCGAACTGCTGTCGGCTCACCCTGACCTGGAAGAACAGGTCTTAGGCCACCGAGATTTGCAGGGGGAGATGCCCCACCGCTTTGCAAGCCTCGGAGGCGTCCTTGCTTAATCCCGCCTCGGGGTTGGCAACGTTGTCCGGTCACACCGTACTGATCGTCGGGGTGGGACGCGAAGGTGTGGCTCTTGCGCGTGCCCTTCGAGGGCTGGATCAGCCACCTACACTGGTTGCTCTTGACGGGGTGGACGGAGAATCTGCTGCAGCGTTTCGCGCTGAATGGGGCTCCACAATCCCTTTGCTGGTGGCGACCGGCGAACACTTCTCCGTCCCGCCCCTGATTGCCCAGGCAAGCATCGCGGTGGTCTCTCCCGGAGTGCCCCTCACCAGCTGGCTCCACCGGTGGGTGCGAAACCTTGGCATCATGATGACCTCGGGCAGTGCGCTCTTTGTTGCCGATCACCAAGAAACAATGGTGGGGGTCACCGGCTCCAAAGGAAAATCCACCACCGCCACACTGATTCACCAACTCCTCGAAGCCTCCGGTGAGCAGGTAAATCTTGGGGGCAATATGGGCATTCCCCTGCAGAGCCTGGGCCCCGCTGTCCGCACAGTGGCGGAGCTTTCTAGTTATCAGTGCCACTACATGGAGGCGTCGCCCGACGTGGTGGTGCTGAGCGCTCTTTTTCCGGAACATCTCGACTGGCACGGTTCCACCGAGCAGTATTTTGACGACAAGCTCTCCCTGGTGGCCGGGGACCCGAGGGTCGTGATCGCCAACGGTGATGACGATATTTTGCGCACAGAATTGACCCGGCGGTACCCCGCTCTCCCGGTGGAGTGGGTCGGGCTGGGCCAGCCCTGGCACCTCGAGCCCGAAGGTCAACACTCCTGGCTATGTCATGGGGCACAGAGGCTTTTCAACACCCGAAATTCTCCCCTGTTGGGGGTCCACAATCACCGCAATATGCTCCTCGCGCTTGCCGGAGCTCACGCCACCGGCGTCTTAGACGTTGATGTCATCGAGTCCGTTCTGAGTACTTTTTTCGGCCTAGCGAGCCGTTTGGAAGGAATCGATGACCCTTCGGGTCTCCTCTTTGTCAACGATTCTCTGGCGACAAACCCACAGGCAGCTGTTGCAGGCTTGCAAGCGTGTTCGTCACCGCGGATGGTTTGGATTGTCGGCGGAGACGACCGGGGAGTGGACTATCAGCCCTTGGTGGATCAGGTTCTTCTTTCCAGGCCCCGCCATATTCTTGGGTTACCGGGGTCCGGGGAAAAACTTGTGGGCCTGTTCCGCGCGGGGCTTGAAACCCAGGGAACGCTCGAGAGTGTTCACCTTGAAGTGGTCGCAGGGATGGTTGAGGCGGTAGAAAAAGCCCGTGGTCTTGCTGAACGGGGGGATTATGTCCTACTCTCTCCCGGTGCACCTAGTTTTGGGCACTACCGTGACTATCAACACCGAGCAGACGATTTTATTGCCGCCATCCACGCCACAAAACCGGAGGACACACTATGAAGCGCGCCGACTCTCGAGCAGTTGACCAACTCCGTCCGGTGGGCATTGAGCGCGGGTGGAGCGCTCAAGCAGAGGGCAGTGCGCTGATAAATTTTGGCAACACCAAAGTCCTTGCCACCGCATCGTTCACTCCTGGTGTTCCTCGCTGGCTTTCGGGTTCTGGTCGCGGCTGGGTAACCGCCGAGTATGGCATGTTGCCTCGCTCCACCAACGAACGCATGGGTCGCGAGTCGGTGAAGGGGAAGGTGGGTGGTCGCACCCACGAAATTTCTCGACTTATCGGTCGAAGCTTGCGCGCCATCATCGATTTGGGTGCCCTGGGAGAAAACACCATCGTGATCGACTGCGATGTTCTTCAAGCCGATGGTGGCACCAGAACAGCGGCAATTACCGGAGCGTATGTGGCGCTGGTCGATGCGCTGAGCTGGGCTAAGACTCACGGGCACGTGGCGGAGAAAGCGATCACGATTCGTGATTCCTTGGCTGCTGTCAGTGTCGGCATTGTCGAAGGGACCCCCCTGTTGGACCTGGCCTATGTGGAAGACGTGAAGGCAGAGACCGACATGAACGTCGTGGTCACTGGTGGAGGTTCTTTCGTGGAGGTGCAAGGAACGGCCGAGGGCGCACCTTTTGACCGCCATGAGCTTGACCAGCTCCTTGATTTGGCGCTGGTGGGAACAACAGAGCTCGCCAGAATTCAGCGCGACGTCTTAGAAGGACGCTAGGGCGCCTTGAAGGTTGTCGTGGGAACCCGCAACGCTCACAAGATCGCGGAGCTCTCCCGAATTCTTGGCCCCGCACTGCCGGGCCTCGAACTGGTGCCTGCTCAGGGACCTGCCCCCGAGGAAACGGGCAACAGTTTTTATGCCAATGCTCTGATTAAAGCCCGCGCTGCCCATGAGATCACCGGTATGCCGGCAATTGCCGATGATTCGGGGATTGAGGTGGACGCACTTGACGGCGCCCCCGGGGTGTATTCGGCCAGGTTTTCCCCCTCCGGTCTCGATGGGGATAACGTCGCACTGTTGCTGGCAAAAATGGAAGGACGCCACAATCGACGTGCGGCGTTTGTCTGCGCCGCGGCCTACGTTGCCAGCGGTGCGGAATATGTCATCGAGCGCCGATGGGAAGGCTCTGTCGCGAGCGCGCCTTCAGGCGAAGGTGGTTTTGGGTATGACCCGGTGTTCATCCCTGAAGGTATGTCCCATGCGGCCGCCGCCTTGACAGCGGAAGAAAAAGACACCCTCTCCCATCGCGGACAAGCTTTCCGGGCACTCGCCCGTTTGATGCCGGTTCAGAGTTAGCTAGAACTCAGTCCCCCCAACCTCGTGAGCCTGCGGTGGGGTCACCGCAACGTTGAGCTCTTTGCGAGAGAGGAAATCCAGGAATCTCTTGATGCCAGGCGGACAGGAGCGCGGATGCGCGGAAATGTCGGCCTGGAGGTGGACCGCAACCGTTCACCGCCCGGGGTAGGAAATCCATTCCCGCGCGGCCCCGACTGCGGACCCAATGCCTCCGGCGGAGTGGCTAGCGTCCGTTGCTGGAAGCGCGACGGTTAGGACGCACCAGCTGTCCGACACGAACTGGTTCACTACCGGACTGCGCACGGCCTTTGCCGCCGCGAGGACGCGAGGGTGCTTCGGCGTGCTGCTGCTTGGGCTGGTGAGTTGAACGCTGTTCGCCTGAACCTGCACCAGCTAAAACTCCGCCGTTACGGCCTGAGCCCTGCTGGTTGCTGCGCTGTTGGCCGTCACGATTTTGAGCGGCTCGCGCTCCACCGCGGGAGCCCTGTCGCGCACCATCGCGAGTGGCGCCTTCGCCGTCACGAGAAACTCGCTTGCGCTGAGCGTTTGCTCCCTGTGAGCGCCCGCCCTGTGATTGGCCACGGACGGGGGGTGCTGCGCGAGGCGCGGGCTTCACGTATGCCGCGACCGTGCCGACGAGTGCGGTGACGGAATCCGAATGTACGTTCACGCGCTGAGGGGTCACCGCGATGCTGGCTTTGCGCAGGAGTGTCGCAGTATCTTTTTGCTGGGTGGGGAGGACAATTGTTACGACGTCACCCTCTTCTCCGGCACGAGCGGTGCGGCCACTGCGGTGCAGGTACGCCTTGTGCTCTGCTGGCGGGTCAACGTGGATGACCAACTCAATGTTGTCTACGTGCACGCCGCGGGCGGCGACATCCGTGGCAACGAGTACCTTCACGTCCCCCGCGGAGAACGCGGCCAGGTTGCGGTCACGAGCCACCTGCGAGAGGTTTCCGTGCAGGTCGACGGCAGGGATGCCAGCATCTACGAGCTGACGGGCAAGCTTCTTGGCGTGGTGCTTCGTACGCATGAAGAGCAGACGCCGGCCGGTGCCCGAAGCGAGCTTCTCCACAAGGACACGTTTTGCCTCGATGCTGTCAACCTCGAACACGTGGTGTGTCATGGCGGAGACGTGCGAGTTCACTTCGTCAACCGAGTGCAGCACCTCGTTGTGTAGGAAGCGGCGAACCAGTTTGTCGACACCGTTGTCAAGAGTCGCGCTGAACAGCAAGCGCTGTCCGTTGCTGGGGGTTTTGTCGAGGATGCGGGTGACGACGGGCAAGAAGCCCAGGTCGGCCATGTGGTCGGCCTCATCAAGCACGGTGATTTCGACGGCATCGAGGTTCACAAAGCCCTGCTTCATGAGGTCTTCGAGGCGACCGGGGCAGGCCACAACGATGTCAACGCCGGCCCGGAGTGCGGCAACTTGACGGTTCTGACTCACACCGCCGAAAATCGTGGTGGCGGTGAGGCCGTAGGCCGCAGCAAGTGGCTCGATGACCGCGGAGATTTGAGTTGCCAGTTCACGGGTCGGTGCGAGCACCAGGCCCAGCGGACGACCTGGGCGGCGCTTGCCCCCGGATAGCTCTCCGCCAAGGCGCGCAACCATGGGCAGCGAGAAGGCGAGAGTCTTGCCCGAGCCCGTCTTTCCGCGGCCGAGAACGTCTCGACCTTTGAGCGTGTCAGGCAGCGTGTCGAGTTGGATAGGGAACGGCGTGGTTTTGCCGTCGGCTGCGAGGAGAGCAACGAGCGGGGCGGGTACGCCGAGCGAGTTAAAGGTTTGTTCAGACAAAGTGGTGGTGCCTTTCAGGCGTAAGTGACAGATGGGCGTTGTACTGGAGACGCACAGGCACAGCCCGTGCTGGCCGACACCGATCCACTCCTGCACTTCGCACGGAGGCGATACACGGGATGAAATTCGATCTTTTGTTCGGCGCGGGTAACTCCAGTTCGCCGGAGAAAGTTGTCGACGAGCCGCGCATTTCACATTAGCGCGGGCTAGAAGAGGGAAGCGTTCTACGACGCAGGGAAACGTAGTTGTCTCCCAAGTGTCCACTCTATCAGGTAGGGACGAGGTGCAGTAAGGAAAGCCCAAACCCTGCCGGTGAGATCCCAACAACCACGACCGAGAAGGGGTTGCTCTTTCGCCCAAAACCTGGGGCTTCGGTGCCACGAGAAGCGGTTCTACTTCCGTCGGGCGCGCGTTGTCGCATGTCGTCGAAAGCACTTGTCCTGGATGATGGAAGGTAGATTCAGGGAATGAACGGCATCTCGATGGGGCCCGAGGCGAGTGGTGTGGATCCAGTGGCACTGGATGTGGTGGAACTTACGCGGGAACTCATCCGCATCGACTCGATAAATCCCGATCTAGTTCCGGGTGCCGCCGGCGAGGCCGAGATCGCGAAGTGGTGTGCTGCATGGCTCAGCACTCTCGGTTTTGCGGTACAGCAGGTCGGCTCCGCGGAGCGGCCTTCGATCATCGGCATTGCGCGTGGCACCGGCGGCGGCAAGTCACTGATGCTGAATGGACACCTCGACACGGTGGGTGTCGCCGGGTACGACGGTGACCCGTTCTCCGCCGAGGTGCGCGAGGGCAACGTGTATGGCCGAGGTGCCTTCGACACGAAGGCTGGTGTCGCCGCGATTATGGTGGCCGCCGCACGGGTAGCGACAGCGAAGCTCGCCGGCGACGTGATCGTCACGCTGGTCTCCGATGAGGAGTTCAGTAGCCAAGGGACGCAAGACGTGCTCGCCGCCATCACGGCGGACGCGGTCATCATCAGCGAGCCGAGCGAGATGCACCTCGTGGTCGCTCATCGCGGGTTCGCGTGGTTCGAAATCGAGCTCACCGGGCTGGCGGCCCACGGGTCCATGCCCCAGCAGGGAGTGGATGCGATTGTTCACGCCGGGTTTGTTACGCGCGCGCTAGACGACTTGGGATCGCGTCTCGAGTCTGCGCCGCCGCATCCGCAGCTGGGCCACAGCGCCGTGCGGGTGTCCATGATTTCAGGCGGGACGGACGCCGCCACCGTTGCTGATTCATGCACCCTCACGATCGAGCGGCGCATGCTGCCAGGGGAGATACCGGACTCCGTCGAGGCGGAATTGCGCGACCTGCTCGACATTCTCGCGGCCGCCCACGCAGATTTTCAGTTCGAGCTTCGGAGGCTCGTTGCAAGGGGCGCATTCGAAGCGGATGCGAACGGGCCGATTGTGCGCGCTGTCGCCGACAGCGCCGAGCGCGTGCTCGGCCGGCCGGCGGCACTCCGCGGCGAACCGTTCTGGACGGACGCCGGGCTCATCCTCGAGGCGGGTATCCCATGTCTCCTCATCGGTGTCGATGGT
>JBLIEN010000070.1:0-6901 GCA_047633115.1 Pontimonas sp.
GGCTCCAGCGGTTTCCAGGTCGGCTCGACCTACAAAGTGTTTGCTTTAATCGCTTGGTTGCAGCGAGGTTACGGTCTCAATGAAGTTGTCGATGCGTCGCGGATGGAACTGGAACAGGCAAACTTTTTAGACACCTGCGGTGATGGCGGCGGGCCCTGGGCTGGGTTGTGGGAGTTTAGAAACTCTCAAGACTTGCTTCTTCCCGCGGCAACCGTTTTTGAAGCCACGGTGCGTTCTATCAACTCCGCCTACGCTTCGATTGGGGAGCAGCTCGACCAGTGCGAGATCCGCTCCGCGGCCGAATCGCTCCTGGTTCACCGCGCGGATGGCGGAATTTTGCAGACCAACCCTTCTGCAGTGTTGGGCACAAACGAAATTGCACCCCTCACGATGGCGGGCGCCTTCGGTGGAATCGCCAACGGTGGGGTGGCATGCGAGGCCATCGTCATTGACCGTTTTGTGACCGCCGAGGGAACACCCATCTCCGGTCAGAGCGTCCGGTGCCGGCAGGGAATCACCCCGGACATCGCCGCCGCAGCCGCAGCGCCGATGAGGTCGGTCATCACCGGAGGGACCGGATCGGCGTCGAACCCAGGCGGATCTGTGCCCGTGATCGGCAAAACAGGAACTACGGACTCTCAACAGCAAACCTGGATGGTGGGCTCCAGCACGAGTGTGGCCACCGCCGTCTGGGTAGGAAACATTGTGGGCGACTACAAACTAAGCAATTACCGTAATGGAACAAGTCTCCGCCACAGTATTTGGCGAGTCGTCATGCAGGAGGCCAATGATCAGTACGGTGGTGAAGATTTCCCCGCCGCATCTGAGCGTCTGCTGCGCGGAAGCGGAATTGAACTTCCCGACATCGTCGGAATGACGGTGGATGAAGCCACCGTTCTCGTCGAAGGCTTGGGGCTCAAGCTCGAAGTCACCGCGGGGTTTGATGCGGGCACTGTGCTGCTGTTTGAGCCTGCCGCTGGTACCTATCTCGCCCGGGGTATGACGGTGCGGGTGACCTCGGGAGGCAGCGGTCCCGGAGGAGAAATTCTGGGCGATGCCATCATGCCTAATGTGGTGGGGCTTTCTGTGGCTCAGGCCAATGAGACTCTTGATTCGATGAATATGACGGGACCCCGCTCCTACTCGTGCGGTGAGGGAAGCGTTTCCGCTGATCCTGGCTCGGGAACCGTTCGTTCCCAGAGCGTGGGAGCAGGCAGTCAAATCTGGGGCTACGCAGGAATTCAAATGAGTGTGGCCTGTGGGGCGGGAGGTTAGCCATGCGCCGATCAAGCCTCGCTCTCGCTGGACTGGGAGCACTCACTTTAGCGTCGGCGCTCTGGGGTGCCACAGCGGAAAGAACTCGCTTCCACCTTCGGCGTGAAACACTCCCGGTGTTAGATGCGGGCAGCGATCCCATTTCGGTATTGCACCTAAGTGACCTGCACATGGCACCCTGGCACAGCGGCGCAATTTCGTGGATTCGTGCTCTCGCGGACACGCAACCAGATTTTGTTATCGGAACCGGAGATTTCTTAGGACACCCCGACGGTCTCTCGGCGCTCACCGAGGCTCTCATGCCTCTGGCGGGAATTCCCGGCGTGGTCACGCACGGTTCAAACGACCACACGGCGCCACGATGGAAAAACCCGCTGGCCTATCTGATGGCGCCCTCCTCTCCGGGTGCGCACGAAGGTACTGCTCTGGATTTTGAGGGCCTCCTGCGCCTCTACACCGAGGTCTTGGGATGGCATGACGTCGACAACGCCGCGGTAAGAATGTTGCTCAGAGGCTCCACCCTGGACTTTGTCGGCATGGGGGATGCTCATGACGGCCTCGACGAGGTCGGCAAGCTCCCAGGCATTGTAGAAAGCCTGCGTGAGCAAGAAGATGACACCCCCCGACCCCATCACTCCATCACGACTATTGGGGTGACCCACGCGCCTTATCGCCGTGTCCTTGATGCCTTTGTCACCCAGGGAGCAGAGGTAATTTTTGCCGGTCACACTCACGGTGGCCAAGTGTGTTTCCCGGGCGGACGAGCGCTCACCACAAACTGCGATTTGCCGCTAGATCAAGCATCCGGAGTGAGCGTGTGGCGCCACGCTTCGCGTTCGAGCTTCCTCGAAGTTTCTGCAGGTTTGGGCACCAGCATCTACGCGCCTCTTCGACTGTTTTGTCCGCCCGAAGCTGTCCTTGTCACTTTGGTCGGCGAGGATATCGGCTACGATTGAGCCCTGCCCGTGAGGGGAGAACCACATCGCGGGGTGTGGCGCAGCTTGGTAGCGCGCGTCGTTCGGGACGACGAGGTCGCAGGTTCAATTCCTGTCACCCCGACCACTGGGATGTCTCCCACCACACCAAAAACTCTTAGTTCGGCCGGGACGCAGATTATCCAAAAGAGTCTTCCACGGTGCTAAGCGGTCCGGAAAAGCTGGAAGGTCAGGCGCTTTTCTCCTGCCGACATCCCTCCAGGGCCTGGGAATGTCATGACACCAGAGAGGCTGTTTTCTTGCTCCCCCAGGCCCTGGCTCCTCAGAGACATTCTGACGTTCAGCGGCAGAATATTCTGACTAGCTAAAGTCCGAATCAGGACCGGAAAGTTCGGCCGTGTCCTCCACGGGCAGATAACCGCTCCCCAATCGCCCACCGCTTTCATCGAGATAGCACTCGCCACATAGCGATTCATAGGTGACCTGGTCGCCATCAATCGCGACCTGGGCGCCGTCAAAAACGAAAGCCCCATTGACCGTTCTGCCGTTAAACATGGCCTTGCGGCCACAGCGGCAAATTGTCTTGAGTTCCTCGAGAGAGTGCGCTATTTCCAAAAGCCTTCGCGACCCGGGGAACGCTACGGTCTGAAAATCCGTCCTGATTCCATACGCTAAGACAGGGATGTTGCGGCGCAAGGCAAGGATGAGGAGGTCATCGACTTGCCGCGGTGAGAGAAACTGTGATTCATCGAGTAGCAGGCACGACACCACGGTAGCCTCCTCGCGTTTAATGCGCTCCACTTCGGTATCCACGAGGTGGAGGACATCGGTGCCAGGCCCCACCACGAGGTTCACTGCTCGAGAAACGCCCAGTCGCGACACCACAGTGCGATCGCCTTTGGTGTCGACCATAGGTTTAGCCAAAAGAACGCGTTGGCCGCGCTCCTCATAGTTGTAGGCGGCTTGCAAAAGGGCCGTTGACTTACCCGAATTCATGGCTCCATAACGGAAATACAGCTTCGCCATTTACACCACCACCCGTTGTGCCATGTCCACCACATTACGCAACAACAACGCCCTCGTCATGGGTCCCACTCCGCCGGGGTTAGGGGAGACAAAACTCGCTACATTCCAGACACCCTCGTCGACGTCTCCCACCACGACGGAACGCCCGTCCACTACTTCTCTACTGACGCCCACGTCCAACACGATGGCTCCGGGTTTCACCATGTCTGCTGTCACCATGCGGGCCACGCCCGCGGCGGCCACGACGACGTCAGCTTGCGACACCAGCTGGGAGAGATTTCGTGTTTTGGTGTGAGTCAGGGTGACGGTGGCATCGATCCCACGTCTGGTGAGGAGCAATCCAATGGGACGCCCCACGGTGACTCCTCGTCCGAGCACGACAACGTGCGCACCTTCGAAGGACACCCCCGCCCTCTCCACCAGCTCGACAATTCCCTGCGGGGTGCACGGCAGCGGCGAATTCAACTCCCCGCCGACTGTGTTGACCAGGCGACCCAGGTTCATCGGGTGAAGACCGTCCGCGTCTTTATGGGGGTCTATCCGTTCCAGAATCCCATTCGTGTCCAGATGAGAAGGCAGAGGCAATTGCACAATGTAACCGGTGACGAGGGGGTTTAGGTTAAAATCTTCTACCGCCTTCAGAACGTCTTCCCTGGCTGCAGTCTCCGGCAGATCTGTACGGAAAGACGCGATGCCGACTTCTGCGCAGTCTTTGTGCTTGCCTGCGACGTACCACTGCGACCCTGGGTCTTGCCCCACCAGGAGAGTACCGAGACCAGGCGTAATTCCTTGGCTTACTAGATGGGACACACGCTCCCGCAGCTGCGATTTGATAGCAGCTGCGGTTGCTGTGCCGTCAAGTTTTTGCGCGACCATCATGGCCTAACCCAGTTCGGGATACAGCGGCCACGCGTTCGTGAGCGATGCCACTCGGGCTTGCAACGCTGCCACGTCGGGCTTGCCCATCAGCGTGTGGGCGATGATGTCTGCGACTTCGCTAAATTCAGCGTCACCAAAGCCTCTGGTTGCTAGCGCTGGAGTTCCGATGCGAACACCGGAGGTCACCATCGGCGGTCGGGGGTCGAAAGGAACCGCGTTCCGATTGACCGTGATTCCCACGGTGTGCAGAAGATCTTCTGCTTGCTGGCCATCTAGGGGTGAATTTCGCAGGTCCACCAGCGCTAAGTGAACATCCGTTCCCCCCGTGAGAACATCGACGCCCGCGGCCTGTGAATCTTCCGCGACCAGCCGGGAGGCAATCGCCTGAGCTCCCCGAATGGTGCGTTCCTGGCGCTCTTTAAAGTCTGGTTCCATCGCGAGCTTGAAAGCGATCGCTTTTGCTGCAATCACATGCATCAATGGGCCGCCCTGCTGGCCCGGGAATACCGCTGAGTTCAGCTTTTTTGCGAGCCCCTCGTCCCGGCTCAGAATCAACCCTGAGCGCGGACCCCCGAGAGTTTTGTGCACGGTGGTGGACACAACATCGGCGTGCGGGATGGGGGAAGGGTGGAGACCCGCGGCAACAAGGCCGGCAAAGTGGGCCATGTCGACCCACAGGTAGGCACCCACCTCGTCCGCAATGGCGCGGAAGGCCGCAAAATCAGTCTGACGGGTGTAGGCCGACCACCCGGCGATAAGCACTTTGGGCTTGTGCTCCAAGGCTTTATCCCTCACGACATCCATGTCGAGGAGGAATGTTGTGGGGTCCACACCGTAGGACGTCGCGTTATAGACCTTGCCGGAAAAGTTGAGCCTCATCCCGTGGGTGAGGTGTCCACCATGAGCGAGCTCTAACCCGAGAATGGTCTCACCAGGCTGAGCGAGAGCGTGAAGCACCGCGGCGCTGGCGCTGGCCCCCGAGTGGGGTTGCACGTTGGCGTAGGCAGCACCAAAGAGCTTCTTAGCCCGCTCAATGGCGAGGTTCTCTGCAATGTCAACAAACTCGCACCCGCCGTAGTACCGCCTGCCTGGGTACCCTTCTGCGTACTTGTTGGTCAACACGCTGCCTTGGGCTTCCAAGACAGCGTGAGGGACGAAGTTTTCGCTTGCAATCATTTCCAACGTGCCGCGTTGGCGACCAAGTTCTTTGTCAAGAACATCTTGGATTTCGGGATCAACTTCGGCGAGGCTCTGGCTAAATGTGTTCATGGGGCTCTCCCTTGCATACATGGATGGCGTGTTTGCGAAGCCCAGGCGCACGGCCAACACACTTTTTTTACGCTCCCCGATGGTGATCCATCTCTGCGCCAGTTACGTCCGCTTAGCCTACCGAGTGTGACCGCTGAATTACCGTGAACGCTCGGCGAACCCGAACCCTAAACTATGGGGGTGAGCGACTCCTCTTCACACTTCATTGTGACCCTGGCCTGTAATGACCAGCCGGGTATTGTGCATGCCATTAGTGGGGCAATCGTGACCGCGCAGGGGAACATCACCGAGTCCCAACAATTTTCCAGCGACGACACAGGTCGCTTCTTCATGCGGTTGCAGGTCGAAACCCCCCAGGACCACACAACGTTTTCGAGGGCACTCGCGCCGGTAGTGGGGCACTACGACATGAGCGCTGAGGTCAATACACTCGGCCGCCCCCTGCGCACACTGATACTCACCTCTCACGCAGGCCACACCCTCACCGACTTGTTGTTTAGACAGCGCGACGGCCATCTGAGCATCACCATTCCCCTGGTGATGTCTAATCACGACACGCTGCGGCCGCTGGTGGAGTTTTATGACGCGCCTTTTTGGTCACACCCCATTTCTTCTCCTTCGGAGAAGGAAGCCTTTGAAGCTCACCTTCTCCGGATGGTCGAGGAGCACGACATCGAACTTGTCGTGCTCGCTCGGTACATGCAGATGCTCAGCCCCGAGGTTTGTCGGGCATTGGAGGGGCGGGCGATCAACATCCACCACTCGTTTCTCCCCGGTTTTAAAGGTGCAGACCCCTATCGCCAGGCCCACCAACGCGGAGTGAAACTTATTGGAGCAACTGCACACTTTGTCACGAGTGATTTGGATGAAGGGCCCATCATCGAACAGAACGTCGTTCGAGTGGACCACTCGCAGTCACCCAGCGAACTCAAAGCCACGGGTCAGGACGAAGAATCTCGCACGTTAACACAAGCAGTGCGGTGGTTCTCTGAGCACCGCATCGTGCTCGATGGTGTGCGCACCATCATCTTTAACTAGGAGTACTTCGGGCTACTCCTGAGGCGCTCTGGTTAATTTTGGGCTCGGGGCACGAGCAGCGTTCGTCTGTTGTGTAGGCGGCCAAAGCCTCTTCTATGTGTTCTCCGCACCCGGTCCAGGTGACTTTGCTGCAACGATTGCAACGCGCTGGGCTACACACGATGGCTCTCCTTCGGGTCTGTACTTTTCACGATGCCTTTACTTTATACCCCTGGGGGTATTTGCGCTAGCTCGCGAGGCGGCTGCTGAGGTTGCTGTCCAATGTAGCCAAGAATTCCTCCGTAGTCTGCCACCCCTGGTCGGGACCCACCAAAAGAGCGAGGTCCTTGGTCATAGCTCCGGCTTCCACGCTCTTGATCACAACGTCCTCAAGCGTTGTGGCAAACGTAATCAGCGCCTGGTTCCCATCGAGCTTCCCGCGGTGCATCAAGCCTCTGGTCCAGGCAAAAATCGAGGCAATGGGGTTGGTCGATGTGGGG
>JBLIEN010000071.1:0-6782 GCA_047633115.1 Pontimonas sp.
AGTGGGGCTGGCGAACGCGGCTGCGAAGAAAGCCGGAGCTTATTCTCTAGGAATGAAGCAACGGCTTGGTCTTGCGAACGCACTTCTCAGGCCCCGAGAGCTGTTGATCCTTGACGAACCAACGAACGGGCTTGATCCGCAGGGAACCCGGGAAGTACGAAACCTGGTGCGAACTTTGGCAGCGGAGGGCATCACCATATTTCTGTCCAGTCACCTCCTCCTAGAAATCGAGCAACTCTGTACACATGTGGCGGTAATGTCCGCAGGGTCTATCGTCGCGCAGGGTTCCCTGGCGGAGCTGCAGTCCCGGGGCGACACTCGGTTAATTGTGGAGGTTGACCAGATTGATGCTTCCATCAGTGTTCTCACTGAGCACGGTGTGACGCCCATTGTCGTAACGGGAAACACGCTCACCGCACCGGTCCCATCGACGACTGATGTGGGATTACTCAACGAGATGCTGGTGAAAGAAAAGATTCGCGTCAGCGCGATACGGCTGGAGCGCCCCAATCTTGAAGAGTATTTTGTCGAACTTACCGGAGAGGGCTTCGAGGTTGTTCGCTAGATCGGTAAGTTGGTCCCTGATGCTCTCTGAGCTTCAAGTTATGTTCACCCGTCGGCGAACCTGGGCCATGTTGGCGGCTATTGCGTTGATTCCTATCCTTCTGGCCCTCGCCGTTGCGTTGAGCTCTGATCGTTTGGCTCCAGGTGAGGGCCCGCCGTTCTTAGACAGGGTGACTCAAAACGGCCTATTCACGGGATTCACGGCCATGCTCCTGGCCATGCCCTTGTTTTTGCCCCTGACCATTTCCGTTGTGGCGGGTGACACTATCGCCGGTGAAGCGGGACAAGGCACCCTGCGGTATCTGTTGATTGCACCAGTGAGTCGCATCAGGCTCCTCGTCGTCAAATACTTGGGGACGATCGCTTTCACGCTCGCCGGCACTTTTATCTTGATGGTGGCCGGTGCATTGATCGGCGCGATTTTGTTCCCCATCGGACCGGTGACGTTGCTAAGCGGAGATGTTATTGGTGTGGGCGAAGCGTTGGGGAGAATGGCGCTCGTCGCCCTCTACACCACGGTGTCGATGACGGGGATGCTCGCCATTGGATTGTTTATCTCCACGTTGACCACTATCCCCGTGGGCGCCATGACGGGTGTGCTTGTCACCAGTGGAGTGAGCCAGATCCTGGACAATCTTCCCCAGTTTTCCTGGCTCCACGAATATCTTTTCACCCACTACTGGCTAGATTTCGCCGACATCCTCAGGCAGCCCATCGAGCTTTCCAGCTTTGGGTCTAACGCTTTGCTCCAGCTTGGCTATGTCGCGGTGTTTGGGGCGCTGGCCTATGGGAGATTTACTACGAAAGATATTCTGAGCTAGCGAGCCGGGTATTGGATCCCGCGGGGGATACCTGGGGGGAATGTGGGGTAGCGGTTGTTAGCAGGAATAGTTCGTCACCTCCGTGTGGGTCAGAAAGTCGTCTGCTGCTCAGGTGCAGTGCTCGTTTCGGGGCAAGAATGGCGTCCTTGTGTGGGTTAGGCTTAAAACAATCTTTGGCCCACCTCCGGTTTTCGTCTGACGGCGAGTGGGGTCACCTCACGAGTAGAAGGCGGATGAATGAGTTCCAGTGTTGAGCCCGAAATTTCGGCCTATCTGCGGCGCCTTTTTCCGATGCCAAGAAGCATCACCGGCGCAGCCAATAGAGAAACACTGCGAATACTCAGCGAAATCTCGCCCATTGCCACGCATGAAGTGGCCTCTGACGTCGAAGTTTTTGACTGGACGGTTCCTAAAGAGTGGTCGGTTAGGGAAGCATGGATAGCCGATTCTGAGGGTCGCAAAATTGTGAGCTTCGAGGAGAACGCCCTTCATCTCGTGGGTTACAGCACGGCTATTGACCAGACACTGTCCTGGGAGGAACTGCAGCCGCATTTGCATGTTCACCCTGATCTTCCCGAGGTCATCCCGTACCGGACGTCCTATTACCGCTCAGAGTGGGGATTTTGCCTCACCCACGACCAGTATGCCGAGCTGCAGAATCTGAGCGGAGGGTTCAGAGTACTGATAGACACTGAGCACTTTTCCGGCAGCTTGACCTATGGGGAGGTGCTTATTCCCGGGGAGTCCAAGCGTGAGATTCTCATCTCTTGTTACATCTGCCACCCCTATATGGCCAACGACGGGGTGAGCGGGATGCTGGTGACCGCTTTTCTCGCGAAATACATTTCGAGTTTGCCGACACGAAACTGGAGTTATCGCATCATTTTCGTCCCAGAGACGATTGGCGCGATAACGTATCTCCACGAAAATAGAGCCCGTTTGTCCCATGTTGAAGCGGCCTTGGAAATCACCACCATCGGCGGACCCGGAGGTTTCGGGGTCAAAAAAACGTGGAATAGCGACCATTGGCTCAACGACGTCATTGAGGATGCATTTGATCACCGCGGGATTCCTTATAAGGACTACCCTTTCGACATCCACGGGGCGGACGAAAGACAATTCTCCTCGCAAGGGTTCCGCATCAACACCGGCACCATCTGTCAGGATCGGTACCACGAGTATCCCGAGTACCACACCTCTGCCGACAACCTTGATCTGGTGACGGGTACACAGATCGAGGCGGGCCTCGACATGTACCTTGACGTAATTTCGGCGATAGAGAAACTAGAGTTTTTCAAAAACACCCGGCCACATGGTGAAGTAATGCTGTCACGGCACAACTTGTACCCCACCCTGGGCGGAGCTATCACACCGATAGCGGGAGAGAAGCCGGACCTGTCCCTTATTTTGTGGCTCCTGTTTTATTTGGATGGACACACTCCGCTTAGCAAAGTGGCCAAGATCCTCTCGACGAGTGAAGAAAAGCTGAGACCTCTCGTCGATCAGCTCCTCAGCCTTGACCTCATAGACAGGACGTAGCGTGAAGATTCTCTTGATTTCGGGGACCCATAATCGGCACCTGCACTTTTTCCGAAGCCTCCTCCCCTTAGAGGCAGAATTTTCCGCGATTGTCATGCAGCGCGAGGACCAGCTCCCTGCGATGCCGGAAAATTTGCTGGAAAGAGATCAGAAGCTTTTTGAGCGACACTTTCGTACCCGATTCTCTGTGGAAGACTCCCATTTTGGTCACATCTCTGCCGAGGAAACCTACCGGGATATTCCCACCTTCCTGTGCGGCCCAGAGGACCTGAATTCTGCCTCCGCGGCACAGTTTGTCTTGTCCCAGAAACCTGACCTCGCCATAGTGTTTGGTCCAGACCTCATCAAAGCGCCGCTTTTCGAGACGCTTCCTGAGAACACCATCAACCTTCATTTGGGGCTTTCACCCTGGTATCGGGGTGCTGCGACGCTCTTCTGGCCTTTTTACTTCCTCGAGCCCAACTTTGCTGGTGCCACTTTCCACCGGGTGACCGCGAGCCCTGATGCGGGAAACATTCTTCACCAGTCTGTTCCCACTCTCTCGGCTGGCGACGGAATTCATGATGTCGGAGCACGAGCGGTAGAAGTGGCGACCCGAGATTTTGTGAGCATCGTCGAGCAGATGATGGCAGGAAAGGAATTCCCTTTTATCCCTCAAAAAGCGCAAGGTAAGCTTTTTTCCCGTCGAGACTTCAGGGCTTCTCACCTCCGCACCATTTACGAGACATTCAACGACGATATCGTCAGCGAATTTTTGGCGGGAAATCTGTCCGCCCGGGTCGCCAAGGTGCACAGCGCACTGTAGAAACTTTTAGTGGGGCCCGGGCTCTTGCTGGGTGAAACCCTGCCGTGAGCCCGCAGAATTCTTTTTAGCTCTGCTGTGCAGACGCCGGTGGCACCTTTACCGCGAAGACTCGCGCAGCTAGCGGTGTCGATCTCAAAGACGTTGATGATGGCGCCACCGACACATGTCACCTCACATCCGAGGTTTTGGGCCATCCTGGCGGTTGCCTCGCAACCGTGATTCGTCGTACTGTCACGACAAGCCAGGAACGCTTCTAATGTCGTCTCCGCATCCGGGGAGGTTGCTCGGTCCCCGGGAACGGACCAGAGGGTCCTGTCGGACATCGATAACGAAGTAGCGCAGGGAGGACAACGGTTGTTGCCCACCCTGCTGAACTGTGCCCTGTACACGCCAACGCCCTCTCGAGACCGCTTGTCCTTCAGCGTTGTTGACTAAGGGACGACGCTCGTCAGCTGGGGAAGGGGTGTGAGGCCCAGGCGCGAGCGAAGTTCCCGAGTTTGCCGGCGCTTCATCAACGGAACGCTGACCGCCATTGCGAGGGCGCCGACTGAAACCAGTGCAACCATCCCGCCGATGACTCGGGCTGAGTCGCCACCGGATATGCCGGCCAGAAGAGCGTCAGTGAACCACGACACAGGGGTGAGGCCTTCGAATACTCGATAAGGAGCAGGGAAAATTTCATTGGGAACCAGCGTGCCAATACTGGCGATCTGAAGCACCCCAAACCCAATGGAGAGGCCCGGAAGCCAGGAAGAACGCCATACCCAGACGAGATAGTGAAGGCTAAGAAAGGCGCAAACCCCGGCGATAATAACGCCAGCGCTCGCTCCCAGTGTCGACCAGCTGGCACCGCCGAGGGTGTGAAGAAGTGTCAGCGCGAAGAGAGCTTGGACCGATGCGATCCCCAGTAATGGGCCAGCACTTGTGCGGACCAGGCGGGCGGGCCGCGAAGTGCTCGTGAGGGCGTGAGAGGAAAGTCGCGGGGCGATGAGGAGGGTCACGAGAACGACCAGCCACAGCCCCAAAGGAATGATGATGCTCGCCAGGCTGGTTTGAGCAGTGACCGCATCGGAGCGGTCTTCGCTGGAAAACACCACGGGAGACGTCAGCGCAGTGAGCGCTTGAGCCGTGGGAACAGTGGTGGCCGCATTCTGGATTTCGTCTGCTCCCTCAGAGAGCCCCGTGGCAAATTCGTCCATGCCTTCGGCGAGCTCAGCGGCGCCTGAGTTGAGATCTGTGACGCCAGTGGAAAGGTCCGTAATGCCGTTGGCAAAGGTATCGGTCGCATCCCGGAATTCACCAGACGCTGACATGATTTCTTGTCCTGACAGGTCCAGAGCGTCCGCCCCTTTATCAATTTCCCGCACCCCGGTGGTGATGCCCGAGAGCGCAGTCGTTGTCTCGCTGGACAAAGTGGAGCCACCGGAGGCTGCGGTCGACAAGTTTGCTTCAATGACCTGGAGAGTCGACCTCCCAGTTGAATTGGGCAACGAAGCGATGTAGGCGTTCAGGGAAGTCAGAGTCGACGACAGCGAAGAAACGCCGGTCGTGTAGTCGCTGACGCCCGCAGAGAGATCGCCAAGGCTGCTGGTTCCCACTTGGAGAGAATCCAGACCGTCGGACAGAGCAGTCACTCCGGCGGTGTAATCGCCAAGTCCGGTATCGAAGGTGGCGTACCCTTCCGCCAAATCTGTGGCCCCCTCATCCAGTTCGGGCATGCCTTCGGCAAGAGTGTTGATGCCGTCGGACAGATCAGTGGTGCCCTCCGAGATAGTGGCTGCAGCATCGGCAGCTTCGCCAAAAGCATCCCCTAGGTCCACAATTACAGTGAACAGACCCTTCGTGGTTTGTTCGGCAAACTCGACGCTGAGAGCTTTGCCGATCGAATCACCCAGCTGATCGCCAACGACTCCTGACAGGTAACTTCGGGTGGGGTCGGTCCGAATCGTGAAAGTGGCTTGTCGAGGATCTGAAGTGCTCAAACTGGACACTGCTTGGGAAAAATCAGAGGGTATCTCAAACACCGCATAGACCTCGCCGCTAGCGAGGAGCGTGTTGGCAGCTTCGGTGCTGGTGATCACCCAGTCCACGCTGGTTGTTTCGCTGGTGATCAGTTCGGTGATGAGAGGCCGTGAGGCCAGGATGAACTCCTCCTCACCGTCGTCGTTGGTAGTAGTGACAAGCTCATCGTTGTTGACTAAAGCGACAGGGATGCGCTCGAGGGCGGTATCCGCACTGGCGGTGAGGCCGAGGAGACTGCCGATAATGACCAGGGGCATCAGAATCGCGCCCCCCATCCACAGGCGACCGCTCGAACGTGTCATCGACGGCATCATCGCGCTTTTCCTGCGAGGGAGGGTCCTTCATCCGCCTGGGCACCCACTGTGAGTGGCGAGATATTTTCGGGCGAAGGACCTGTGGCCGACCACAGAACAATCACCTGGTCGGGGTGGGCAAAGTGGTTAAGCCCCTGCCACCACAACGATGCGTCATCGGCGTTGGACACGGGGGCTCCGCCACCAACAACACACACGGGAGCGTTCTCGATAACCGCGAGTGCTGAAAGAATCACAATTCTCTGACGATGAGGCAGGAGCGAAGGAACGCTCGTGCGGGTTACGTGCATGCGCTCGGAGGGGTCACACACTTCCCTGCACAGAGCGTTCACATCGGTTACAACCTTTGCGAGCGCAAAGGCGGTGTCTCGAGGTGACCCTTTTGAGTTGCTGTGATGGGCCATTATCTCGATAACGAGGTCTTCAAGAGTGCGAAGAGAAATCTCCTCGTTGATCTCCACCAGACAGACGAGCTGACGCACCCGGGAGGCTTCGCTGGGCAGAGCGTAACCGCCAACCTGGAGCGCACCAGATACGGGAGACTCCACCCCGGCAAGCGTTGCGGTGAAATGTGCGCTGCGCTGCGCCCCTCCGACAAGCTGGATTCGGGCGCCCGCTTCCCAACGCCACGTTTCTGCGTCGAGAACCTCGGTGTCCGAAGCGATAACGAGGTTTTCTGCGCTGACGACAAAGCCCGCTTGGGATTGAGCCCAGTGA
>JBLIEN010000072.1:0-6603 GCA_047633115.1 Pontimonas sp.
CGAGCCCGTAGAGCACCCGAGATTTATGGTAGACCGGGGTTTCCGGGGTGTTGAGATACTTCGGCCCTTGGTCATCATCGCGAAGCTTTCTCGCGCCAAACCCGATGGTCTGGCCAGACACATCACGAATAGGCCAGACCAGGCGGCCCCGAAAACGGTCATACGAGCCTCGATCGCCCTGAGAGAGCAGTCCCGCCTCAATCAGCTCAGGAATCGTGAAACCTTTTCCCGTCAGGTACCGAGAGAGGGTGTCGAACGAGTTCGGGGCGTATCCGACGCCAAATTTTTCGGCAGCGAGAGCATCGAACCCTCGCTCACCCAGGAATGTTCGTCCCGCCTCGGCTTCAGCGCTGAGCAGTTGCTCGCGGAAGAATTTTTCCGCAGCGCCATTGGCTTCAAGCAACCTCGCCCGGTTGCTGGTGTCGGGGGCTTGGCCGCCTTCTTCGTACTGCAGTGTGTACCCAAGTTTGCCGGCCAAACGTTCTACCGACTCGTGAAAACTCAGGTGATCTACCTTCTGGAGGAAGGAATACACATCTCCTCCTTCACCGCAGCCAAAGCAGTGGTAGAAACCCGCCTGGGGGCGAACGTGGAAGCTGGGACTGCGTTCATCGTGAAAAGGACAGAGGCCCTTCATGGAGCCCGCGCCGGCGGTTTTGAGCGACACATAGTCTCCAACGACGTCCGCAATGTTGATACGAGTGCGAACCTCGTCAATGTCGCTGCGCTTTATTTTTCCCGCCACATTGACAGTCTAGTTAGCTCCATCCGCCAGCTGCTGGGGGCGTGAGAACTGTGGAGAGCTAGGCAAAACCGAGGCGCTGATGGAGCAGCGTGGCGGACTGATCCGTCATCGAAGCCACCTGGTCCACAATGACGCGGTGCTGGGCGATCGTGTCTTGGGCGCGTTGGAAGTCCTCGGCGAACACCGCATCCAGATGCGCAGGCTCTGTCCTCAGAGCATCGGCAAGGCTTTTGACGACATCGCGCTGGTAGAGATAGAGCGGTTGACGCGTGGTGTGAGACATCACATGGATGGCGACAATGCCCTTGAGTAGAGCAATCTCATCCCGAGTGCTCTCGGGAACGTGAAGGGAGCTGACGTTTCCTTCTGCCGCAATCTCTGATGTCACGGCAAAGCGCCCAATCAAGGTGCTGGTGATTTTCTTCAACCGCGCCAAATCCGCCCGTGTCCCCTGGTAATCCGACACAGAGAGCAACACATTTTGCAGCCGCTCCCAGGCAGCTTCGAGGCGGTCATGGGGAATGTTGCCCACCCATGGCTCCATAGCCCCCACGACATCGGCCCGTGTCGTGGCAGAGCCCAAACTCGAGGCGTCCAGATACCCGTTCACGATGGCGTCTTCGAAATCATGCACCGAGTAGGCCACATCGTCAGAGAAATCCATCACCTGAGCTTCCGGGGTGAGAACGCGGTCAGCGAGGCCCTCTCTGGCCCAGTCAAAAACCTCTCTGTCCTCCTGATACACCCCAAACTTTTCCCGACCGCTGGGATCCATTTCGGCGGTGTCGGAGGCCCAAGGGTATTTCATGCTCGCAAGAAGGCTGGCGCGGGTGAGGTTGAGCCCTCGGGAAACACCCTGATCGTCCTGCACTTTGGGCTCCAAACGAACGAGCAAACGGAATGTTTGAGCGTTTCCCTCAAAACCACCGCACTCGAGAGCCCACTCCGAGAGTGCGCGCTCCCCGTTGTGCCCAAACGGCGGATGGCCAATATCGTGTGCCAGGCAGGCTGTTTCCACCACATCAGCGTTCAGCCCCAACCGAGAAGCCAATTCGCGTCCAATTTGCGCCACTTCGAGCGAATGGGTCAAGCGGTTTCGGGCAAAATCGAGGCCTGCCGACGGGGAAAGCACCTGGGTTTTGGCCGCCAGCCGGCGGAGCGCCGAAGAGTGCAGGAGACGGCCACGATCCCGGGCGAAATCACCTCTCGGGGAGGAGTGCACCTGGCTCACAAAACGTTGAGTGTCGCTGGGACCATATGTTTTAGCCTCCACTGGAATCCACTTCTGCCAGGTGGAGAGTGCTGCGCTGGGAAGCGGAAAGCTCCTGAGAGTCCAACCAGTTCTCCGGAAGGGCGGTGCTTTTAGGAGAGCCCTGCCGGCCCCTGGGGCCTTCTACCCCGTCGCCAGGATACGGTGCGCTGAGGTCGAGTTCTCCTAGAAAGTCATCCATCTGAAGGAGCGATTCCACCGTCGCGAGACGTGCGCGCAGATCGCCACCCACGGGATACCCCTTGAAATACCACGCGACATGTTTGCGAACATCTCTGCACCCTCGCGCCTCATCACCATCAAAGAAATCCACGAGCAACTCAGCATGCCGCCGAAACGCTTGCGCCACCTCAGCAACATCTGGTCGATACCGTTTTGCGCTCCCCCGGAAAGCTTCTTGAAGATCACCAAAAAGCCACGGCCGCCCCAAACATCCTCTCCCCACCACAACACCGTCGCAGTCGCTGTGCCGGACCATTTCAAGAGCGTCCTCTGCTTTCCAAATATCCCCGTTGCCCAGCACGGGAATCGAATGGATGACGGATTTGAGTTCGCCGATAGCGTCCCAGTCCGCTTTTCCGGAGTAATACTGGGACGCCGTTCTCGCATGCAGGGCAAGGGAAGCCACCCCGGCGCCTTCGGCTGACTTACCGGCCTCAATGAACGTGAGGTGATTCTCGTCAATCCCTTTGCGCATTTTCACCGTGACAGGAATTTCTCCGGCAGCCGTCACTGCACCCTCGACAATCTGGCGAAACAGACTTTTTTTCCAGGGAAGCGCGGCCCCGCCGCCCTTCTTTGTCACCTTGGGAACCGGGCATCCAAAGTTGAGATCAATGTGGTCGCATAGGTTCTCATCGACCAAGAACTTCACCGCTTCGGACACCGTTGTGGGGTCCACACCGTAGAGCTGAATGCTGCGGGGGGTTTCTGATTCATGGTGCTTAATCAGACGCATGCTTGTCGGAGTGCGTTCCACCAGCGCGCGCGAGGTGATCATTTCAGAGACGTAGAGACCGGCACCGTACTCCCGGCAGAGCCGGCGAAAAGCGGTGTTGGTAATGCCCGCCATCGGGGCCAGCACCACGGGGATACTCAGCTCGAGAGGCCCAATGGAGAGAGGCTTGGATACGGTCTGAGCCCCCGCCACCCTTACGCTCCAATCAGTGCTTGCGCGAGGTAACCCTGGAGCTTATCCAGCGACACCCGTTCTTGTGCCATCGTGTCGCGCTCGCGAACCGTCACAGAATGATCGTCAAGGGATTCGAAATCGACGGTCACGGCAAAAGGTGTTCCCACTTCGTCATTGCGGCGATACCGTCGACCAATCGCTCCGGCATCATCAAACTCCACACTCCAGTAGGACCGCAAGTCGTCGGCAATTTTTTGCGCAAGGGGCGACAGGTCTTCGTGGCGAGAAAGAGGCAGTACCGCGACTTTCGTGGGGGCTAGGCGACGATCCAGGCGCAACACGGTGCGCTTGTCCACGCCACCCTTAGCGTTGGGAGCTTCATCTTCTTCATACGCATCGACCAGGAAAGCCATCAGCGAACGAGTCAGCCCCGCCGCTGGTTCAATCACGTAGGGAGTCCAGCGTTCATCCTGGGCTTGGTCAAAGTAGGAAAGGTCTGTTCCCGAATGCTTCGAATGGGTCGCGAGGTCAAAGTCGGTGCGATTGGCAACGCCTTCAAGCTCGCCAAACTCTCCCGACGAAAACCCAAACCGGTATTCGATATCCACGGTCCGCTTGGAATAGTGCGAAAGCTTGTCCACCGGGTGCTCAAAAAGGCGAAGATTGTCGGGGTTGATCCCCAAATCGGTGTACCAGGCGTACCGGCGATCAATCCAATACTGATGCCACTGCTCATCTTCACCAGGCTTGACAAAGAACTCCATCTCCATTTGTTCAAACTCGCGGGTACGGAAAATGAAATTGCCGGGAGTGATTTCGTTGCGGAAGCTTTTGCCGATTTGCGCAATCCCAAAGGGGGGCTTCATCCGAGCAGTCTGCACGACATTATTAAAATTGACGAAGATTCCCTGAGCTGTTTCGGGGCGCAAATAATGCATTCCACCCTCATCATCCACGGGACCGAGAAAGGTTTTGAGCATCCCGCTGAACGCTTTAGGCTCGGTAAACGTGCCTTTGTTTCCACAGTGAGGGCAACCAATGTCGGTCAAACCGTTTTCGGGCACGCGGCCCTTCTTTTCCTCAAACTCCTCGAGCAGGTGATCCGCTCGATAGCGCTTGTGGCAGCTGAGGCACTCCACCAACGGGTCAGTAAACACATCGACGTGACCCGAAGCCTGCCACACGGCAGTGGGAAGAATGACAGCAGAATCTAAGCCGACCACGTCGGGTCTGCTGGTGACCATGTGGCGCCACCACTGGCGTTTGATGTTCTCTTTGAGCTCCACACCCAGTGGACCGTAATCCCACGCCGAACGGGAACCACCATATATTTCGCCCGATTGGAAGACAAAGCCCCGGCGTTTGGCCAGCGCTATGACGCTATCAAGCTTGCTTTGTGGCGCCACCTGGGTGCTCCCTCACTACTGGTTTATCCTGCAAGACACAGAGGTATCAGTCTAGCGAGAGCCCTCGCCGGGGAGCGACGGCTGATCAACAGCGCCCCCGAAGCGTCGGGTTCGCCGCTGATACTCCCCGATTGCCTCCCACAGCTGAACCCGGGTCATGTCTGGCCAGAACGTGGGCAGGAAGACCATTTCCGCGTAGGCGCTCTGCCAGGGCAAAAAATTACTGGTGCGCTGCTCGCCCGAGGTCCGGACAAACAAGTCAACGTCAGGATGTCCAGGGACATAAAGGTGTTGGGACACGGTCTTATGGCTAATCCGAGCCGGTGAAAGGTGTCCGTCTTTCACTTTCGTGGCGATTGCGCGAAAAGCGTCGACGATTTCTGCTCGTCCGCCATAGTTCACGCACATGGTAAGGGTGAGGGCCGTGTTTGCCCGGGTCAACTCTTCCGCCCTTTCCAAGTCTTTGATGACGCTTGACCAGAGTTTTGGTCTCCGCCCGGACCAGCGAATACGAACACCCCAGTGATCAAGCTGGTCTCGTCTGCGACGGAGAACATCGCGGTTGAACCCCATGAGAAACCGAACCTCGTCGGCAGATCGATTCCAGTTTTCCGTTGAAAACGCATAGACGGAGAGGTGGGTCACCCCCGCTTGAAGAGCACCTGCGACCACATCTAACAGGGCCGCTTCCCCTGCTTTGTGGCCGTCGATTCGGGGAAGCCCCCGAGCGTTCGCCCACCGACCATTGCCGTCCATCACAATCGCCACATGACCAGGGATGTGTGCGGCATCAAACGCAGGCGGATTCTGTTGGGTCCAATCCACCGAAAGAAAATCGCTCATGAGCCGGCAGCCTGAGGCTTAGGTGTTCGGTCGAGGTGGGCAAAAGAGCGCACTCGGCGCTCGAGGTGATACTGCGTGTAGGCGGCAATAATTCCCGACACTTGGGAGGACACCGCTTCCCCCTCCTGCTCAACATGATCCCAATCGCCTGCAAGCAACGCGCGCAAAAATTCCTTGGCTCCGGGCGCTAACCGAGGAGAGCCCGGAGGAGCGACCTCGTCAGCTACTACTCCTCCCAATGCCACCGCGAAAGCCCGGTGATCACCAGTCGCGCCCGAGACCGCGCAGACCTCAAGGTTGGGCGACCAACCCGCAAGCGCGAGTGCTCTCAGCAGGTAACTATCGACGGTCAAGCCGGCTTCGTGTTCCCCCCGGGCGAGCGAACGCAATCCCCCTAAGAGCAACATGTACTGAGCCTCTTGGTGATCATGATCACTTAACGTGTCCGCAGTCTCGACCATCACCATCGCGGAGGTGTATTTTGCATAGTCTTGACTCATGGCGAGCGAGTACGGGCCAATGGTCTCCGCCTGCTGCACAATATCGAGGCTCTTGCCCTCATAAAGTTGAACATCGACCACGGTGAAAGGTTCCAGGCGAGCGCCGAACCGACTGGAAGTTTTACGCACCCCTTTTGCGACGGCGCGCACTTTACCTCGCTGTCGACACAGCAACGTCACAATCTTGTCTGCCTCCCCGAGCAGATGCGTGCGCAGCACAATGGCATCATCTCGGTAGGTTGGCATGCTTCTAGTATCCCCTCTTCACTAGGGGCCAACCCCAGGGGCACACCCGGCTACAGGGCCTATCGTGCTTCCACAAGGCTCGGAGCTGGTGTCTCGAAGCGAAGGGCTCTGTTCACCGCGGACACAATAGCTTTGAGGGATGCGGTGGAAATATCCCCGTCGACTCCCACTCCCCAGAGGGTTCGGCCGTTGATTTCAAGCTCAACATACGCGGCAGCTAATGCGTCACCGCTGGCGCTGAGAGTGTGTTCCACGTAGTCAAAGAGTCGGATCGCGACCCCCTGGCTGTCGAGTACGCCGAGGAACGCAGCAATCAGGCCGTTTCCGGTGTTGGACGCTTCAGATTCTTCGTCCCCCACTCGCAGCTTGATGTCGAGGGTAACGCTTCCTTCCATGTCGCTGGCCGATCGCGTGGAGAGAAGTTCGTAGTGCCCCCACTTTCCATATTTCTCACCGGAGGG
>JBLIEN010000073.1:0-6595 GCA_047633115.1 Pontimonas sp.
CCGCTGCGCCACCCGGTAGACACGGTGTTGCGCCTCTATCGGTACGCGAGGCTTCTGCGAGCGACGTCGTAATGTTTGGGCCGCAGGTGGGTTAGGCGCGATAAGACTATTTCGGAGGTAGATTGGGACTTGTAGATTTTGCAGGGTTTTTGGGAGAGAGAGGCATACGCTTTGGTGAAGAAAGCTTTGGTGACGGGAATCACCGGGCAAGATGGAAGCTATTTGGCTGAGCTCCTGATCTCCAAAGGGTATGAGGTCCACGGTGTTGTTCGCCGATCTTCGAGCTCTAACACGGGGCGAATCGATCACCTCTTGTCTGATGACACCCTGATGGATTCCTGCCTTTATCTCCACTACGGCGACGTGAGCGACAGCGCGCGGATGATGTCCTTAGTCGGTTCCATCGATCCCGATGAGGTCTACAACCTTGCCGCTCAGTCTCACGTTCGCGTGAGTTTCGATGAGCCGGAGTTCACCGGCAACACCACCGGGCTGGGGTCTCTTCGCCTCCTGGAGGCAATCCGCGTTGCAGGTTCGAAGGCTAGGTTTTATCAGGCCTCGAGTTCAGAAATGTACGGCGCAAGTCCGCCCCCGCAAAACGAGGCGACTCCTTTTTATCCTCGTTCTCCCTACGGGGTGGCCAAACTGTATTCCTTTTGGATCACCAAGAACTATCGCGAAAGCTACGGGCTCTTTGCCACGAATGGGATCCTTTTTAACCACGAATCCCCTAGACGGGGTGAGACGTTCGTGACAAAGAAGATCACCCAGGCTGCTGTGCGAATTCACGCAGGGGTGCAAGATAAGCTTCACCTTGGCAATCTCGAGGCCATTCGCGATTGGGGTTACGCTCCTGAATATGTAGAGGCGATGTGGAGGATGCTTCAGGCCGATGAGCCTGACGACTTTGTCGTTGCCACAGGGACACAATATTCGGTTCGCGATTTTCTCGGTTTCGCCTTTGAACGACTCGGCCTCAACTGGGAAAAATACGTCCAGTTTGACGAACAATATACGCGTCCAGCCGAGGTGGATTCCCTGGTGGGGGATCACGCGAAAATCACCGATGCGACAGGCTGGGAACCTCGAGTGCTAACGCCGGAACTTGCCCAAATCATGGTCGACGCCGACGTGGAGATTCTTCATTCGCGCGGCTCTAGCTGGATTGATGATCCCGCCCGTGGCTAAAGCCAATGTCCAGGCGGAAGCATCGGATACTGCGGATGCCAAGAGTTTTCGCAGTTTGTTGAGGTTGGCCGGCGTGTCCTTGTCGCTCTTGACGAAGTCAGAGAAATCGCTTTTTGTGATCCGAATTGCTGTGCGGTTTGCGCTGAACGGCCTCGATGTGGTGGCGGTAGCGTTGATGGGGTTACTCGGGGCCATTACAGCCACGGGGCTCTCCGGAGAGAAATTTCAGCTGTTTGGCTTTTCTCTTCCTGAACCCACGGCAATCAATGTGATTTCGCTCGTGGGGACAGTGGCGGCGTTGTTCATGCTCAAAGGTGGGCTGGCAATTTGGTTTGCTCGCTGGACCGCCATCTTTCTGTCTGGAGTGGAGATTAAGAACTCAGCCAAGGTGGCGAGGTATCTTTTCAGCGGCTCCCTTCAGCGTTTGCGTCGGTATTCTCGGGCAGAGATACAGTTCCTGGTGGGCCCATCCACCAATGCCACTTTTTCTGGCGTGCTGGGTTCGATGACCACTCTGGTCGTCGAGAGCACGCTGTTCGTGGCCATCTTTGTGTTATTCGTCGCAGTCGATTGGCAGGCAGCAATTTTCATCGCGATCTACTTTGCTGGCCTTGTTTTTCTTCTTCAATCCATCACGGCAAAAAGATATCTACGTTCGGGGAGGAACGTTCAGCGAGGCGCCGTTGGTGCAGGGGGGTCCATCCTCGAGATGGTGGATGGTTTTCGTGAGATTGCCGTGCTCTCCAGGCAAGACTATTTTCTGACCCGCTTGATCGAAGCTCGGAAACTGAGCGCCCGCACGGGTGTGACGCTTACGATATTGAAGAGTCTCCCGCGCTACATTGCCGAGAGTGGGCTCATCCTCGGTGCCCTCGGTTTTGTAATGTGGCAGCTGAGTAGTGGAACTCTCGGTGAGGGTCTTCTTGCTTTAGGGATCTTCCTTGCCGGTTCATTCCGGATGATGGGGGCAATCCTTCCCTTGCAGCAACTCTGGAACGAGCTGCGAGTGATGCAAAGCTGGGTAGTGATGGCTCAGGAAATTTTAGTTCAGCTTCGCGATACTCCGGAACTTTTGAATGCAAGCATCTATGCGGACACCAGCTTGTCTGAAAAGGTCTCAGAGCGTTTAGCAGGGCGACCAGGGCTTGAGGTAGACCTAGCTGAAGCGACTTTTACCCATTTGGGAACCGATCGACCGGCCATCCGCTCCGTGTCCTTGCACGTTCCCGCAGGAGCTTACGTGGCAATTGTTGGCCCTTCAGGAGCCGGGAAAACGACACTCGTCGATCTAATTCTTGGCTTGTACAGCCCCGAGAGCGGATCGGTGCGGATCGAAGGGATTGATCCCGGCGAGCTTCGAGAGAAGTCACCAGGTTTGATGGCCTACGTTCCTCAGAAACCGGGGCTGGTGAGTGGATCGGTGGCCCACAATGTGGCGTTGGGTGTGCCGCCTGAGGAGTGGGACGAGGGTGCTATTTGGTCCGCGTTGGAAAGAGCTCAACTCGCCCCTCATGTTTCCGCTATGGAAAACACTATTCACTCAAGCCTCGGTTCCCATTCGGATGGATTGAGCGGCGGCCAGATACAGAGGCTGGGGCTTGCTCGCGCCCTTTACCCGAATCCCAGCCTCATCATTTTGGATGAGGCGACGAGTGCTCTTGACGCCGCGACGGAGGCCAGTATCGCGGGGGCTATCCAGGCGCTTGGCCGGGACACGACCGTCATTGTGATTGCGCATCGGCTCTCGACGATTCAGCACGCTGATCAGGTCCATGTGATGGAAAACGGAGAAATAGTGGCGAGTGGAACGTTCAAAGAAGTGCGAAAGAACGTGCCCCTGATCGAAGAGTATGTGAAACTCATGTCGTTTGATGAAGACTGACTCCGACACGAAATTCCCCCTCGTTCGCTCTCTCGGGATAGAGCTTCATTACGTGGAGCAGGCAGGGTCAACTAACTCTGTGATGGCGACAAAAGAATCTTGGCCGGCTTTTTCCATTGTGTTAACAGAGGAGCAAACCGCTGGTCGAGGCCGACTGGGTAGGACTTGGATTAGCAGGCCTGGGGAATCCTTGGCGCTGAGTGTCATGGTTCCCACGCTTCCTCACGGCCCCGGTCTCACCTGGATCCCGTTGCTCGCTGGGGCGTGTCTTGTGGAAGCACTCGGACGCGCTGGTCTGCCTCGAGTGGGGCTGAAGTGGCCCAACGATGTCCTTGTGGGGGGCAAAAAAATTGCAGGAATGCTGTGTGAGGTGCACCCCAATGGTGGCGTTATCGTCGGTGTTGGCCTTAATCTGCGATTTCTTGGACAGCCACCATCCGAGAATGCTGTGGCCCTGTCAGAGTTTATGGAGACCGGCGACCCTGTAATCGATGTGATTCTGGCCGGTTTTATTGATGTTTTGCGCACATCGCAGACCTGGGAAGGTACCCAGGCGCACACTTTCGTCAGCGAGAAGCTGCTCAGTGTAAATCGTGAGGTTGACGTTGTTCCGGTCGCCGGCGAATCATGGCGCGGTCTGGCGCGGGGTGTGAATCGTGAGGGGCACCTTATCGTCAGGAACGCTCACGGGGATGACGTCGAGATTGTGGCGGCTGATGTCCACCATCTTTACCAATAAGCTCGACTGGTGGTGAGCGTAGGGGTTATTGGTGGCGGTCAGCTGGCTCGCATGATGATTCCAGCAGCTCTCACCCTCGGAATAGATTTGAAGGTTTTTGCGGAGTCTGAAGGCTCCTCGGCAGCGATGGCGGCGACCTATGTCGGGGACTATGCGAACCTGGAGCAGCTCACCTCGTTTGCCCGAAACTGTGATGTCGTTACTTTTGACCATGAGCATGTTCCCATCGCCCACCTGGAGGCCTTGTGTGCGCAGGGCGTCCGCGTTTACCCACCCCCTGGCGCTTTAGCTCTCACCCACAACAAGATTGTGATGCGAAGAGCCCTTCAGCAACTCGGCGTTGCGCAACCCAGGTGGACCGTTATCGAGTCGTCGACTGATCGAGAACGGGCCCTGGAGGAGGTGGGAGGTTTCCCCTGTGTCGTGAAGCTTCCTGTGGGCGGTTATGACGGCAAAGGAGTGCGTGTTATTACGAACTGGGCAGAGGCCGAGGAGTGGTGCGCTCTGGGGCCGGTGCTGCTCGAAGAAAAAGTTGATTTTCGCCGAGAACTTGCTCAACTCTGTGCCAGAAGGCCCAGCGGCGAATGGGTCGCGTGGCCCGTGGTGGAAACGAGACAGGTCAACGGGGTGTGCTCTGAAGTGTTGGCCCCGGCGCCAGGCATGAGTGTCGAGGGCGCAAGCACAGCAGAAAGTATCGCTAGCACGATTGCCTCTGCGATTAATGTTGTGGGGGTCCTTGCCGTGGAGCTTTTCGAAACAGCAGACGGACAAATTCTGGTCAACGAATTAGCTATGCGCCCGCATAACTCGGGTCATGTTTTCACCGAGCTTTCCCTCACGAGCCAGTTCGAGCAGCACGTGCGTGCGGTGGCGGATTTCCCCCTCGGTGCGCCCGAGCTGATTCAGGAAGTCGGAGTGATGGCCAACGTCTTCGGTCGTCTCGACGGACACTTAGCGAGGCTCTCCGCGGAGGAGTTTCCTGCTGTCAAGATTCACGACTACCAAAAAGCGCCGCGGCCTGGTCGGAAAGTGGGACACTGCGTTGCCGTGGGAGGCAGTGTGGAAGATACGTTGTCCGCGGTGCTTGGTGCTCGAGCAATCTTGGAGGGGGACAACTACGATGAATAATGTGGGAGTTTCTAAGGTTGCCGTCATCATGGGGTCAGATTCTGACTGGCCCGTCATGAAACAGGCCGTAGACATTCTGAGTGATGCCGAGGTTGAAGTGGTATCTGACATTGTGTCCGCACACCGAACCCCCGAGAAAATGGTGGAGTTCGCTACAAGGGCGAGGGCTCAAGGCTTTGAGGTCATCGTGGCGGGAGCAGGAGGAGCCGCCCATTTACCCGGGATGGTGGCGTCGATGACGACTCTGCCCGTGATTGGTGTTCCTATTCCCCTCACTATGCTTGACGGGATGGATTCGCTTCTATCGATCGTTCAAATGCCCTCTGGTGTTCCGGTGGCAACGGTGGGGATTGGCCAGGCACAAAACGCAGGTCTCCTCGCGTTGAGAATTCTCGCTAATTCGAATGCCACCATCGCCGATTACCTTGAGGCTTTTAGCGAGGCTCAAACTCAGAGCGTCCTGGATAAAAGGCTTCCGCGCTAGATTTTGTTGTCCCTGTTGTGCGCCAGTCGGGATTCGATAAGCGACCGGGTTTTGAGGCCGAGTGTGAGAACTGCGCGCAAAAAGATATGCCGTTTTCTTGGATAGAGGACGGAGAGAAATCTTGCGGCACTGCGGTGGTGGGCCGAAATCATGGCGGGCATGTCCGATTGAGTTGCGTGAGCACCGCTGTGGGTGACGTCCGCCGCAGGAACGTAGATACTGCGAAAGCCGCATCTTTTGAGACGGAAACCCAGGTCGACGTCCTCAAAAAACATAAAGTACCCCTCGTCGAACCCTCCCACAGCGTCAAAGGCTGCCCGGCGAACGAGAAGGAATGCTCCAGAAAGCCAGCCCACAGAGTGTGGTTCCATGCGTTCGTAGTCTCCGAGGTACTTGTGTGACCAAGGATTGGTGGGCCACATATTTCCCAAGAGCGCATGCCCGATCCCAATTCTTATCCCCGGAATTGCCCGGGCAGAAGGGTAGACCTCACCCCTTGTGGTGAGAAGTCGGGGTCCCACCGTTCCCGTGTGCACGTCTGTTTCTAGGGTCGATAGCAGCATTGCCAGCGCCGTGGGATGCACGGTCACATCGGGATTACAAATGACAATGTGAGCCATGTCGGGGTTTAGGGCTGCAACTCCAGCGTTTGCTGCCGCGCCGTAACCAGGGTTGTCGCTGCGGTGCACGACGGTGATGGGTAAGTCGGGGAAGCTCCTAAGGGCGGGAGATACTGCGGGAGAGTTTTCGACCACCACAATGGCTGCAGGGGTAATGGTGGAACTCCGGAGACTGTCAAGGAAAGGTTCCCACACCTCGTCAGAGCGGTACCCAATGACGACAAGGCCTAACGTCTTCTGGACCTTCATGGCGTTAGGAGCCCCTGGTCCATTGGTGGATAAAGGACGCCCAAGCGTCATCGAAAGCGCTCTCCCACGACCGCGGGAGCGGCAAAGATGCGTGTTGCCAGTGGGCGTGGTCCAGGACGGACCAGGACGGCCTAGGAGCTGGTCGAGGGAAGAGCACGCTTTGCGTCGCAATGACGCGCCCGGGGTCCCAGCCGGCACGCTCAAACAAGCGCTGGGCGAAGCGAAACCAGCTGGTGTGGCCCGAATTGGTGGCGTGGAACATGCCTGAGGGAATGGACGACTCGATGAGGTTCCTAATCATGTGG
>JBLIEN010000074.1:0-6575 GCA_047633115.1 Pontimonas sp.
GGTGCCGTGAGCGGCCTCAGCCTCCACGATGGACCCATCGGGAGTGGTGAGCACGCTTGTCATCAGTCCTAGCGATCCAAAACCCTGCGCCACGGTGTCGGATTGCACATCACCGTCATAGTTCTTTGTCGCCCAGACGTAGCCGCCTTCCCACTTCATAGCGGAGGCCACCATGTCGTCAATGAGGCGGTGCTCATAGGTGATACCCGCAGCGAGGAAGTCTGCTTCGAACTCGGCTTCGTAGACTTCTTGAAAGAGGTCTTTGAAACGGCCGTCATACGCCTTGAGAATGGTGTTCTTCGTCGAGAGATAGACGGGGTACTGGCGGTTGAGACCGTAGTTCAGGGACGTCCTGGCGAAGTCGCGGATGGACTCATCCAAGTTATACATCGCCATAGCGACCCCTCCCCCAGGGGCCTCAAAAACCTCGAAGCTTCGAGCCTCACTGCCGTCTTTGGGCTGAAAGCTGAGCGTGAGAGTTCCGGGACGGTCGAAGACGAAGTCCGTCGCACGGTACTGATCTCCGTAGGCGTGGCGGCCGATGATGATCGGCTTGTTCCATCCGGGAACCAAGCGGGGAATGTTCGAGATGATGATGGGCTCGCGGAAGATAACGCCGCCCAGAATGTTGCGAATGGTTCCGTTCGGGCTTCGCCACATTTTTTTCAGACCAAACTCTTCCACCCGGTCCTCATCGGGGGTGATGGTGGCGCATTTCACGCCGACACCGTGCTTTTTGACGGCGTGCGCGGCGTCGATAGTGATCTGGTCGTCAGTCTCGTCGCGCTTTTCAATGCCTAAGTCGTAATACTCGAGGGTAATGTCGAGGTAAGGGTGGATCAGGCGGTCTTTGATAAAATGCCAGATGATGCGCGTCATTTCATCGCCATCAAGCTCGACAACAACGCCTTCAACTTTAATCTTGTCCACGTTTTTTCCCTTCGACAGTTCCCGGTTCGGAAGCACCCATAAGTGTACTCGTGTCCGGGGATATATCTTTACATCAAGATACATCCCCACGATTTGCCATCTCCAGCTAAATTGGATGTATGGAATCCTTGCGACTCGAAGAGCTCTCAGCGTCCACAGCGCTGCAAGCCAACTCATTGGAACTCCTCCCCGGCCAAGATGCTTTCGTCACTCCCACCACCTATGAGCAGGCAGATTCGGCTCTCGACCACACCAAAACATGGAGCCGAGTCATCGTCTTGGGTGAAGACGTTGTGGGGTTCATTCGTGCCCACTTTGATTCTGAACATGCCGAACCAGAGTTACGCAGCTGTATCTGGAGGGTCACTGTCGCTGCGTCCGCTCAAGGTCGTGGTGTCGGCCGGTTCGCTATCGAAGCTGCCAAAGAGCAAGCAGTGGCGCTAGACAACTCCACCCTCACCGTGGTCTGGTCACAAGGCGAAGAGGGCCCCGGCACCTTTTTCAAAAAGCTGGGCTTTGTGGACACGGGCCTGACCGCATATGGCGATCAGATTGGCACTCTCACTCTTTAGTGAAAGAAGTGCCGCTCACCCGTAAAAAACATCGCAACGCCCGCGTCTTTTGCCGCCTGAATGACCTCCTCGTCCCGGAGGGAGCCGCCAGGCTGAACGACCGCAACCACTCCGGCTTTCAGCAAAATTTCTAATCCATCCGCAAAGGGGAAGAAAGCGTCGGACGCCGCAACGCTACCCTTCGCTCTCTCTCCGGCTCGCTGCACAGCTAAGCGAGCAGAATCCACGCGATTAACCTGGCCCATGCCAATTCCCACGCTGGCCAATCCTTGTGCCAGCAGAATCGCGTTGGACTTCACCGCGCGCACCGCTCGCCAAGCAAACTCCAACGAACGAAGCACGTGAGAATCCACCTCGGTACCTGCGACCTGAGTCCACTCCGAGCCAGCGGCAAAGTGGCGGTCGGCATCCTGAACGAGCACGCCGCCAGAAATGTGTCTCCACTCCACCAGTGGCACGCTGAAAGCGGGAGGCAGCGCCACCACCCTCAAGTTCTTCTTCGTACTCAACACGTCGAGCGCCTCGGCACTAAACCCCGGTGCGACCACAACCTCAGTGAAAATCTCCACGATGGAGCGCGCCGTATCGCCATCAAGGCTGCGATTGCTCGCGATGACCCCTCCAAACGCTGAGGCCGCATCGCACTCCTGGGCAAGCCTGTGAGCAGTGGACAGAACCTCGTCGCCCGCAATGCCACAGGGATTTTGGTGCTTGATGATCGCAATGGCAGGGCCCTCGTGGTCAAAAACCGCTCGCACCGCGGCGTCAGCATCGAGGTAATTGTTATAGGACATCTCCTTGCCCTGGAGGACATGGGCGCTGGCCAAACCGGGAGTTTCTGGGTCCGTGACAAACACCGCGGCACTTTGGTGAGAGTTCTCTCCGTACCGAAGCTCGCTCTGCTTATCGGCGTGATAACTCACGCGGGAGCCCTCCCCAAACCAGTGCGCCACCGCCGAGTCATAGCGAGCAGTGTGAGCGAACGCTTCACCGGCAAGTTCCCGCCGATGAGATTCGCTAGTACCGCCAGCCTGTAGTTCCTCGAACAGGCGCACATACGCAGAAGGGTCCACCACAATTGCGACATTCGCATAGTTCTTAGCTGCCGCGCGGACCATGGCGGGTCCGCCGATATCAATGTTTTCGATGACCTCTTCCCCCGTGGCGCCAGACGCCACGGTCGCAACAAACGGATACAAATTCACGATGACGAGACCGAACGCCTCAATGCCTAATTCGTCCAGGGCCCGGGAGTGCTCGGGTTTGCGCAAATCAGCGAGAATGCCGCCGTGAATGGAGGGGTGCAGCGTTTTCACTCGCCCATCGAGAGCTTCCGCAAACCCCGTCACTTCGCTCACCTCCGTGACCGCAATACCCGCCTCTCTCAGCTGGTGCGCGGTGGAGCCGGTGGAAACAATATCGATACTGTGCTCGGTCAGCACCTCACCGAGGGCGACCAGATGGGTCTTGTCGCTCACCGAGACAAGAGCTCTGGTGGGCATAATGCGGTTAGGGGAGCTCATGGCGGGCCTTTTCTTTAGTGATTCCAGAAATGTGGTCTGCGAGAACCTCCAGCAGCAGCGCGCGCTCCACGAGTTTGATGCGCCCGTGAAGGGATTTTTCAGTCTCCCCTGACACGATCGCAACCCGTTCCTGAGCAAGTATCTTCCCCGTGTCGATTCCCTCATCTACCACGATGACCGAGGCTCCCGTGTGAGAGGCCCCGGAAGCCAACGCCTCGCGAACCGCGTGAGCGCCGGGGAATTCGGGAAGATAGGAGGGGTGCGTGTTAATAATCCTCGGGCTAAAGCGCGAAACCATGCCAGGGGGGAGAAGCTTCATAAATCCGCTCAACACAACGAGATCCGGGCGGTGGGTGTCGATCTCCTCAGCCAGGGCATTCCCCCAAGCTTCTCGGCTCGAGTAATCGTGGGGAGAAATCATAAAAGTGGCAATGCCGCGGTCCGCCGCATAACGCACACCCGAGGCTTCTTGATCTGACCCGACGGCCACCACTTCGGCCGGAATGCCCGACCCGGGCAGGGCCAGAAGAAGCGCCTCGAGGTTGGTTCCCGCGCCCGAGAGAAGAACCACAATCCGTGAGGTCACTCCTCAAGCTTACCGGCGAGTGTCAGATCGGGAGCCAGATAACCCGCCAGAGAGGAGGCCCAGTAAGACTCCGAACAGCACCTCCACGCCCCACCAGAGCGCTATTTGGGCAGGATCGGGGCCGACCTCGATAAAACGGCCCGGACCCATCCCGCCGCTGGCAAGACTCGAAAGAATCGCACCCGCACCGGCAGCGACCCCCGCGGCGAGTAGCGCGGTAAAAAGAATGGTGACCAGAGGCTGCTCGTCAAAGCTTGTCGTATCTCCGGTGCGCCAGAGTCCCCCACGCTTTCTCCCCAGCAACCTGGTGCGTGAGGCCAGCCCCGCGGTAAAAGCGACCACAAGCGGCACCGCCATAACCGCCAACGACCAGGCGGGCACATCCAGAGCCAGAATCCCTGCCAGCGGCAGCGCAGGAACGGCCTGCAATGTGGTGCCTAGCGGTGACACCATCGCACCGACCCCGAGGGCAAAACCGGGGCCCACTAACCAGGAAAAAGCCCACACCACCACCGTGGGGAGCAGAGCTAGCTGCGCAATCGAGAGTGCGACGATTCCAAAAGCCCCTGGCTGTAAAGATTCATACAGCGAGATGACCGGAACCCACGACACCACGAGTAGCCCGGCTACGGTCAACGCCGCGACACCCAGCATTCCCGCAAGGGACCCCATGCCTGCAGCAAAACCTGAGCGCAGGATGGCGGAAGCTTTGGTGGGCATGCGCTCACGCAACAACGTTCGTCCCGCCGTATTAGGGCCCGCCCAGGTAGCCAACGCCAAACCGGCCGCCAAAAACAGTGCCGGCCTCACCAGTGCGTCCATCAGCTCAATGCTGACGATGCCCCCGGGAGAAGACAGGACGAGCATCCAGCTCAGCGCAACCATCACCCCGATGGACAACATCCAGGTCAGCAACGGATAGCGCTTAGTTTCTTCCCGACTACCAATTCGATACCCCCACAAGACGGTGAGCAGGGCCACTCCCAGCAAAGCAACGTCAACGCGAAACCTTTGCCCCAACGTTCCCAAAGCTAGAGAGTCAGCAAGGTCTTTGGGGACAGAGATAGCCAAAGGAACGCCATGGCCCAGGAGCCAACCGTCCACCGCAACACCCCAAGAGGTGGCTAAGTCGGTGGAGAAACCATCATCAAAAGCCCACACCAAAGTGAGCGGTGCGATGAAAATACCCACGCCGAGGCCCACCAGGACCACAACATCGAGCACCGTGGCAAGGGCTACAAAACGGGCATTCATGGCGCCTTGAGCTTATCCCCAGCTACCGCGCACCATCGGGTGATCTACAAGGTCGCCATTACCTCGCGCAGCAAGGCAGCCGCCTCGCTAGGAGTCTTTCCCACTGCGACACCCGCCGCTTCCAAGGCTTCCTTCTTGGCCTGAGCGGTCCCGGCAGAGCCTGAGACAATAGCCCCAGCGTGACCCATGGTCTTGCCTTCCGGGGCGGTAAAGCCTGCGACGTACCCCACCACAGGTTTCGTCACGTGATTTTTAATGAACTCCGCAGCACGCTCTTCTGCGTCGCCGCCAATCTCGCCAATCATGACGATTGCTTTCGTGTCCGGATCATTTTGAAAAGCTTCCAGTGCGTCAATGTGGGTGGTCCCCACAATCGGGTCGCCACCGATACCGATTGCGGTGGAAAAACCAATATCGCGAAGCTCAAACATCATTTGATAGGTCAGAGTTCCTGACTTCGAGACCAAACCAATCGGGCCAGGGCCCGTAATGGTCGCGGGAGTGATGCCGGCAAGCGCAACACCGGGGGTGATGATTCCGGGGCAGTTTGGCCCAATGACGCGAGTTCCTCCCACGTGCTGCGCGTGAGCCCAAAGTTCCGCCGTGTCCTGCACTGGTATTCCTTCGGTGATGATGACCAGCAAAGCAATCCCCGCATCAATAGCTTCGATGGCGGCGTCTTTGGCGAAAGCTGGAGGGACAAAAGCCACCGACACATTCGCTCCGGTCTTTTCCATCGCCTCCGCAACCGTGCCAAACACGGGAAGTTCTACGTCACCGTGGGTGACGGTGGTGCCGGCTTTGCGGGCGTTGACTCCCCCAGCAACGTGGGTGCCCGCGGCCAGCATGAGGGCAGTGTGCTTACTTCCCTCGCCACCAGTGATGCCCTGAACGACGACAACTGAATCTTTGTTCAAAAAAATTGACATGCTTTTTCTTCCTTACTTCGCCGCTAGTGCGGCGGCTTTGTCGGCGCCTTCGTCCATGGTTTCCGCCAGCGTCACCAACGGGTGGTTCGCTGCGGCAAGAATGTCGCGGCCTTTGTCAACGTTGTTGCCATCGAGGCGCACCACAAGAGGCTTCGTGGCGCCATCGCCGATCATTTCTAAAGCTTTCACAATGCCGTTGGCCACAGCGTCACACGCGGTGATACCACCAAAGACGTTAACAAAAACGCTCTTGACTTGAGGGTCACCCAGGATGACGTCAAGGCCGGCGGCCATCACTTCAGCCGAAGCTCCACCACCAATGTCTAAGAAGTTGGCTGGCTTAACCCCGCCGTAGTGCTCACCGGCATAGGCCACAACATCCAGAGTCGACATGACCAGCCCAGCGCCGTTTCCAATAACCCCTACTTCGCCATCGAGCTTCACGTAGTTGAGGCCGCTGGCTTTCGCTTTCTCCTCCAGCGGGTCCGCGCCAGCTGAGTCAGCAAGGCCAGCGTGATGGGCGTGGCGGAATTCTGCACTCTCATCCAAGGTGATTTTTCCATCAAGGGCGACAATGTCACCGGACTGGGTCAACACGAGAGGGTTAACCTCCACCAGTGTTGCGTCTTCTGCCGTGAACACTTCGTAAAGCGAAACGAAAACAGGAGCAACAGCGTCAATGAGATCTGCGGGGAATCCACCCTGCGCCGCGATGTCCTTGGCCTTCGCAAGGTCAATACCTTGGCGTGGGTCGATGGCGACCCGAGCCAGAGCCTCAGGT
>JBLIEN010000075.1:0-6567 GCA_047633115.1 Pontimonas sp.
CAGGGTGACTCCCGTTGCGAGGTGGAGGCGCTTCAAACGAGTACGCAGGGTCCACTTGAAGTTTTGATCAATCACGGTGAGCGGCTCGTCGAAGAGGATTGCGGCGACATCTTCTCGCACAAGTCCGCGGCCAAGGCTCACAATTTGTTGCAAATCGGAGCGCAACTTCGCAGGACGCACGTCCAGCTGGTCCTCAAGACCCAACAGTTGCGCGATGTAGTTCACCCGCTCTTCAATACGCTCTGGGGGAACTTTTCGGTTCTTCAGAGGAAATTCGAGGTTTCTCCGCACCGTCATCGTGTCGTAAAGGACGGGGAATTGGAATACCTGAGCGATGTTGCGCTCTTCGGTCGGCTTATCTGTGATGTCAACATCATCCAGATAGATGCGTCCCTGCGAGGGGGTGACAATTCCCGACATCAAGTTCAACAACGTTGTCTTGCCGCACCCGGAAGGGCCCAGCAGTGCATAGGCTTTTCCGTCCTCCCACGTCATGCTGAATTCCTTGAGGGCATAAGTCTTACCACCGTCGTAACTATGAGCGACGTTTTCGAGCCGTATCGTTGCCATTTAGCCACTCACCTTTGTTGTTGCAAACAGGGCCACTCCGGTTTCGGCGTCAAATCCGTGAAGGTGCTTCGGGTGGAAATACCCGGTAACCGCTTCATCAGGGTTGACGGTGTGGGCCCCATCGACCTCGATGACCACGTACTCCCCCGTCGTCAGTTCGAGGTGGATAAAGGTGAGGCTGCCCGTAACTTCGGCGAGCTCAACGGTCCCGGTGAAAGCGACGTCTTGGGGGGTTTTTCTTTCCACGCTGATGCGGTGAGGGTGAATGCCAAGAGTGAACTCGGTTCGGTCCTCGAGCTGATCGTTGTCGAAGGAGAAGCTTGCGTCACCAAACGACGTTTTCTTCCCGCTGCGATGAGAGGTGACCAGGTTGATGGGCGGGTCGCTGAGGACGCGCGCCACATCAATGTTGGTGGGCTCTTTGTACAATTTGAGCGCTGAACCTTCTTGGATGATTTGTCCGCGCGACAGAACAAAAGTTTTTACGCCGAAGTCCAGCGCCTCTGCTGGCTCTGCTGTCGAGTAGATCACGACGTTGTCGGCGTCGGAAAAAATTTTCTGCAGCTCATCACGGAGCTGCTCGCGAAGCTTGTAATCCAGGTTTGCTAGTGGCTCATCGAGCAGCACAATGTCAGACTTTCGGGCGAGCGCTCGAGCAATCGCTACTCTCTGCTGTTGCCCACCAGAGAGCTGGGAGGGTTTCCTATCCAGCAGTGGCGTGAGGCCCAGAAGCTCCGCGAGTTCTTCAACTCGGTCTTTAATTTCGGCTTTGCTGGGCTTAATTTTGAGAACTTTCAGCGGAGAAGCGATGTTGTCGAAGACGCTCATCGCGGGGTAGTTGATGAACTGCTGATAGACAAAAGATACGGAACGTTCGCGGGCCGTTTTGGATGTGATGTCAATCCCGTTAAGGAACATCTGGCCCTCGGTGGGGGGCACCAGCCCCGCCATCACCCGCATCAGGGTTGTTTTCCCTGCGAGTGTCGGACCCACCAGAACGTTCATGCCTTTTTGGAAATCTGCAGTTACGTCGTAGAGAAGATCGTCGGTGGCATCAGACAGGCTGATACCCCTTAATTCAAGGCTCATGGGTGTGCGACCTTTCCAGGGGGATAGCGGAAACCTGCTTCGCAAGTTCATCCTTGGTCCAGCCGAGGATGGGCCCGATGATACTCGCGATTTCTTTTACGCTCTCAGCAGAAATATCTCCCGTAAAGCCCAAGAGCGTCCGTCTGAAGATCATGTCGCCTAGTGTGACAACGTGTTCGCGCTGAGCGAGAGCGGTTATTTCCCCCACGGAATACCGGGGGGTATGGACGAGAGGCACGTCACCGTAGAGGCTAATATCCTCCATGATTCCGATTGCTACCGTCCCATACCGAGTAAGCAACTCCTCAACACGGTTGCCCGCCAAAGCGCCTTGGTGCTTCGTTACCCACGCGGCTCGCTGGGCCGGGGTGGTGGGGAAATTGCTGCCCCCTCCAATGGCCAAACCAATGGTGGACACCGTGCGGGGGTGACCTAACAGGCGCAATGCCTCATTCGCCAAGTGCTCGCCCAGTGCTCGGAAAGTGGTCCATTTGCCCCCGATGAGGCTCAAGACCATCTGTCCACCATTGAGGGTGTCCTCCACGATGCGGTAGTCGCGCGACACCATTCCCGGCGCAAGGTCACCTGCGGCGGGAAGCGGGCGAACCCCAGAATACCGGTACACAATCTGGGACCTATCAAGAGCGATGTCCGGAAAAACGTGGGACGCCAATTTGAAGAAGTAGTCCACTTCTTCCTCGGTGCACACTGCGTCACTGGGATCATCTATTGGAATATCTGTCGTTCCCAACAACACGCGCCCCAGGATGGGGTACATCAACACAATGCGACCATCGTCATTTTCGAAAAAGATTTCGCGCCCGTCACAAGCCTCAAGAAGCTCCACGTTATTCAGGACTACGTGAGACCCTTTGGTTCCCCCAAGGTACGCACTTTTGAGACCGAAGCCCTGATTGGTGATGTCTGTCCACGGTCCCGAAGCGTTGATCACCAGGGGCGCCTGGAACTCGAACGTTTCTCCCGTTACGCCGTCTTTCAAGACGACCTGGTCGCCCTTGATCTCGACGGCCTCGACATAGTTGATGGCTCTCGCGTGGGGCCCCAGGGCCAATGCATCGGCCAGGACGTCCAGAGCAAGACGTTCAGGATTTTCGATGGCAGCGTCAAAATAGTGGGCGGTGAATTTCACGTCGGGATTGATCGACGGCAAGGCCTTCAGAGACTTTTTGCGGCCCAGAAACTGGTGCCGGGGAAGGGTGCCGCCATTGCGGCCAAAAGTGTCGTATAGCAGGAGGCCGATTTTAATTAACAGCGCACCGCGCTCTTGGGGTTTTCCACCACGATGAAACACCAGGCGAAGGGGCGCGGCCAAAACTCCAGAGAATACCGAGAAAATTGGCATCGTGGTCTTGAGGGGTTTGACGAAATGCGGCGCGGTTGCCAGCAAACGGTTGCGTTCGAGGAGGGATTCTCGCACCAGGCGGATTTCCCCGTTTTCGAGATACCGGATTCCTCCGTGGATCATGTGCGACGACGCGGCTGAGGCTCCGGAGCAGTAATCGTTCTTTTCGACGAGTGCCACATTCACCCCTTGGAGGGCGAGCTCTCGAAATGTAGAGACACCATTAATGCCACCGCCGACAATTAAAATGTCGGCGCGAGGGTCCGCCCGAAAAGATTCCAAGCGGGATGAAGAAGAAACACGGGGTAAGGACATGTCCACCACCTTTCACGCAACATCGCGGATTCGCTTGGTTGCTTCCAAGCATCTACCCTCGGTGGGCTATTTCCCAAACCATTTGCACGAACGTGCAACAATAGGGTTCATGGCAGCACCGCGACAAGAAAACCTTCGCATGCGAGATGCTCTGCGCGCAGCGCAGCTCTACTACCTCCAAGACCTCACGATGGATGCGATCGGCGATGAACTGCGAATAAGCCGGTCATCCGTCTCCCGCCTCCTCGAGCTGGCAAAAACTCGGGGAATCGTCGACATTCGCATCAATTCCCTCGAGGATGAGCCCCACAAAATTGAGGCGGAGATTGGGGAGCGTTTTTCTGTCTCAGCACACGTCGTGCCTGTTCCTGAGCGCACGGCACCGGTGGACCGATTGGAAAGGGTGGGGGTAAGCGCTGCACGGATGCTCGGGCAATTCTTCTCTTCTAACATGACGATGGGTATTGCGTGGGGTTCGACAATCAGCGCCGTCAGCCGACATCTCAACCGCAAACTCACCGCCAACAGTCAGGTTGTCCAACTCACTGGAGCCGGCAACGATCAGACGAGTGGGGTGGACTACGTGACCGAGATCCTTCGCCGCTTTGGGGAAGCCTTCTCCGCGCAAGTCCAGCTCTTTCCTGCGCCCGCTTTCTTCGATGATCCGCGAACCAAGGAACTGCTGTGGGAGGAGAGAAGCACGCGAAGGGTGCTGGAGCTCCAAAAGCGCGCCGACGTCGCACTATTTGGGCTCGGCTCGACCGACGCCGAGATACCCAGCCAGGTGTTCACCGGTGGTTACCTGAGTGACTCAGAAATTGCCGATCTGCGTTCCGAAGGGATCGTTGGTGATGTTGCGACCGTGTTTTATCGTGCGGATGGCACATGGGAGGACATCCCCGTTAATAAAAGGTCCAGTGGCCCTGGACTCGACGTTATTCGCTCTATTCCCAGAAGGTTATGTGTGGTGAGCGGGCTCAGGCGCCTCGAGGCGCTTAAAGGAGCACTCGCTGCCGGGCTCATCACGGATCTCATCATCGATGAGACAACTGCGCGCGCCCTTGTTGAGGTTGCTTGAGCACCCAGAGGTGCGCCCGGGCAGAAAACAACCGCCCGAGCGAATGCCTCTTTACTGCATTACCATTCCGCCATCAATCATGATGAGCTGACCGGTCATGTAGTCGCTTTCCGGGCTCGCCAGGAAGGACGCTGTGCCCACGATATCTTCGGGGTAGGAGTAGCGCTTCAGGAGAATCATGTTGGCGGCGAGAGAGTCCATCGACTGGCCCTGCTTTTCGAACATCCCAATTTCGACCAAATCTTTATCGAGCTGCTTCCATAGCTCAGTAGCAACCACCCCGGGGCCGTAGCCGTTAACGGTGATGTTGTAATCGACAAGCGCCTTAGCGCCACCCTTGATTAGGCCGAGCACGGCGTGCTTCGACATGGAATACGGGATGACATCGAGAAAAGCTTCTCGGGACAGAATCGAACCAACGTTGAGAATCTTGTAGGGATAGTCCTCGCGAGGTCCCTGGGAAATCATCTGTTTGGAGACCGCTTTCATGACGTTGAAAGTTCCCCAGGCGTTGACGTTCATAATGAAGTCATAATTCTCTTTGGGAGTATCGGGAAAAATGGTGGGCTTGTTGACCCCGGCATTATTAAGCAGAAGATTGATTTCCCCGAACTCTTCCACCACGTGCGCAACTGCGGCCGCGGCGGCGTCTTCGCTCGTCACATCGAGGGTGACGTGGGTCGCTTGCCCACCCGCCGCGCGAATATCTGCAGCGACCTGGGCGATGCCGTCTTCATTGATGTCGGCCACGCAGACAGCAGCACCCTGAAGCGCCCAATGGGCAGCAACAGCCGCCCCCATACCTTGGGCCCCACCGGTGATGAGCGCCTTTTTACCTGCTAAACGTTGAGTATCCATACCTTTGCCTGTCCCTTTTCGATCGATGAGGTGACGTCAACATCGGGGACGGATACTTACAAACGCCCTCGTTCGTGAATGTCAACTCCTACACTACACTCGCCGTGGTCTGTGTTGCCACACAGACCACGGCGACGACGTTATCTAGACCAAAAGCCCCAATGGGTGTTCGATATGTGTGCGGAACGAAGCGAGCCATTGCGCCGCAAGTGCCCCATCGACAGCCCGGTGGTCGGCTGACAACGTCACCGTCATCACCTGTCCTACAACGAGCTGTCCATCTTCGACCACGGCACGAGCAGACGCGGCGCCTACGGCAAGAATTCCCCACTGAGGAGGGTTAATAATCGCAGCAAACTCCGTGGTGCCAAACATTCCGAGATTCGTGACAGCAAAACTGCCGCCCTCGATTTCTTCTTGTCTTATGGTGCCCGAGCGGGCTCGCTCAGCTGCTTGCGCTATCGCGCGATTGAGCTCCAAGAGCGACATCGCCTCGACTCCTCGAATCACAGGGGTCATCAGCCCGCCCTCGGTTGCCACGGCGATAGCGATATCGGCTGAATCAAACTTCCGCATGGCTTGGTCACCCCACGTCACGTTGGCTTCGGGAACATCGATCAGCGCAAGAGCAACGGCTTTCACGACCCAGTCGTTGACCGATATTTTGACGCCGCGAGCTTCGTTGACTTCCTTTCGAGCAGCCAAGAGGGCGTCCACTCGACAGTCAGCACTCAGATAAAAGTGGGGAACCGTACTCTTGGACTCCCCCAAGCGCCGAGCAATTGCTTTCCGCATGCCGGTGTGGGCAATCTCGACGAACCCTGCGCCTTCCGAACGTGACACTGCCTGCGTGCTCGAGGGCGCGGGGGGCGCCATCGGCGCACCCGCCGTGAGTAGATGGGTGTCAAAGTCTTTTCTGACAATCCGGCCGCCAGGACCTGTGCCCGAAATCCCCCCGAGATCTAGTCCGCTCTCCTTTGCCAACCGGCGAACGAGAGGGCTCACAAACAGTCGACTCCCTGAGGAGGTCGACCTTGGTTGCTCAGTGACCGCAGCTGGCACGAGGGTCTTTGGAGTAAGTGGCGGAGCATCCTCGGCGACGGGCTCAGGTGCCGAGGAGACGCCCGCGTCAGCGAGCGCCTGTGCCACAGCGTCGTCGCCCTCTCCCGTGGCGGTAAAGATGGCAATCGGCGTTCCCACATCTGCAGAATCCCCGGCATGAATGAGCATTTTGGCAAAGGTGCCGGCTTCCTCAGCCTGGTACTCCACCGTGGCCTTCTCTGTCTCAATCTCC
>JBLIEN010000076.1:0-6492 GCA_047633115.1 Pontimonas sp.
CAAAAAACGCGCAACAATGACACCACGCTGGTCGATGCCTTGAATCAAAGTTCGAAAACTTATCGGTCCCCCTGATTTTAACGCAGCAATCACGTGGGCGGCCTGTTCCCGGATACTGACTAAGGGGGCATGTAGGTGATCAAGCCCAAGCATCGGAATCTCTTTGGGCGCTAAGGCAAATAATGCCAAGGCCTGGAAGTCTTCCGCGCTTAGGGTCCATCGCAGGACCGGAATGCTCGTCACATATTGGGACTCCAGGGAGACGTGGCGAGTGTGGCGCAGACCTTCCACCACAAAGTGCTCAGCCAACCAACCCGAAACTTCTTTAAACGCTCGGTACTGCAGTAACCGAGCAAAGAGAAGGTCCCGCGCCTCCAAAAGCGCGACATCTTCTGCATCCACAAATTCGCCCTGGGGCAACAATCCAACGATCTTCATATCCAGCAGGGTGGCTGCCACCACCAGAAACTCGCTGGCAGCATCGAGCTCCGCGGGGCCTTCGAGGGAATCCAGGTAGCTCAAAAACTCTTCCGTCACAGCACTCAAAGCGACATCGGTGATGTCAAGCTCGCGTTTACCGATCAGCCTAAGCAGCAGATCAAAAGGCCCGTCAAAGTTGGCAAGACTGACCCGAAACTCACCCTCTGATGCTTCGGCGTCGCGTGTGTGAGTCCGCAGAGTGCTAGGAGATCGCACCACGAGCAACAAGCTCTCTCGCGAGTGCCCGATAGGTCTGGGCGCTCGCGTGGCTGGGGGCGAACTCGGTGATGGGGACCGCAGCCACAGAGGCGTCGGGAAACATCACCGTTCTGCCGACCACGGTGTCCAACACGGTGTCTCCGAAGGTTTCCACGGCCCTTTCGAGGACCTCTCTCGCGTGAAGAGTGCGAGCATCAAACATTGTCGCCACAATCCCATCGATTCGAACACCCGGGTTGAGGCGTTCTCGAACTTTCTCGACGGTGTCCACCAACAACGCCACTCCGCGAAGCGCAAAATATTCCGTTTCCAAGGGAATCAGGACGCCGTGGGCAGCTGTTAGGGCGTTAACGGTCAATAGCCCCAGCGAAGGCTGGCAGTCGATCAAGACGACGTCGTAGTCGTCCATCACAGGTTTGAGGACTCGGGCAAGAATTTGTTCCCGGGCTACCTCGTGCACCAGGTGAACTTCGGCAGCCGACAGGTCAATATTCGCGGGAATAACATGAATTCCCGGGGTTTTCGTCGGCTGGATAGCCTTGCGAATATCTTTTTCCGGGCTGATCAGCAGGTCATAGATAGTGGTGACCTCGCGGGTGTTCACTCCCATGCCCGCAGAGAGCGCGCCCTGAGGGTCAAAGTCCACCATTAACACGGTGCGACCGTACTCGGCGAGCGCTCCACCCAAGCTGATGGTGGTGGTGGTTTTCCCCACACCACCTTTTTGATTACACAGTGCGATGACGCGGGCGGGCCCATGAGATGTTAGCGCTGGAGGCTCGGGAAAATCCTTGATGGGACGTCCCGTGGGACCCACTTTCACGTCAGTACTCGCCATGGCTAGAGTCTACCGCTTGGGCTTAGAGAGCACGCGGATGCGCACCTCGATAGACCTCGCGCAAAGTGTCAATAGTGACCTTCGTGTAAATCTGTGTTGTCGACACTGACGCATGCCCCAGAAGTTCTTGCACCACCCTGATGTCACCGCCGCCAGCCAACACATGGGTGGCGAAAGAGTGCCGCAACGTATGCGGGGAGATCAGACCCCCCAAATCGGCCCGATCAGCACGGTCACGCAGAATGAGCCACGCGTTTTGACGAGACAGCGCTCCCCCACGCAACCCCAGAAACAACGCCGGTGATGCTCGTTTCTGTTTTTTCACAAGACTTGGTCGAGCCCTCGTGAGATAACTTTCGAGAGCCCTGCGTGCGTAGGAACCCACCGGCACGATGCGTTGTTTCTGTCCCTTCCCGGTGACACGAATGGCGTCGACGACCTGCCCGGAATCCCCCAGAACATCATCCACGCTTAAAGAGAGCGCTTCGGAGATTCGCGCTCCGGTGGCGTAAAGAAACTCCAGCAGCGCTCGATCGCGCAACGCATGAGCGTCATCGCCGACCACGCTGTCTAACAGCACCTGCACCTGCTCAATAGTGAGCGCTTGGGGAAGCCTTACAGGCTTGGCAGGCGCGGGGATACGGGTGCTGGGATCAGAGGGCACCACCGATTCTTCTACCAAGAATCGGTGAAAGTTTTTGATACTCGAAAGCTTCCTCGCCACGGTCGTGGCGGCCCCCTCTAAGGAATACACATAGGAACTCACCGCCTCGGGAGTAACGGCCTCAGCTGTCGTAATTCCCTGGGTTTCTAGGTGCTCCAAATAGCGAGCCAAATCACTGCGATAGGCAGAAATTGTATGGGGTGAACGCCCAAGCTCTAAGGTCACATAACGCACGTAGCGATTTCGTTCACGCTCGAGTCCCGTGAGCGGCGTGGGTGTTTTAGCGTCGGGAGGCATGCACGGCCAGCAACGCTGTCACGGATATCTGGTTCGTCAACTCCCCTGATAGCACAGCAGTGATGGCGTCGGCCAGGGGAACAAAACGTTTCTCCAAGTCTGCTTCCTCCCCGGTTCGGACATAGTCATGGGTGAGCGTGTGGAGTCCTGTGGCCAGGAAAATATGAGTGCTCTCGTTGGAGCCCCCCGGAGTCGTGTTGAGGCGGGTTACATGCGTCCAGTGATCAGCGGCTAGGTCCGCTTCTTCCACCAGTTCTCGTTGAGCACAAATCAGCGGATCTTCGCCGGGAATGTCGAGAAGACCGGCGGGAATTTCCCAATCGAGTGCCCGAATTGGATGGCGATACTGGCGAATCATCATGACCTCGTCATTATCGTTGAGCGCCACCACAGAGACAGCGCCGGGATGATCAACAAAATCCCGAGTGAGCTCTTCACCATTAAGCTCAAAGGTTTCCCGCATCACGTTCCATATCGCTCCTTCGTAGAGCGTCGCAGAGTGGCGAAGAGGGAGCGGCTGAGGATGATCAGCCAAGGAAAAACGTTCAGGCATTAGGTGTCCGAATCGCTCACGGCAAAGAGAGCCGAGGAATCTTGGCGAACCAGAGCGGCCTCCACAAGCCCGGCGAACAGGGGGTGAGACCGATTAGGCCTAGAACGCAATTCGGGATGAGCTTGGGTGGAAATATAGAAGGGGTGAACGCTTCGAGGAAGCTCGACAAATTCCACCAGCGACTCATCCGGAGACATTCCAGAAAAGACAAGACCGGCCTGACTGAGGACCTCACGGTACGCGTTGTTCACCTCATAGCGATGCCGGTGTCGCTCGTGAACTACCTCACTGCCATAGAGTTCTGCGGCCACAGAACCAACGGCAAGCTGTGCCTCGTAGAGGCCCAACCGCATTGTGCCCCCCATATCGCCTTCGCCAGAAACAATGTCAACCTGCTCGGTCATAGTCGCGATAACCGGATCGGGAGCATCCGGATCAAATTCGCTACTCGAGGCGCCGGCTAAGCCCGCCATATTTCTGGCGTATTCAATGACCATGCACTGAAGGCCCAGGCACAAACCCAACGTAGGAATGTTGTTTTCCCGGCAATAGCGCAGGGCGCCCACTTTGCCTTCGATGCCGCGAATACCAAAACCGCCGGGCACACAAACCCCGTCGACGTCCCCAAGCGCTTTCTCCGCGCCTTCAGGAGTGTCACACTCATCGCTGGCAATCCACTTCAACTCCACCTTGGTCTGGTGGGAGAAACCACCAGACCGAATAGCTTCAATGACCGACAAATACGCATCGGGCAGGCCCACGTATTTCCCCACCACGCCGATGGTGACGGTATGGCGGGGGTGGTGGACTGCATCCATGAGGTCTTTCCACCCGTCCCAGACCATCTCGCCGGCTTCCATGTCGAGAGCGTCAATGATGTACTCATCCAGATCTTGGCTGTGCAAAAGAGACGGGATGTCGTAAATGCTGGCGACGTCTACGGCGTTCACCACGGCAGCTTCGTCGACGTCACACATCAAGGCAATCTTGCGACGGTTGGCGCTCTCCACGGGCCGGTCGCTGCGTAACACCAGAGCATCAGGTTGGATTCCGATGGAGCGCAACATGGCCACAGAGTGTTGCGTGGGTTTCGTTTTTTGCTCGGAGGAGGCCCCCATAAAGGGGACCAAAGAGACATGGACGAAGAACACGTTGTCGCGACCAAGTTCGTGGCGGACTTGGCGCGCAGCTTCGATAAAAGGCTGGCTTTCGATGTCGCCCACCGTGCCGCCGATTTCGGTGATGATGACATCAGGGCGCGGCTCCTGGTGGGCCTGAAGCCGCATCCGCCTCTTAATTTCATCCGTGATGTGAGGGATGACCTGAACAGTGTCCCCCAAATATTCCCCGCGTCGCTCGCGCCCAATGACTTCCTGGTAAATCTGCCCAGTCGTCACGTTGGCCGCTTGGGACAGGTTGATATCCAAAAAGCGTTCGTAATGGCCGATATCTAAATCTGTTTCAGCCCCATCATCGGTCACGAAAACTTCACCGTGTTGGAAAGGGTTCATCGTGCCAGGATCCACGTTCAAATAGGGATCAAGCTTTTGCATCACCACGTGAATCCCCCGGCCCGACAGTAGGTTACCCAGCGATGCCGCGGTAAGACCTTTGCCTAGTGAAGAAACAACGCCGCCGGTCACAAAGATGTGTTTGGATATGCCGGACGGGGTGTTTTTCGAAGACGCCTTCACGGAATCCAACACTAACTGGTTAACGCAGTCTCTAGGGGAGACTCACCGGGTGAGCCTCGTCCAAAAGCTCTCGTGCATGCGTCAAGGCACTCTGGGAGTCTTCCATTCCCCCAAGCATGCGTGCCAGCTCGCGCAGCCGGTCCTCGCCCTCGAGTGTGGACACACTCGAAGTCGTCACCTGACCATCCGTGTCTTTCACCACACGCAGGTGATTGTTAGCAAATGCAGCCACCTGCGCCAAGTGAGTCACCACAATCACCTGAGAGGTTTGGGCAAGAACACCGAGGCGTCGTCCGATTTCTAAAGCACTCGCGCCACCCACACCAGCATCGACCTCATCAAAAACAAATGTGGGGACCGGGTCCGTGGCAGCGATGACAACTTCTAGCGCCAACATGACCCGAGAGAGCTCACCGCCGGAAGCCCCTTTGCCCAAAGGTAAAGGTTCCGCTCCAGGGTGGGCGGCGAGAAGGAGGAAGACCTGGTTTGCTCCGTGCGCAGAGAGCTCATCTTCGCGCGTTACTTTCGCCTGCAAAGTCGCATTGGGCATCGCCAGGGCCGCAAGTTCCTTCGTGACGGACTGGCCCAAGGTGGTTCCCGCAGCTTCACGCAAGCCACTCACGATGCCTGCCTTATCCCGCGCGAGGCTAAGCGCCTCTTCCACCTCTACATCGAGGGTTTCTAGGCGTTCTGTATCATTTTCTAGCTCCCCCAGCCTGCTGCTGGAGCCTTCGAAAAGCTCGAGCACTTCGTCCAAGGTGGGGCCGTAGCGGCGCATCAACGCCGTGATGGCGGCCAACCGCTCGTGGGTGTTTTCTAGCGATCCCCCACCGCCGCTTTCGAGGGAGGTGAGATAGCCCGACATTCCGACTGACACTTCAGAGAGTTGAAAAGACACGTCGGCGAGTTGAGAGCGCAGAGCGTCCGCACTGGAATCGAACACCACTACGCGCTCCCACGCTTTAAGGGCTTGACCAACCAGGGACAAAGCGTCCTTGGTGTCATAGGCGGGCTCATCCGTGGACAGAGCCTGAGCAGCGGACGCTGCAGCCTGGCGTAACTCTTCGGTGTTGGTGAGCCGATTGACCATTTCGCTCAGCGTGGCGTCCTCGTTGGGAACCGGAGACACTGCGTCAATATCCTCCACCGCCGCGCGGAGGTCGATCGCTTCCTGAGCGCGCGAATTTGCTTGAGTGCGGAGGGTGTCCCTGGTCTCTCCGAGTTCTTTATATCGAGAAAAGGCGGAGCGATAATCCTCCAGCGCTCTTTGAAGCGTTTCACCGGCGAAGCGGTCGAGGGCTTCGCGCTGCGCGGTTTCTGATTTCAGCCGGACCTGGTCGCTTTGACCGTGCACGACGACAAGACTTTCAGCAAGCTCAGCGAGTGCGGACACAGGGGCGGTCCTGCCGCCGACCAGAGCCCGAGAACGACCCTCCACCTGGACTTCCCTCGAAAGGACGAGCTCGTTGTCATCCAGCGCCGCACCAAGTTCTCGGGCCCGTTCGAGAACCTGCGCGGAACGATCTAAAGCGAAACGACCTTCCACCCAGGTGGAAGCCGCGCCCTGGCGGACCCGGGTGGTGTCTGCGCGACGGCCCAGCAGCAATCCCAAGGCGGTAACCACCATGGTTTTCCCGGCACCGGTTTCCCCCGTAAGCGCGGTAAGCCCGGGGCCCAAAGGTAGACGGGCCTCCCGGATGACACCAAGATTGCTGATGGTCATTTCGTGAATCACAGCGACCTATTT
>JBLIEN010000077.1:0-6442 GCA_047633115.1 Pontimonas sp.
TCGCCCTGCTACAGCGCTAATCAACAGTGCGAGCAGACCCATGGCCGTCAACCACGCCCACCCTGGTCTAAGCCACACCCCCACACAGCACGTTGCCCACCCCACCAGGGCGGGAAGGAGCATCCGAAGATCACGAACCCTCACCGGTGGCTCGTGGTTGTTCACGGTGTGACGTACTCGCGCAAGCCCTCCAAGGTTGCAGGCCCAATTCCCGACACCGCCAGCAGGTCTTCGACACTTCGATATGGCCCATTGGCGTCACGCCAGGCAATAATGCGTTCGGCCGTCGCGGGCCCGACCCGCGGCAGAGTCTGCAGTGCCGCGGAGTCAGCGCGGGAAAGGCTCACTAGCCCGCCGCGCGCGCCCTCTCCGGCCAGGAGTTCCTCCCCGATGGCGGGCACAACGATTTGTTCCCCATCAAAAATCGTGCGCGCAAGGTTCACCCCGGAAAGTTCAGCATCTTTCGTGGGACCTCCTGCGAGGGCCAGCACATCTTCGACCCGAGACGAGTCAGGAACACGAACGACTCCAGGACGGACCACGGCTCCCACGATGTGCACTACGACCTGGGGTGACACCGCTGCCACACGTTCTTCACCGTCGGTGACCCGATCCCCTGTGCTGGACTCGGTGGCGCTGACGGTTTCCACCGGGGGCGTCGCGCCACGAAAGAGAAACGACCCGACAACAATAAGCAACACGGCAGCTCCGAGTGCGATTCCTGTGGTGATTCCCACCCGCCACCGGACCCGCTGTGTCGCGTGTTCAAAATAGGCGCCCTCCACATCGCCATCGCGGGTGTCAACAATGGCGGATTCAAGGTCGGTCGTGTCCGTCTCCCGGGAATCAAGGAAGTCCCAGAGGGTGCGCGTCAAGGTCATGCCAGGCACTCTAAAGTTCGCCACCCCGGGTGACGCCTGAATGCCTACAAAGCGGGGGAAGCTAACGCGGTTGTAGGGCTGTGGACTTTTACCCGGAGGTTTGGATGGACACGACTTTCGGTGCCCTGACGATTACCTTCACAATGGTTTTACCCTCCAGGGAACGTTTCACCCCGGGAGTTTCCATGGCAAGAGCCTCAAGTTCTTCGCCCCCAATAGTGGGAGACACATCAAAACGATCCCGAAGTTTGCCATCCACTTGCACAATGGCGGTGACAGAATCCTGGACCAACAACGTGTGATCGGCATCAGGCCAGCGCTGCAGAGCGACGCTGGGTTCGTGCCCCAGGCGCTCCCACATGTCTTCTGCCGTGTGAGGGGCAAACAATGACAGTGCCAGAGCGACAGCTTCACTCGCTTCGCGAACGGCAGGATCCGCCCCACCGGGGCCCTGGTCAATGGTTTTGCGGGTGTGATTCACCATTTCCATGGTTCTCGCCACCGCGACATTAAACTTGAAACTTTCGATCAGCCGGGGGATATCCGCCAAAAACCGGTGCGTGTGACGACGGAGCATCGCATCACCGTTGCCGTATTCGATACCGGGGCGAGAGACCACATCACCAGAAAGTCGCCATGCGCGGGCTAAGAACTTTTGGGACCCCACCGGCGAGACGTCGCGCCAATCGATGTCGTCCTCCGGCGGACCGGCAAACGCCATTGTTAGGCGCACCGCGTCCACACCAAAGGCGTCGAGTTCTTCACTGAAGTAGACAACGTTGCCTTTGGACTTACTCATCTTTGCCCCGTCAAGGATAACCATCCCCTGGTTGAGCAAAGAGGTGAAAGGTTCCGTGAACGAGACGTATCCCAAGTCAAAAAGCACTTTGGTGATGAAGCGGGCGTATAAAAGATGCAAAATGGCATGTTCAACGCCACCGACATACTGATCTACCGGCGCCCACTGATCCACTTTCTTGGTATCAAACGCTTGGGTGTCGTCCCTGGGGCTCAAAAAACGCAAGTAATACCAGGAGCTGTCAACAAACGTGTCCATCGTGTCGGGATCTCTCGTGAATGTTTCGCCATCACGCTCGACAGTGGACCACTCTCGCGCCGCCCCCAAAGGCGAGGTGCCCTTGGGCTTGAGATCAAGGCCTTCGCTCTCCGGAAGTTTCACCGGGAGGGCGTCGAGAGGAACGGGAACCTCATTGCCCAGAGAGTCATACATAATCGGAATGGGAGTCCCCCAGAAACGTTGGCGAGAAATCAGCCAATCGCGCAGGCGGTAAGTCTTCGCTTTCCGTCCGCCCCCGGTTTCCCGAAGTAATTCGATGATGCGCCCAATGGCGTGTTCTTTACTGAGCCCATCCAGGGGGCCAGAGTTAATCATCCGGCCGTTACCCGAAAGGGCCTCGCCGGTGGCGAGGGGGTCAAGGACAGGAATGTCTCCAGATTCCAACATTTCGTCGGTCACCACGGGAATCGCACCGGTGATGGGGGCATTGGTATCGAGGACCACACGCACGGGCAAGCCAAACACCCGTGCGAAATCTAGGTCCCGTTGATCGTGCGCCGGAACCGCCATGATGGCGCCTGTTCCGTATTCGGCCAACACATAATCTGACGCCCAGATCGGCAAGCGCTCACCGTTAACTGGATTAAGTCCGTAGCGCTCCAAAAACACTCCAGTCTTGGTCCTACCTGCGTCTTGGCGATCAATCTCTGTGACCCGCTGGGTGACTTCAAGATAGTTCTCGAACTCTTTCACTACCGCTTCGCTCGCCCCGTCGACCAACTCGGCTGCCAAGTCAGAGTCAGGTGCGACCACCATAAACGTGGCCCCAAAAAGTGTGTCCGGCCTCGTGGTAAAAATGGTGACCGGTGTGTCACGGCCTTCGATGACGAAATCGACTTCAGCACCTTCGGACCTCCCGATCCAGTTGCGCTGCATCGCCAATACTTTGGAGGGCCAGCGGCCCTCCAACTGGTTGAGGTCATCCAGGAGCCGGTCGGCGTACTCGGTAATGGCGAAGAACCATTGCGTGAGCTTTTTTTTCACGACCAGAGCGCCACTGCGATCTGAGGTTCCATCGGGAAGAACTTGCTCGTTGGCCAGCACCGTCTGATCTACCGGGTCCCAATTAACCCAGGAATCTTTGCGATAGGCGAGACCTTTTTCATACAGTGTCAAAAACAGCCACTGATTCCAGTGGTAATACTCAGGATCAGAGGTGTGGAGGACGCGACTCCAGTCAAAAGAGGCCGCGTAGCGCTTCATCGACGTTTTTTGCTGCTCAATATTGGAATAGGTCCACTCTTTGGGATCGACACCTCTTTGGATGGCGGCGTTCTCCGCGGGAAGCCCGAAAGAGTCCCAGCCGATGGGGTGCAGAACCTGAAATCCCTGGAGCCGCCAATACCGGGCAACAATGTCGCCCAGGGCATAGACCTCCGCGTGTCCCATATGAAGGTCACCGGAAGGGTAGGGAAACATATCCAAAATGTATTTCCGAGGCCGAGAATCGTCGTCATCATCCACGGTAAAAGGCTGGTGTTCTTCCCAATACGCCGACCATTTGGCTTCGAGCGCCTGGAAGTCATACGCCCCTTCGGAATCAGCTTCGGGCGCCTGGTTGGATGTCATCACTTACCAAGAATACTCGGCCTGTTGCTGACCTAAGGCCTCTAAGAAAGCAGCGGCCTTGACCCCCACCTCCCGGATCTCTGCTTCCGTCTCGCTCAGCGCGGTAATTCCGCCGCCCACCCCCACGGTGAGGTGTGTGGCGTGGACGATGGCACTGCGAATGGTCATCGCAAAAGTTGCCGAGCCGTCGGCCCGCCAGATTCCGATCACCCCTGAATACAGCCCCCGGGGCCCTGATTCCATGTCGTTGAGCAACTCCACTGCGCGCCGCTTGGGTGCACCGGTCATAGAACCTGCGGGGAATGTCGCCTCCATGACGTCCCACACATCTAGTCCCTCCCGGAGGTCACCTGCGACGGTGCTGACGAGCTGATGGACGGTAGCATAAGTTTCCACCACGAGAAGTTCAGGCACCACAACAGATCCGACCACGCAGACTTTGGAAAGGTCATTGCGCATCAGATCGACAATCATCAGATTCTCAGCGCGCTCTTTCTCGCTGGCCAGGAGTTCTCCTGCAAGGCGCTGATCCTCCTCTGGACTCTGCCCGCGAGGCCTGGTTCCCTTGATAGGACGGGTAACGACCGTGCCCTCGGCGCTCACATCCAAGAACGTCTCCGGGGAGGCAGAAACAATAGTGAGCTCCCCTAAGCGGATCAGTGCTTGATGGTGCGTCGGGCTTGCTACCCGCATCAGACGGTGAAGCGCCACCGGATCGACACTGCCCACAAAATCAATCTGTGTCGTGACACACAGTTGGTAGGCATCGCCCTCGCGAATGGCGTCCTGCGCCTGGGCAATCATTTCGCGGTAGCGATCGGAAGTATCCCGCCAGATGGGGCTCGATACGGGATCAAGGTGCGGGGGTACAAGCTCTGGCGCCTCCCCCAGGGCGACCTCTACGTGTATGCGCCAGGCCTCAAGTTCGCCAGACCACGAGTCTCCGAGCGCCACGAGCGTGGTTGCCCCCGTGGCATGATCGATGGCCACCAGTCGGTCAACGACGAGTGCGTGCACCGGGGGCGACGTGTCGGAGACGAGGCCGATAAACCCCGCTCCTGTCTCGTAGGGTGCCACGACAAGGATTCCCAGCGGATAGCCTTCGAGGCGCACTCCCGGTGAGACGGACAGCTCCGCGAGGGCGGAGCGCACATCATGGTGCGCGCGAGGGGAAACGCTGAGGGGTGTGGCCAAAGCGAGGTAGCTGACCTGTGAGCCACGATCCCCGTGGTCGTCCCACCACACGGCGTAGGGCGCGTCCTGCGCCAGCGCCATGAATGCGCGCTCAGGTTCCACCGAGAAACCCAGAAGATGCCGAAGAAGCCCCACCGTCATAGCCTTAGCCTATGAGTGGCATCCTCTTTGAGTTCACGGGTTCGCGCCTGGAAAAGGTGGATGAAGACCCCGGTGTGCTTCTTCCCACTCTGGTGGCGGACTCCTGGAGAGTCACCGAGGGTCAGGTGGTCGGCCTCTGGCTCCATCTCGAACGTTTCCGCGGCAGCACCAAACGCCACACTTCGCTGGATGACCACGTCGTCGACACTTTCCTCGAACGGGTTGTGGAGGAGCTGCCCCTGCACGGTGAATGGTTTCCTCGAATCGAGGTCGTTGATGCACACCGGGGGCCTCTCCTGCGTTATCGCAAAAGAGCTGCGCCACCGATGGTCAACGAGGTCGTCATTGCGCGCGCTTCCTATGACCCCCGGGTAAATCCTTTCGTGAAGGGGCCTGACTTGGCCGCGCTGGAAGCCCTGCGTACGGGAGTGTCGCACCTGCAGGCAGGCGAAGCCATCATCGTTGATCGCCTCGACACCCTCATCGAAGGCGCATACAGCACTGTTTTGACCTGGCTTCCTGGAACTGAGGAGCTCTCCATCGTTCCCCACGCTGTTCCCCGGCTCCCCAGCGTCACGGAGGACATCTTGGTGTCGCTTGCCCAAGAGCGCACTGTGTCTGTGGTGGAGCGTTCCATAAGCGTTGCCCATCTGGCGGGCGCCGAAGTCTGGATCGTGAGTGCGCTGCAAGGAATCCGTGTGGCTACAGCTTTTCGCGAGGGCCCAGAGCTTGACCACGCAGGCTCTCGAGCAAAGCAGTGGCAGGAGCTCTGGCAGGCGCAGGCGACAAATCTCAGAAGCTAGCGAAGGCCTGGTGGGTCAGCCATTTCTCGAAAACGCAGGCGTGACGCGCGCTATCACCCCACAGCGTCAGCAGGCCACCTCCGCAACACCGTCGCGATTTAGAGCTCCTCTTGGCTCGTGACCTACTGTGCATTCAGCGATGATGGCGCCCCCGAGACAATCCAGGGTGAGTATGCAGGAATCCTCCCTGTCGGATTACCTGTCCCGGCCATTCCCCACACTCCACCGCCTAGACTTCCCGATTAATGAACGAAATCCTTGATTCTCTCCTCACGTGGGTCGAGGGCGTGCCACCGGTGTTGCGCATCGTGGTCGCCGGTGTTGCCGTCATGCTCGAAACGAGCATCCTTGTGGGCCTTATCGTTCCCGGTGACACCATTGTGCTGGTCTCCAGCACGGGCATCACCACCGCGGTGCAATACACGTTCACGGTCATCGCCGTAGTGTGTGGCGCCCTCGTGGGGGAATCTATCGGTTTTGGGTTGGGACGCCTTTTTGGCCCACGCCTTCGCTCCAGCTGGTTGGGCCGAAGGGTAGGAGAAAAACGCTGGCGACAGGCGGACCGCTTTGTGCGGCGTCGAGGCGGAATCGCCGTGTTCATTTCGCGTTTTCTTCCGGTCTTCCATTCGGTTATCCCGCTCACCGCGGGGACCACCGCCATGCGCTACCGGACGTTCATGGCGTGGACCATTCCTGCCTGCATCCTGTGGACGTTTATCTACGTCTCCATCGGCTCGGGTGCAGCGGAGACGTACAGGGAACTTCAGAGCTCGTTC
>JBLIEN010000078.1:0-6418 GCA_047633115.1 Pontimonas sp.
GCAGGAGCTGACAAGATCTATCTCCTTGGTGGAGTTCAGGCAGTTGCAGCGATGGCCGTGGGGACGGAAACCATTACCTCTGTAGACATGATCGCAGGTCCAGGAAACGCGTTCGTAGCTGAAGCGAAGCGACAGCTATTCGGCGAAGTCGGAATTGATCTTTTCGCCGGACCTACCGAGATTTTGATCGTGGCGGACGACAATGCTGACCCGTTTGTCGTGGCAGTCGATCTACTTTCTCAGGCAGAGCACGGACCGGAGTCTCCTGCAATTCTTATTACAACATCAGAAGTCGTGGCCAAGGAGACTATTCGACTGGTGGACAAGATTCTGCCGGGCATGCCTACCAAGGACTTTGCCGAACCAGCTTGGAGAGATTTCGGTCAGGTACTTCTGGTGGACACCCTTGACGAGGCTTACAGACTTGCAGATGACTTCGCTTCGGAGCACGTACAGATCCTCACTGACAATCCCAGAGAAGCCCTCGAGAAGATGCGTCACTACGGGGCGCTTTTCCTGGGCGAAGGTACGTGTGTTTCCTACGGAGATAAGACAATCGGCACCAACCATGTCCTCCCCACGATGGGGGCGGCCCGCTACACCGGAGGGCTCTGGGTAGGGAAATATTTGAGAACGGTGACTTACCAAGAGGTGACGAACAAGAAGTCATCGTCATTTCTTGGCGATGTGACTGGACGAACAGCTCGCGTAGAAAACTTTGAAGGGCACGCAAGATCGGGCGACGCAAGGGCGTGGAAGTATGGAGGTCGCAAGTTTCCCTGGATTGATGCCGTTACCTAGGGTCACACCTATCCGTGGAGGAGTCAGTGTTGTCTAAGCTCAGGGCTAGCGCCCTAGACGCGCTCGCCGAAACGGTTCGCGATGGAATGACCATTGCGGTGGGCGGGTTTGGGCTCTCGGGGATTCCCACAAATTTAATTGCCGCTCTGCGCGACACTGGAGTCCGAGAACTTACCGTGGTGTCTAACAACATGGGCGTTGACGGCAAAGGGCTGGGCATAATCCTCGAAAACGGTCAGGTCACGAGAGTGCTCTCATCGTATGTCGGAGAAAACAAGCTTTTCGCAGAGCAGTTCCTTAATGGCAGTCTTGAAGTCGAATTCGTTCCCCAGGGAACGCTGGCAGAGAGGCTGCGTGCAGGAGGGGCCGGTATTCCCGCGTTCTTCACTCCAACTGGCGCTGGAACCCCAGTGGCAGAGGGTAAAGAAACACGGGACTTTGACGGAATACCCTGCATTCTGGAGTACGGAATTAAGGCAGATCTTTCGCTTGTTCGAGCGTGGAGGGGCGACCCAGAGGGAAACCTAATCTACCGGCTCGCAGCGAGGAATTTCAATCCTCTCGTGGCTATGGCAAGCCACATGACAATCGCGGAAGTCGAAAATTTTTCCGAGGACTTTCTTGATCCCGACTCTGTGATGACCCCAGGAATCTTTGTCCAGGGGATCATCTTCGCGGAGGATGCAACGAAGCACATCGAGCAACGAACCGTCCGTGAAAGGGGCGATTCGTGATGTGGACTAGAGATGACATGGCCGAGATTGCTGCCTCCGAACTAGTGAACGGGCAATACGTGAATCTCGGGATTGGAATCCCGACCCTTGTCGCAAATCACCTCCCCCCCGGTGTGCAAGTGACACTCCAATCAGAGAACGGCCTCCTCGGAATGGGTCCTTTCCCGTTCGAGGGCGAAGAAGATGCAGACCTCATTAACGCGGGGAAGCAGACTGTTACCCTGATGGCAGGGGCAAGTACTTTTGACTCGGCAACCTCTTTTGGAATGATTCGAGGCGGACATGTCCAGGTTGCGATTCTCGGTGCGCTGGAGGTATCTCAAGATGGTGACCTTGCAAATTGGACAATCCCAGGCAAGCTTGTCAAAGGCATGGGGGGCGCGATGGACCTGGTCGCTGGTACTCCTCGTGTCATCGTCATTACCGACCATGTCGCAAAGGACGGATCGCCCAAAATCGTAAATCAGTGCTCACTCCCCCTGACCGGACAGCGAGTGGTCGACAGAATTATCACCGATCGGGCAGTGTTCGATATCGATTCCGAGGGTCTCGTGTTAAGTGCGTTAGCTCCTGGCGTCAGCGTGGAAGAGGTTCGGGATATCACGGGTGCGCCTTTCAGAATCGGAAACATAGCTGAAACTGAAGGTGTATCGCCGGGAGACAACCAATGAGTGTGATTGCTTCCTACAAGAGAACGCCCTTCGGGCGCCTGCTGGGCTCCCTCTCGACACTCAGCGCGAGTGAGCTCGGAGCTGTTGCCGTCAGAGCAGCTCTTGAGGCAGTGAACGTGGCGCCCCAGGACGTCGATATCAGTGTGGTGGGACACGTCCTCCAAGCGGGTACCGGCCAGAATCCAGGCAGGCAAACTGCAGTTGCATCCGGTATACCTCTCAATGTTCCCGCAATTACTCTCAATGCAGTCTGCCTGTCCGGGATGGAAGCCATCACCTATGGACACCGGATGATTCACAGTGGCGAAGCCTCAATCGTCGTGTGTGTGGGCCAAGAGTCCATGTCCAACGCGCCTCACGTGATGAGAAATTCAAGAACGGGAACAAAATACGGGTCCATGGAAGTTGTCGATTCCTTGGAGCTCGATGGCCTTACTGATGCTTTCGGACAGTGCTCCATGGGTATTTCAACGGAAGAGGGCAACAGTCAACGTGGTTGGGGAAGAGAGGCACAAGACAGTTGGGCTGCTCTATCCCATCAGCGAGCCTCGACAAATATCGACTTTCTCTCAGGTGAAATCGCTCCGGTCGCACTCGAACATCGCAAAGGTACGGTCGTAGTGGATTCCGACGAAGCCATCCGGGGGGAGACCACCGTCGAGACACTGGCAGAGCTTCGACCTGCGTTCGCAAAGGGACGGACAATTACAGCGGGAAATGCGTCACCGATCTCTGATGGCGCAGCCTGTGTAGTCCTGATGAGTGAAGAAATGGCAAAGTCAAGTGGGATTCACGGTATCGCCCGAATTATTTCCCACGCGTTTGTCGCAGGTCCCGATACCCAGCTCCACTCTCAACCATCATCCGCCCTCACGGCAGCCCTTGCGAAGGTCGACAAGAATGTTGCGGAATGTCGTGCCCTAGAAATCAACGAGGCTTTCGCATCTGTGGTGCTCCAATCGATAACTGACCTCGATGTGGACAAAACACTCGTCAATAGGCGCGGAGGGGCCATTGCGCTTGGCCACCCAATAGGTACTTCGGGAATCCGCATTGTTGGGACCCTCGCGCGCGAGATATCCCTGATGGGTCCGGGTACGCTCGGCGGTGCTGGGATATGCGGCGGTGGGGGACAAGGCTCCGCGATAATCCTCGAGGCAGTGTAAAGTCGCCTCACCTCAAGGCAGAACTCGATAAGGCCCGTTTTTCTGCATTTTTGCGGGAATTAGCCGATTTTCTTTGTGGACATGAGGGGAATTGAACCCCTGACCTCCTCATTGCGAACGAGGCGTGAAATACCCTACTCTCCGGTGATTACCGGCATGTAGCGCTCCAGTCTTCAAGAGTAATCCGCTGGTAAGCCTAAGAGACATGAAAGTTCCCACTTTTTGCACCTGTTGGCTACCCGATGACGAGGATGTTGGCCGTGTGGTGCGGGTCAGTGCTGGTGTGTGACCGCGGCGCCTATGAGCGCGAAGAACGTTCCGGCGTTTTGTGCGCCTTCGATGACTTTGACGTGGTGGGCGATGAAGTCTGCGGCTGGCATCGAGCCTTCTGCGACGTCGAGGAAGGCTTCGTAGCTGGTTTGGAGCACAACGTCGGCGGGCAGAGAGCTATCTCCGTAGCGAACGTCGATGGTGGTGGGGGTCGAGACGATGGTGATGACGTCGTTGTCGATGTGGAGTCGTGCGGTGAGGTTGGGCCGGTCGGGCACCGCTTCGAGGATGATCCGCAGGGGGAGTGCGAGGGTGCGGAGGTTGCCGGGTTCTCGGGGGTCGGGGGCCCGGTCGAGGGCACCGCCGAAGCGGGCGAGTTCCCACAGGATCCGGTCGGTGCTGGCGCCGAGTTCGGTGAGTTCATAGGCGCTGCGCGCACTGGGCTGGTGTATGAGGCCGCTGTGGGTGAGCTCGGTGAGACGCGTGCTGAGCAGGTTGGTGGCGATGCCGAGCCCTTCGTGCAGTTCTTGGTAGCGCGCTGGGCCTGCGTGGAGATCGCGCAGGATGAGCAGCGCCCAGCGATCGCCGACGGTGTCGAGCGCCCGAGCGATCGGGCACAGCAGGTTGTAGTGGCGTTTCGCAGTCATCTGACCTCCTACTCGAATTGTACTTGCTAATCGCAAGCGCGTCGTGTAACTTTACTTTTGCAAGTCCACGAACCCGGGATTCCCCCGGGAGAAACCCGAAAGGAATCAACGATGAGAATGATGATGCGAGCCAGGATCCCCGTCGAAGCCGGCAACGTCGGCCTGACCCAAGGCACCCTGCCGGCCACACTCCAAGAGGTCATGGCGCTCGTCCAACCCGAGGCTGCATACATCGGCACCGATCAAGGCGTTCGAACGGTGACGATCGTCTTCGATATGAAGGACAGCTCCGACATCCCAGCAATCACCGAGCCGTTCTTCCAGAAAGCGAACGCGTCGATTGAGCTCTTGCCCGTGATGAACCAAGACGACCTCAGAGCTGGGTTGGCCAAGCTCGGCTGACCCGCGCGGAGATCGACGCGTTCCTGAGGAGCACACCAGAGCCCTCCCATGAGGCTTTCAGCATTGCTACATATGCCGGCTAGGTGTACTCGGCCGGGACGTTGGTGACTGGTTGACGCGGTGAGGACCTCCGCGTGGAGTGGAGATTGCCATCAACCACTCACAAAGAGGTCCTCATGTCTCACCGTAATGCTCGACTCACACCGCACGGGCGTCGACTGATTGTCGAACGCGTTCAACAAGGGCTCCGCGTTCCCCACGATGTTCCCCACATTCGTCGGCATTGCTCCAATAGCCTGCAATAAACGCAGGACTCCATCGGTGAGCGCTAAGGGGCACCCCCTACCGTCATCAATACGGGGTGGGGTCAAACATCGATATCGAGAGACAGGACAACCCGTAGCCCGCCGCTTTGCGCATACCCGCAGTTGAAAGGTTTTACGAGGCCTGGCCCACCCCCAGGGGGCAAACCCTTACCCCCTCCTACCTGCCAGGCAGAGAGGTGCTGTGGCACGCTCAGTGCGCAAATCATGAGGGTTTATCGAGGGCCTGATCTTTGATTGACGCTGCGGTTCATACTCCGCCTAACGGGTAAAAATGTGGGTCATGGTGCACTCTGCCGGGCACACGTGGCTTCCAGCGTCCACAGATGTTTACCTTCTCTAACTGGTGTGTGAACACTGTGATCGCCGTGACCTCCTCTTGGAGGCACTGGAGCCTGACAGCAAGAATCATGTCCTGCTGATGTTGATACTCGAGGTTGAAAAGAGTAATACCGGGAACCTGTCCCTGTGGGGGTTCACCCCCACCGTTAGCCCAAAATTGGGGGTGGTAGAGGTGGAAAAGTTGGACCAACGTTGACGAACTGCGGGAGCGACGGGCCAACCCTTAACCCCACTGGGACGGGTTTTACGCGCGACACCTAGTTCCTACTTCTTCATTGGCGGGTTCCCCTGTTCTCACCCGTCAACTTTGCGGGTGACACTGCTGGGATAGCTGGTTCCGTCCCACACGCCACCCGATTACCGTATTCGCTCAGCACCAAGATAGTGTGACCGGAGCATTTCGGTAAATGGTGTTTCCGAGTCACCCTTGGCACCAGAATCTTTACCGGTCTTTCTCGTCTCAGATCTAAGGAATAATCATGGTTAAAAGCTTTTGGGTTGGTTTGGGTTTACTTACTTTCATTGGTGCGTCTCTCACGCCTGCCATCATGCCGGTCTCCCCCGCATATGCGGCGGCAGTGCCTGACCAGGTGACCGACTTGGCCGGTTCCGCTAGTGCTACTGCCCTGGAGGTCAACCTGACGTGGACGGCGCCGGAGCCCAATGGGGATCCGATAAGTAGCTACGACGTTCTATACAGGATTCCGGACAGCGGGGATAGAGATTCGTATACGTCACTGGCAGTTGATTCGGGCGACACGGAAATCGCAATGACCATCGCTGATCTTGAGTCCGGTGTTGCCTACGAATTTGAAGTACGGGCCATTAATGGGTACTCGGGGGCGTACTCCAGTTCCGTAGAGGTGACCACGGCGGCAGTGCCCGGCCAGGTGATGGACTTGACCGGTTCCGCTACTTATAATCTATTTAATGAACTGGATGCCTACCTGAGGTGGACGGCGCCGGCCCCTAATGGGAGTGAGATAACCTCTTACACCCTCGAGTACAGGCATTACATGGCGTCGGACTTGGAGTTTGTGTTACTCGACACGATTCCTGGGT
>JBLIEN010000079.1:0-6412 GCA_047633115.1 Pontimonas sp.
AGCTAATGAAACGGAGTCGGGAACACTCGGCATCGTCGCATCTGCTGAAGACCTCAACTGGTTCACCATGAGCGGTGGTTTCATTCAGGGTGCACAGAGCGTGAACCCCGACATCAACATTGTCATTGCCTACATCGGTCCTGCCGAGTACGGTGACTCTGCTGGTGGTCAGCGTGTTGCTAGCCAGGTGATTGCTGCTGGTGCAGACATCATCTTCGGTATGGGTGACGGTGCAACAATCGGTTACCTTCAGGCAATCGAGACTGCGTCCACCCCAGTGCGTTACATCGCCACTATTGGTGACGTGACGGAGATCGACACCACCGGTGCCATGCTCACCTCAGTTCTGTGGAACTTCGACCTTGCTTACAAGGAGGCAATTGCCGACCTTGAAGCCGGTGTCTATGGAACCACCAACTACATCCTGAATGTTGCAAACGGAGGGCTCTCTCTCGCTAAGAGTGAGAACCTCAACGATGCCGCTGCTGCTGCTGTTGATGCAGCTATTGCCGGAATCTCTGACGGGTCCGTAACGGTGGACTAGAAGTAACCTTCTCGTTCCGCAGCTAGACCCCGGGTGGAGTGGTGACACAATTGCCTGGAGCAGTCACCGCTCCACCCGGACTAGCAAAAATTGTTCTTCACCGCCGAAGTTCCCAAAAGAGACAAAGGAGTTCTCGATAGTGGTTTCGTCCCCTCCCAACAGCACCCAAACCCCTATTCTCTCTATTCGTCAGGTGACGAAGGAATTCCCCGGTGTCATCGCAAATGACAACATCAGTTTGGACCTCTACAAGGGTAGGGTCCACTGCCTACTTGGGGAAAACGGGGCGGGTAAGTCGACGCTGATCAGCATTCTCGCTGGGATGCAGCACCCCGACAAAGGATGGATTGAGGCCGAGGGGCAGCGGGTGAGTATCTCCTCGCCACGGGCCGCCATGGACCTGGGAATTGGCGTGGTGTATCAGCACTCAACTTTGATTTCAACCATGACCGTACTCGAGAACTTAATGCTCGGGGATACCGGAAGCGTGACTCTTGACATAAAGGGTGCCAAGGCAAGACTTGAAGAATTGAGCGGGATGCTGGGGGCCTCTATCGAGGGCTCAGCTCTCGCATCAGATCTCGCTCTAGGACAACAACAGCAAGTGGAAATTGCTAAAGCCATGTGGAAAGGTTCCAAGGTTCTCATCCTTGATGAACCGACGTCGATGTTAGCTCCCCAAGCGATTGCGCAGCTGGAAGAGAGCGTTGCGCGCCTCAAAGCGCAGGACCTTTCTATTGTCTTCATCACTCACAAACTGCGCGAGGCGTATTCGATGGGTGATGAAATTAGTGTGTTGAGGCACGGACGATTAGTGCGCCACATTAGCGATACAGTTCTCAAGAAGTCGAGCGAAGACCAAATTAAGAATTCTGTGCTCGATGCAATGTTCGGTGGAGACCTAGGTACCGCGGGAGACAAAGCTCTCGCTGAGGAGATATCTGCGGCTTCCGACGCTCACGATGTGAGAGTTACAAAATCTTTTGACGCCCTTGCGCCCCTGCTGAGCCTGTCGAGTATTTCTAGCCCTGATTCGCCGACGGAGACTCCTGTCAAGGATTTCAGTATCGATATCCGTCCTGGTGAAATTGTTGGTGTTGCGGGTATCGATGGGCATGGTCAAAAACCCCTTGCCGAACTTGTTGCGGGACAGCGCAAACTCACCGGAGGAAGGATTTTCTTTGATGGTGAAGATATCTCTTCCATGGGTGTGCGTAAGCGCCAGAGCCTGGGGATCCGATACGTCACCGACGATCGCCTCCACGAGGGCATCGTCGGGGACATCAGCGTTGCGGTGAATCTGGTTCTCAAGCGCATTGGGATGGCTCCCTTTTGGCGATGGGGGCGGATGAATAAGAGTGCTGTTGATCAGGAGGCTCAAAATCTTGTGTCCTCTTTTGATATTCGGACACCGAGTCTTCACACCCGCGCGGGGACCCTCTCCGGCGGAAATATTCAGAAGCTCCTCCTTGCGCGCGAACTCACGCATGAGCCTCGCGTGGTTATCTTCAACAAGCCGACTTATGGCCTCGATCTTAAAACCGTGGGGCGCGTGCGAACCATAGTCCGCGATTTTGCTGAGAACGGCGGGAGCGTGCTGCTTATTTCGACCGACCTCGACGAGCTCGTGGAGCTTTCTGACCGGATAGTTCTTATCGCGGGGGGGCGTCTCTCGGGTGAAGTAGTCAATGATTCCGGCAAGACGGCCGAGCGTGTTGGCGAATTGATGTTAGGCCCCAACTAGGGCTCGGCCAAGCCTTAAGCGGAGAAGGGAAGAACGTTGTCAATACTTCAAAATATGGGGGTCGAGGGCGGCTCGCGGGATCCTGGTGCCAAAAAGTCGAGTAGCCGAACCGCAAAGTTTCTGATCGGTTTCGTGCGAAATGTGCTGCCTCTAGTTCTTGCCATTGGGACCAGCGGTATCTTTCTTCTTGCTCTGGGTAAAAGCCCTTCTTCGTTCTATGGCGCGGTCCTCCAGTTTGGTCTCCTAGGAACCGGGTGGCAGCGAAGCATCATCATGCTTGCCCCACTGCTTCTTTATGGCGCAGGACTCATCGTGGCCTTCCGGGGGAAACTGTGGAATCTGGGTTTTGAGGGTCAATATCTTTTGGGTGGGGTTCTTGTTGTAGGGCTCGCCCCCGTGTTAACCCAATCACTCCCACTGGCTCTCGCGTTCATCATCCTGATGATTATTGGGGCAACTATCGGTGGCGCGTGGGCTTTCCTCCCCGCTGTTCTGAAAGCTAAATACGGAACAAACGAAATTATTACGACCTTGATGCTTTCCTTCGTGGGGATTGGCATCACCAACATGCTGATTCGGGGCCCATTCCAAAACCCCGAAGTCACCGTGCCCCAAACGGCGGTAATGCCGTTGGACAACATGTTTCCCAAAATTCTCGGGAGTCGGATACACATAGGTATCATCATTGCTCTGATTGTTGTCCTGATTTTGCACTACGTGCTTACCAGGACATCTTTTGGATTGAGGCTTGACGTTTATGGGGCTAGCCCAAAGTCCGCCCTCCATGTGGGTATTGATGTGCCCAAGATGATTGTCATCATCTTCCTTATCAGCGGGGCATTCATTGGACTCGCTGCGTCTGTTGACATGCTCGGTCTGTGGGGGACTATGCGAGCAAACTGGAATCCTTCTTACGGTGCGGCGATTCTCCCTTTCGTGTTCCTTGCACGACTAAATATTTTGGCTTCGATTCCATTCCTAGCTTTCTACGCGATTCTGGCGACCGGAGGCGCGCTCGCCTCGCAGGATGTTGGTTTGGATTCTCACTTCCTGCTTGTTGTGGTGGGATTAATTCTGGTATTTATGTCCATCATCGAATACATCGGTATGAAGCGAGACCTTGGCCAGAGTTACATTCCCCCGGGACTGAGGAAGGCATTCGCTTCTCTCCTGTCGAGAAAAAATGAGGTAAGTAGCTAATGGATCTCTTCTCAGTTGCTTTTATTTCCGCGTTCGTTACCGGATTTATCGCTGCCTCGATGCCGCTTCTGGTGGCCTCGCTTGGGGAGACAATTGGAGAGCAGTCCGGCGTACTAAACCTCGGCATCGAAGGTGTCATGCTGTTTGGCGGATACACCGGTTTTGTCGTCACCCTCGCGACAGGTTCTTTCCCGCTGGGAATGCTAGCCGGCGCGGGAGCGGGAATCGCTGTGTCACTGATTTTCCTCCTTTTGAGCGTTTTACTGGGCCTTAACCAGATAGTTATCGGGTTGGCTATGACTCTCCTGGGCGGTGGCATCACTTCAGTTCTTTACTTTGAGCACTACAGCAAGTCGACTCCGCGTCTGGGTAAAGATGAACCGCTGCCCATCCCTTTTCTTTCGGAAATTCCTGTGGTGGGGGACTCCGTTTTCTCGCAATCAGCGACGTTCTGGGTCATGCTTGTGCTTGCGGCTGCGGTCGCCTGGTTCTTGGCTAAGACCAACTTCGGTTTGCAAATTAAGGCTGCAGGTCAGAACCCCAATTCACTCGACGCCTCTGGCGGTAGCGTGCTGCGTACCAGGAGTATTGCGGTCCTCTTGGGTGGCTTTTTCTCAGGCCTTGGTGGAGCCTACCTGGCGCTCATTTCAACGGGGGCGTTCACTCCATTCATGACTCAAGGTATTGGGTACACGGCGATTGTGGTGACCATGTTGGCCAGGGGCCGTATTAGTTGGGTTATTGGAACCTCCATGGTCTTCGGCCTCTCCGTTGCCGTAGGAACGGTCATCCAGCTCACGAGCATCAATTTGCCAACGGACATCATCAAGATGTTCCCGTTTGTTGTTGTGATCTCGGTCTTGGTGATTTTCGCTCGTAGTGCCTACGTGCCGCCAGCGTTGGGGCTTCCGTACAGCCGCGGGAGCCGATAAATAGGCAGCGCTTCTTGTCCTGGAGCGCACCGCTAAAGAAAGGAAAAATCATGCAAGCACCGGATTTCACGCTCTCAGCGGGACCCGTGATGTCAACCCCTAGAACCCAACAGGCTATGGGCTCGCCCATGATTTACCATTACGACCCAGCGTTCATGGACACATTTCGTGAGACCGAGGTCAAAGCTGCGCAGGTCTTTGAGACCCAAAACGACATCGTGATTATGCAAGGCGAGGCGATCTTGGCCCTGGAGGGAGCCACCCGGTCACTGGTCACTCCTGGAATGAAAATTCTGAACCTTGTCCAGGGGGTCTTCGGGAAAGGCACTGGATATTGGCTGCGCGATTTTGGCGGCGATGTGCACGAAATTGAAGTTCCCTACAACCAAGCTGTTGACCCAGAGCAGGTCGGGGACTTTTTGAAGCTGAACCCCTCTACCCAGATGATCACCATGGTTCATTCAGAAACACCTTCAGGCACTGTCACCGATTGTAAAGCGATTGGTGAGCTTGCGCGTGAATACGGCGTTCTGACGATGGTTGATGCTGTTTCTTCTGTCGGAGGACTCCAGTTTAAGACCGATGAGTGGGGTTTGGACCTTTGTGTTACCGGTGCCCAGAAATGTTTGGGCGGTCCGGCTGGAATCGGCCTGGTATCGATTAGCGAACGGGCTTGGAAAACAATGCTGGCAAATCCCGCCGCACCCAGAGACTCCTATTTGTCTTTGATTGACTGGAAAGTGAAGTGGAAAGAGGAAGGGCGCTTCCCCTTTACGCCCTCAGTCTCTGACATCTATGGAGTTCTCTCCGTTCTGGATCAGATCCTAGAGGAAGGTATTGAGAACTCGATTGCCCGGCACTCCGCCTCCGCCAGCGTTACGCGCGAGGGTGCAGAAGCGATGGGTCTTGATCTCTGGCCGGAATCCCGCGAAATTTCCGCAGACTGTCTCACAGCTGTCCGGCTCCCCGAGGGTATCGATGACGTTAAATTGAGAACCCATATACGTGAAAGCTACGGTGTCATGCTCTCTAGCGGCCAGGGGGCTGGAAATTTGATGAGAATCGCCCACATGGGCCCCAGCGCACGGGGCATGTATCCAATTGTCGGGCTCTCGGCACTGGGTCGCGGTTTACAGGACATGGGGGTTTCTCTCGACGTTGGTGCGGGCGTTGAACGTGCGTTGGAAGTCCTTAGCGAGAACAACTAGGAGAGATCAAGTCATGATTGAGTTTGTCGCAAAACGTGCCGGAGTGATTCTGTCGGTATCCGATGTCTTGGCGTCACGAGACTTTTACGTCAAACACTTCGGCCTGAGCGTCGATGCGGAGTATGAGGATCCTGCCTATGTGATTTTGGTGGGAGCCGGGATGAGACTGTCCCTCTCGCAGGCTGGCAATGAGGCGGCGGATTTGCCTGGTTATCTTCAACATCCGCCAGTTAGTCCTCGTTCGCAGGCCACGATGTTGGTTTTCGAGGTGGACGACTGTGACGCTGCCCATGAGACATTGCGCGCTGTCGGTGTCGAGCTAGCATCCGAAGTATTTCGCCCGCCTTGGGGTGGAGGGCGATTCTTCGCGCTCGATCTTGATAGTTACCTCATCGAAGTGGAGGAGATGGCATGAAAGCAGTCCAACTAGTTAGTGTCGAGACGCTCGAGGTCAATGAGGTAGCCGATCCCCACATTGTTAGTTCCGGCGATGCGATTGTCAAAGTCTCTCACTCCGCCATTTGCGGTGCAGATTTACTTCCGTACCACGGCTGGACGCCAGGGTTTGAGTTTGGCACCATTCCTGGCCACGAATTTGTCGGAGAGGTAGTAGAAGTTGGGTCTGGTGTTAGCCGCATCAAAGCGGGCATGCGGGTTGTCAATACCAGCATGGTGTCGTGTGGCGTGTGTGATTTTTGCCGCCGATCCATACCGACCCAGTGCCGAGAGAGAGCTCTCTTCGGCTATTCGGGTGTTTACCCGCGCCTTGATGGAGGCCAGGCTG
>JBLIEN010000080.1:0-6412 GCA_047633115.1 Pontimonas sp.
GATTTTCGGTTGTGGCAGCGATGAGGACCACAACACCATTTTCCACTCCGGGCAAAAGCGCATCCTGTTGTGCTTTGGAAAACCGGTGGATCTCGTCGAGAAACAACACGGGCGCGCGACCCGACAGCTCGCCCTCGCGGCGCGCATGCTCCAAAGCCTCGCGAACGTCTTTCACCCCGGCGCTAACAGCGGAAAGCTCCAAGAACTGCCGCCCCGAGGATCGCGCCACAATGGATGCCAGAGTCGTCTTACCCGTCCCCGGCGGACCCCACAGAATAATCGAGCTTGCAGCGCCCTGATGATGGGGATCTGCCAACAAACGCAAGGGGCCACCCTGAGCGAGCAGATGCTCTTGCCCGATAACCTCATCGAGACTTTGAGGCCGAAGTGCCACGGCAAGGGGCCGCGCCGCGCCCCACAACCCCGTATCGACCATGCCCTTATGCTAAGCCGTGCACTATGGCCACGCCCTACACTGGGGTGTTACATCCACAAATTTTCGGGGAGCTTTCGTGTCCGCAGCAGAAAAAATCCGACGCGCGCAGTTGCGGCGTTTTGAGGCGCGCCAGGTCCTGCACGCTCACCTGGCGACCAGGCGTAAACGCGACCAGCTGGTGTGGAGCAGTGCCGCACTAGTCGCGGTCATTGTTTCCTCGCTTGCACTCTGGGGCTACACGACGATTGGGCCAGGAGCGCCACCCTCAGCCCCTGATGCTTCGCTGAGTGAAAACCGCCAGTGGAGTGGAGAAATGGTCTTCGACGCGGCAACGCTAGAAATTACCCTCGCGGGAGATCTCGCCCCGAAAGCCGTTGCCAACTTTGTCTCTCTTGCCAACGAGGGCTTTTATGAGGGGCTTGGCTGCCACCGGCTCACCACCGAAGGCCTATATGTGATGCAGTGCGGAGATCCTTTGGGAGCCGGCTTGGGAGGACCCGGATATTTCTTTGGTCCTGTAGAAAACGACCCTTCAGACCGCACGTACCCCGAAGGTGCCATCGCTATGGCCCGCGGCGCCGGTGATGGAAACAGCATGGGAAGCCAATTCTTTGTCGTCTATGAAGAAAGTGTGATTCCCCCCGATGCCGCTGGCGGGTACACCATCATGGGTCACATCACGGGCGGACTCGAGGATTTTATTGAGGCTTACGTCTTGGATGGCACAGCAGACGACTCCACGGACGGCCCTCCCGCCACGGCTCCCACCATGCAAAGCATCACAATCCGATAAGGACTCAGGCATCCCTGCCTTCCCACTTCCCTGCCTACACTAGGCTTTCCATCTAGTAAACGTGTTACAGATTGAGGAGTTATGGCCGAAGCAACGTCCGATTTTGGCCGTGTGGAATCAGATGGATCGGTTCAGGTCCGCGAAGGCGACACGTGGCGTGCTGTAGGGAGTTATCCCGACGCCAGCTCCGAGGAAGCCCTCGCCTATTTTGAGCGAAAGTACAGCGACCTTGAATCCCGCGTCAAACTCGCAGGGCAGCGGCTCAAAGCGGGCGCAGCGTCCAAAGATATTGAGGCTCAGCTGACGTCCCTCACCGCCGAACTGGTGGAACCTTCTGTCGTGGGAGACATTGAGGCCTTACGCACTCGTGTTCAGACAGTCTCCGAAGGCCTCCCCGCGTTGAAAGAACAGCAAAACAAAGAGACCCAAGTTGCTGTGGCAGAAGCGTTAGCGCATCGAGAAAAGATTGTTGTCGACATGGAAGCCCTCGCCGCGACAGATCCCGAAAAAATTCGTTGGAAAGCTACAACAGCAAGCATCACGGAACTCTTTGAAGCGTGGCAAAGCCACCAACAAACGGGCCCTAGGCTCCCCAAAAAAACCGCTGATGTGCTGTGGGCACGCTTTAGAGGGGCGAAAAGTTCGCTGGAAAAAGCTCGCAGGAGCTACTTTCAAGTTTTGGACGAGCGCTCCAAAGAGGCAAAAACGTCGAAACGAGATCTCATCGAAAAAGCGGAGGCGCTCGCCACCAAGGGCGCAGGAGGCATTTCTGCCTACCGTACACTTTTAGAGAAGTGGAAAGTCGCCCCCCGAGCGTCGCGGAGCGTCGAAGATTCATTGTGGGCCAAGTTCAAGGCTGCAGGCGACGCCCTCTACGCAGAGAAGGCCCAGCAAGATCTAAAAGATGACGAGGCTAACGCCATCAACCTCGTTCGCAAAGAGGAACTTGTGAACGAGTTTGCGGACATATTGACTCTGACGGACCGAGACAAGACTAAAGCTCGTGTCCGCACTTTCCATGAAAAATTCGGAGCACTCGGCCCCGTCCCCAAAAAGTCTCTGCGCGCCCTCGATGATCAGGTCAAAAAATTCGACCAGCACGCGCGAAAGCTTGATGACGATTTCTGGACGAAAAATAATCCAGAGAAGCAAGCCCGAAGTCAGTCGATGGCCGACCAGTTGGCCAAGGCTATTGCTGGCCTCGAGGCCGCGATTGCCAACGCGCAGGGAGCCGAAAAAACCGCACTCGAAGAAGAGCTTTCGACGAAAAAAGCGTGGCTCGCCATCGTCGACCAGTAACGTTCTCCACAGGTACGTAGCTTTACGGCTGGGAGAGGACGCAACCCGTCATACTCCCGGGATGCATCCCACCCTCCTGAGCAGCATGATTCTTCAAGGGCTTGCCCTTAACCTCGGCACCATGCCTTGGTTTAACCCCCGCTTCCCCGCGCTCGATGAGCGGGCCGTCCTTGTTGCGGGGGCTTTGCCTTCCTGGGCCATAGCGTCCTCTCACACCGCCGGATGGGTGTGGACGGGGATGGGTTCTCCTGAGCCGTGGAGTGTTCTCAGACCCCAATCGCCAAGCCTGTCCCCTCTTGAGCGCACGCGGTGGTCTGCCCAGCTTCTCAGCCCTCTTCACCATCGTGCGGTGAGACTCGGAGCACTGCGGCTCCTCGACCATCGCTCGACTGCAATGGAGGTCCTCCTCCACGCACCAAATATCGATGCCTCCGCGGCTCAACTTATGGTCCTCGAAGAACACTGCGGCTCTCCCCTAGAAGATTTGGTACTCGCCAGGCGCTCGCGGGCTGCGAGCAAGGCCAAAGCCCGCGCGACCCTGGCACACATCGCCACACTTCGAGAGGTCTATCCAGACATCGCTCGGTACACGTCGTAAACGGCGTCAATGCGGCGCACAGCGTTCAGCACCCGGTCAAGAAGCGTCACATCGCCCATTTCGAAACCGAAACGCGATATTGCGAGATGCCCGTTGGACGTATTTACGGTTGCAGAGAGAATGTTGACGTGGTGCTCGGTGAGAACCCGGGTAACATCAGAAAGCAATCCGGGGCGATCAAGCGCCTCGATTTGGATGTGAACCAGAAAAATGCTGCCTTTTGTGGGAGCCCATTCGACCTCACTCATCCGCTCAGGATGCGCCATGAGAGAACCGATGTTGTTGCAGTCATTGCGGTGAACGCTTACACCTGTTCCGCGGGTAACAAAGCCCACAATCTCGTCGCCGGGAACAGGGGTGCAGCATCGCGCCAACTTAACCAGAATGTCAGGTGCTCCCCCCACGAGAATCCCCGATTCTCCGGTATGGGACGGCGCTCGGTTGAAAGGAGCACTCGAATACACGTCTTCATCAGAATCGTCGGCCGCTTGGAGAGACCCCACAATTTTCTCGATGACGGACTGGGTGGAAATGTGACCTTCCCCTACGGCCTGGTACAAGTCATCGACGCCAGGCAAACGCAAGAGTGCGGCTGCGTTTGCCACAGATTCTTGATTCATCATGCGCTGCAGCGGGAGGTTCTGCTTGCGCATAGCGCGGGCAATAGCGTCCTTGCCCTGTTCGATAGCCTCTTCTCGGCGTTCCTTGGTGAACCACTGTCTGATCTTGCTCTTTGCCCTCTGGCTGGTGACGAAGCTCATCCAGTCTTGGCTGGGACCAGCATCGGGGCTTTTGGAGGTGAAAATTTCTACTGAGTCACCGCTGGAAAGCTCTGTATCCAGGGGGACCAGTCGCTGGTTGACTTTGGCCCCCATCGTGCGGTGGCCCACCTCGGTGTGAACTGCGTAGGCGAAGTCCACCGGAGTTGCGCCTCGAGGAAGGCCCACCACTTTTCCCTGAGGAGTGAACACATAAAGCTCTTTGGCCCCAATTTCATACCTCAAGGTTTCGAGGAACTCCGCCGGGTCTGTGGTCTCCGCTTGCCAGTCCGAAAGGTGAGCCAGCCATGCCATGTCCTGGTCTTTGGATCCTTGGTCGCTGGCTTTGCCCTGGGATGACATCCGCTCTTTGTATTTCCAGTGCGCGGCTACGCCAAACTCGGCCCTCTGATGCATCTCGGTGGTGCGTATTTGAATCTCCACAGGCCGACCCTCTGGGCCGTACACGGTGGTGTGAAGAGATTGATACAGGTTGAATTTAGGCGTTGCGATGTAATCCTTGAACCGCCCTGGCAGGGGGCTCCACCGGGCGTGTACAGCGCCAAGCGCCGCGTAACAGTCTCGGATGCTGCCCACCAGGATACGAACTCCGGTCAGGTCGTGGATGTCATTGAACTCTCGGTGTCGACTGACCATTTTTTGATAGATGGAATAGAACTGTTTGGGGCGCCCTGCGATCTCTGCCTTAATTTTTGCGTGCCTCAAGTCATCCCGAATCGTGTCGATGGTTCCTTCGACGAAGGCTTCGCGCTGAGGAGAGCGATCCTTCACAAGGGACTCTATTTCCAGGTAAATCTTGGGCTCCAAGACCGCGAAAGATAGGTCTTCAAGCTCCCACTTCAACGCCTGGATACCCAGGCGGTGAGCTAAAGGCGTATAAATATCGAGAGTTTCTTGAGCCTTTTTCTGCGCGGACTCCGGAGAAACAAAACCCCATGTGCGGGCGTTGTGGAGCCGGTCGGCAAGCTTAACTACGAGCACCCGGATGTCTTTCGACATCGCCACGATCATCTTTCTGACAGTCTCGGCTTGAGCGTGGTCACCGTACTTCACTTTGTCGAGCTTGGTAACCCCATCGACCAACATCGCAATTTCCGCACCAAAATTTTGCTGCACTTGGTCCAGTGAGTACGACGTGTCCTCGACAGTGTCGTGAAGCATGGCCGCCGCGACAGTGATGGACCCAATTCCGAGCTCGGCGAGAATCTGTGACACCGCCAAAGGGTGGGTGATGTAGGGCTCCCCACTGTTTCGAAACTGACCCTCGTGAGCTTTCTCGGCCACCCGGTACGCGCGCTCCACGAGAGCCCAGTCGGCTTTGGGATGGTGCTTCTTGAGCGTCCGCTGCAGAGTATCCAAGCCATTATCGCCGGCGGCTCGGGAGAAAAGGCGCGGCAATCTTGCCCGCAGAGTTGCGGCCGACGTCGCTGAAACTTCCATCACTTACCGCCCCTCGATCAGGTTTCTAGTCTACGAGGGTCTGGCCACAAACCACCTGTTATCGAACAGCCCCCGACGTGGGACGCGGCTCGCGCGCCTTTCGGCCCTGCTTCAGATTCTCAGGCTCATTTTCTCGCAAATGAACATACATGGGTGCTGCGATGAAAATACTCGAGTACGTCCCGGCAAGCATCCCAATGAAGAGTGCCAAAGCGATGTCTCTTAGAGTTCCCGCTCCCAGCAGGACGGACCCGATAAAGAGAATAGATCCCACAGGAAGGACCGCAACAACGGAGGTGTTAATAGACCGCACCAGTGTCTGGTTCACAGCAAGGTTCACTGATTCGGCGAATGTTCTGCTGCTTTCCTCACCGTCCTGGTTGGTGTTCTCGCGAACCTTGTCGAACACCACCACAGTGTCGTAGAGGGAGTACCCCAGGATCGTGAGGAACCCGATGACAGCAGCTGGAGTGATCTCATACCCCAAAACCCCATAAATGCCCGCCGTGATGAGCAGGTCGTGGGCGAGGGCCGTCAGCGCGGCCAGTGACATCTTCCACGTACGAAAATACAACGCCATCACAATCGACACCAGGACCAAAAACACACCCAGTCCGATCAAAGCCTGACGGGTGATGTCTTGGCCCCATGTTGCACCGATGAAAGACGCCGTGACTTTGTCCAGCGGAACGTCATAGGCATCGGCCAGATCTTGCCTCAGCAGAGTCGTGTGTGCATCGGTGAGTTGTTCGGTCTGGACACGAATCGAATCCCCACCCACGATCGATACCCGGGGGTTCGACTCCACGCCGGCTTCCAACTGAACCGTGTCGATTGCCGTCTGTTCGACGACGGCGGGAGGGTTCGAGACCCGGAATTCTGACCCACCACTAAATTCAATTCCAAACGTAAAACCACCGCGCAAAAGGGTGAACGCCACAGCGAGAACGACCAGCGAGCCACCAATCACATACCAGCGCAGGCGGTTGCCTACGAAGTCGAACGAGCGCTCCCCCGTGTACAGGGCATTCCCAAACTTAGTGAAACGGGACATTTACTTCTTTCCC
>JBLIEN010000081.1:0-6297 GCA_047633115.1 Pontimonas sp.
GAATGCGCCCGATACCATTTGCGTGACCGCTACTCCGGGGATTCGGAAAGACCGGCCAAATCGGATCGCGGGAATCTCTCCCGAGCGCACCATGCGTCATACGGTCACCGCGGAAAAGCGCATCATGAGAGCCACCTCAGTGACGGTGACGGAGTGCATGTGAGACGAGGTGTTATTTCTCCGGCCAGTGCGTGGTCTGCGAAAGGTGATGACCACGTGGCCCACACTCCCAAGCCAGGGCCACGCGCTGTGCTCAAAAAATTACCGAGGAAGTCGGGAAATAAGTGAGACGGCCCAGATCTCCACATCTCTCATAACCCCACCGGCGGCCCGCCCCGCCATCGTGAGATCAAAAAAGGGCTGAGCCACAGGCTCCTCGGTGCCGTGACCTAGCGCGCTCATCCAGGAATAAAGATCAGCAAGCGCTTCGGGATCAAAATGGTAGTAGCGGTGTTGACCATCTTCACGCACACCCACCAGGCCTCCTTCGCGCAAAACCTTAAGGTGTTTTGACACTGTGGGCTGGGTGACGCCCAGCGCATCGACGAGTTCCCCCACGCTCATCTCGCCCGGGGGCCGCGCCTGGCGAAGCAACCGCATGATGTCGCGCCTCGTAGGGTCTGCCACTACATAAAATACGTCAGCCATAGCCACATCGTACTTGGCACGTCACAGGAGTACCATGGTCCGCAGTTGTCCCTGAGAGCAGCCAGGAAGTGGGAAGGCCAAGGTGTCTTCGTGGCTGGCGAACCTTAAGCGTTGGGTCAAGCGGTCTCTGGTTTCCCGCAGGTCGGGAATCCCAGGCTTTGCCCCTTATTCGGCCCCCTCAGGAATCCGCGGCATTGGCTTCCGCCTCCAAGCCCTCCTCGGCGGCCAGGCCGCAGCGACGACCATCGTGATTTTTATCTTCCTGGTCGGAATTACCGCGGGTTTGTTGATGATGCCGTTTGCGCAAGCCGAGGGTGTTGCCACGCCTCTCGCTGATGCTTTATTCACCGCGGTGTCCGCCATCTGTGTGACCGGGCTGACCACGCTCGACATGGCGACCCACTGGTCACCCGCGGGACACGCCATTGTTTTCATCGCCTTGCAGGTCGGCGGGATTGGCGTGATGACCCTGGCAACTCTGCTCGCCGTAATCGCGTCCAAGCGCCTAGGTCTCTCCGTTCGCAAAATGATGGCGGGCGATGTTGACCCCTCCCGACTCCAAGACCGCGAGGGGGGAGAAAGCCATGGCATGAGGTTGGCTGATGTGAAGGGCCTGCTGAAAACGGTCTTCATCAGCGTAATTTCTATTGAGCTTGCCCTTGCCGCAATTCTTATTCCCCGGCTCGTCGTTGCGGGCTTTGACCCGGTGAGCGCAACCTGGCAGGGCGGCTACCTGGCGGTTTCGGCGTTCACCAACACAGGGTTTGTGCCGCTGGTCGATGGGTTGGCGCCGTTTGCGCAAGACCCCGTCATGGTATTCACCATTGGGGTCGGCGTCTTCTTGGGAAGTATCGGCTTTCCCGTTATTTATGCCATCTCGCGTGCAATTCGTACGGCAAGACGGCGGCGTCAGAGGCGTACCTGGGATCACGCTCGCTTGGGCATGCACGCCAAACTGACGCTTGTTACGACCACCATTTTACTAGGAATCGGCGCACTGGCCATCGGCGTTTTGGAATGGAGCAACGAGAATACTCTGGGTTCGCAACCCGCCAGCGTTCGAGGAATGTCGGCACTATTCACGTCGATGATGGCCCGCTCGGGGGGCTTTTCCACCGTTGACACCTCGGAATTTGGCGGTGCCACACTCCTGGTCTTGGACATGCTGATGTTCGTGGGTGGCGGGTCTGCTTCCACAGCGGGTGGAATCAAAGTGACAACCTTGGCTATTTTGTTTCTCGCCGCGTTCGCTGAGTCCCGAGGCAACCAGGACATCGTTGTCTATGAGCGCCGGATCCCCTCGGATACCGTCCGCCTCGCTGTCAGTGTCGTGCTGTGGGGGGCGAGCATCGTGGCCATCGCCACTATTGCTTTGCTCCGGGTGACCGATGCACCCCTGGATCGGGTACTTTTTGACGTGATCTCCGCCTTCGCAACCTGCGGACTGAGCGCGGGGTTTACGACGCAAGAGCTCCCCGACTCTGCGAAATTCATTTTATCGGCCACCATGTTGCTGGGCCGAGTTGGTACAGTGACGCTGGCAACTGCGCTGAGTGGAACCCACCGGCAAACCGTTTATCGCCGGGCAAAAGAAAGGCCAATCGTTGGTTGAGAAAATCCCCCATGACGCCCCCGTGCTCGTTATTGGCCTGGGGCGCTTCGGTGCCGCTACCGCCGGTGAGCTAGACAAACTAGGGCGCGATGTCCTCGCCGTGGACGAAGACCCCGCGCTCGTTCAAAAGTGGGCAGAGCGAGTGAAGCACACCGCGGTCTTAGATGCGAGAAACATGAGTGCCCTCGACCAGATCGGGGCGCGGGATTTTCCGATTGCCGTTGTCGCGACGGGATCTTCCATAGAGGCGAGCGTGCTCATCACCACTAACCTCGTGGACTTAAAGGTCCCCCAAATCTGGGCAAAAGCCATTAGCGAATCGCACGGAAAAATTCTCACGCGCATTGGCGCTCACCGGGTGATTTATCCGGAACGAGAAGCGGGCGAGCGCGTTGCTCACTTGGTCTCCGGTCGGATGATTGATTTCATTCGCTTCGATGACAATTTTGCCTTGGTCAAAATGTATCCCCCTAAGCCAATAAGGGGTCTGTCTCTGACCGATTCAAAAGTGCGCTCAAAACACAACATCACCGTCGTGGGGGTGAAATCACCGGGGAAACCTTTCACTTACGCCACCGAAAGAACGGTGGTGACGAACCACGACTTGATCATTGTCTCGGGCACAAACGAAGACATCGAGGCCTTCGCCGCACTGGATAAGTAACTACTCGATTGCCATGGCTTCGGCTCTGGCAATCGCAGCCGCTGTAGCGGTTCGGACAATGTCGGTGAGTCGTGCTGAACCAAAGACTTCGAGAGCAGCCGCTGTGCTTCCTCCGGGGCTCGTCACGGCTGCGCGCATTTCCCCGGGCGTTTGACCTGTGTGTTCCAAGAGATTCATGGCTCCTGAAAATGTTCCCTGGACCATGGTGGCGGCCTGGTCGGGGGTAAAGCCGTATTCGAGTGCGACGTCCATGAAACGCTCAATAAAGAAATAGACGAAGGCGGGTCCCGAACCAGAAATAGAGCTCAACGCGTTGATGGCGGACTCGTCAACGACGACGACATCTCCCACCGTGTGGAACACTGCTTCCACGCTCGAGGCCTGTTCATCACTCACTCGGCTTCCACGGCTCACACCGGTAACTCCCTTGCCCACTTGAGAGGGAGTGTTGGGCATGCACCGGACGACAGCTCCTGGCCATACGGCCTCCATCGACTCCAGGGTGATCCCAGCAGCGATACTCACGATTGTGGCGGTAGGTTGCGTATGGGGGCCAATATCTGTGAGGAGCTCCAAGATTTGGTACGGCTTGACCCCCAAAACAACGAGGTCTGCCTCCCCGGCCGCACGGCGATTTGCGTGGGGGTCTTCTTCCGTGCTTCTGGCATCAATGCCTCTCTGGCGCAGAGCCTCCGCCGAAGCAGCGCTCTTAGTCGTGACGCAGACCCCCGCAGGAGGCACCTTGGCGTGTGTGAGTCCGCTAAGAATTGCGCCGCCCATGTTGCCAGTCCCGAGAATGGCGATGTGAGAAAGTGAAGGGGCCATCGTGCCAGTGTAGATTGGTCCTGTTATCAGCGTTGTCGCTGAACCAGGGGAGCGAAAAATGGCGGGAAAGAAATCTCACGAACCGCCGCCTGAACGTCGGCATGTTCTCGCCGCTCTCATGGAAGGGCCTGACGCGCAGGCCGTGCTGCGTCTCTCCGTGACGGAGGAAGCCGATGGCCACTGGGTTGTCGCCGCCACCGTGCAAATGAATGACTCCCTACCGGTCTACGTGCTGTCCGGCGCACTCGATGATGCCAAAAGGCGGGTGCGCGAGGCCGTCGGTGACATGGTGGAGATCTACATAGAACCTGAACTGGTGAAGGACCCCCGCAGGCAGGACCCGCCCACTGACGTCATCGTTATTAGAGCCTCGGACTGAGGACAAGCGGCCGAACATTACTTGTCTCTAAAGAAAGCTCGAAGCAGCGCTGCGCATTCGTCTTCGAGAACACCCCCCACGACCTCGTCGACCCGGTGAGGCAGAGTTCGATCCCGCACCAGATCATGTTTGCTGCCAGCTGCGCCAGCCTTAGGATCCCAGGCGCCGAAAATCAGGCGGGAGATCCGCGCCTGTGTTATAGCCCCGGCACACATTACACACGGCTCTAAAGTCACCACCAACGTGTAACCGGAAAGGTTGGAGGACCTCAGAAAGGCTCCCGCCTGCCGCAACACGAGGATTTCAGCGTGCCCCGTAGGGTCACTGTCGCGCTCTTTGGTGTTGGTGGCCAACGACACCAAAGTTCCCGAGACATCCACGACCGCCGCAGCGACCGGGACATCACCGGTGAGGAGGGTGTCGCGTGAGGCTTCTATCACCTGGCGCATCAGCTCTTCAGGCCTGGTCATGATTCCCACCCTACCCAGCCTCAACGCTGATTCTCGCTCGGGTAAGGTGGGATTCATGCAGGTTCACATCGCTGACCATCCTTTGATTTCCCACAAGCTCAGCCTCCTTCGGGATAAGAACGCTTCCTCACCCTTGTTCCGTGCCCTGACTTCAGAGCTTGTGACACTCCTGGCCTATGAGGCCACCCGCACGATTCGAGTTGAGGAGCGAGAGATTGTCACGCCGGTCACGAAGACGACTGGAAAGATGCTCGCCGCCCCGCGCCCCGTGGTGGTCCCTATTCTGAGAGCTGGTTTGGGCATGCTCGAGGGAATGGTTCAACTGTTACCCAGCGCAGAGGTGGGTTTCTTGGGCATGGTCCGAAACGAGGAAACGTTGCAGCCCAGCGTCTATGCGGAGCGACTTCCTGAAGACCTTTCGGATCGCCAGTGCTTCATCCTTGACCCCATGCTTGCCACTGGGGGCTCGCTTTTACAGGCCATCAATTATATTTTTGACAAGGGCGCCACGGAAGTCACCGCGGTGTGTCTCTTGGGGTCACCAGAAGGCCTTGCGGCTATCGACGCAGCGACCACGGGCCGCGACGTGACCATTGTGTTGGGTTCTTTGGATGAAAAATTAGACGACAAAGGGTTCATCGTTCCCGGGCTGGGGGATGCGGGTGACCGCCTATATGGCACGGTCGGATAGCACGCACTACTTGACCTCTTGCTCGGAGATTCGCGATAATCAACCCATGACACTTTTTTCCCTGGCTGTGGCGTTGTCTTCGCCTGTGGCATCGTGTCGCTGTCGAATGTGTGGCTAAACCTTCCACCTTCTTGTTCTTGGGCGTCTGCGCCCCTAACGAATCGACAGTTCATGACCTCTCCTTCCGCCAGCGAACCTCGAGGGTTCGCGTTGTACGTCGGTATCAGCGAAAAAGGGGCCCTCGCCGCGGGCCACAGTTTGCACCACATCGTCACCCAGCTCAAAGCATCCGTGGAGGGGTTTGTCCCAGGATCCGAGACCCATGCAGCTATAGCGCTCGCTCCTAAGGGAGCGGGGGGCAAAGATTTGGACATTGTGCGCATGGCGCTTCATGACCCGCTGGCCCTCCAACAGCTGAAGCCTGCTTCCCCCGCCGCGCCTACCGGGGTCGTCATCGATATCTCGCGCAAGCGGGTGATCATCGATGAACACGTAGCCGCCCTCACGTTCAAAGAATTTGAGATGCTGCAGTTCTTGGTCTTGCGGGAGGGGAATACCGTCCAGCGCGAAGCCATCATCGATGCCTTGTGGCTCGAGGGGGAAGAGGAAACTCCCAGCGTAAGAACGATTGATGTCCATGTGCGGCGACTCCGGTCCAAACTGCTACGTTTCGAAAACATTGTTCGAACGGTTCGCGGGGTGGGATATCGCTTTGATCGTCACGCCGATGTCACCATCACCTATGGAGCGTCCCCCTCACCTGACATGATTTAGCCCGTGCTCGACGCCGTTACCATTCTGTTATATAGTAAGGCCATCGGCTGTTGCTGTGACAGCCTTCGGCTATGTGATTGCAGAAGCACTTTTGGTGCGTGGCATAGGGCCGGTTACCCGCCTCAGTAACCGGCCCTTATCGCCGTCTCTCACCGCGTTCAGGCCGGCCCCCTACGCTGGAGCCATGAGCCCTAGCCCCAGCATCGTCTGGCTGCGCAACGACCTGCGCCTGAG
>JBLIEN010000082.1:0-6283 GCA_047633115.1 Pontimonas sp.
TAGAGCGATGAAGAGAAACACTAAGCAGCGAGACGAAGTGCGGCAAGCACTAGAGCGCACCCCACGGTTCGTGAGTGCCCAGGATTTGCATCATGTGTTGCGAACGAGCGGGTCCACGATTGGCCTGGCAACCGTCTATCGCACGCTCAACGCCTTAGCTCACGAGGGAAGCGCTGACGCGCTCACGCTCGAGGGTGAAAATCTTTTCAGGGCGTGTTCTCCAGGCCACCATCACCATCTAATTTGCCGGGAATGCGGAAAGACAGAAGAGATTGAAGCCACCGCTGTTGAGTCATGGGCGCGCGAAGTTGCGAGCGAGCATGGCTTTCTGGACCCCCAGCACATCGTCGACATCTACGGGACGTGTCGCCCCTGCCATCAGGGTTTGCCAGGCAGGTAGCGAAGGCGTAGTGTTGAAACTTGTTGCAGGGCAATTTCTGCATCCTGTGCGCACATCAGCCCCGGTCGTTAAGACAGAGCGCAGATGATCGCGTGCCGACAAGTGAACTTGGGTAGGGCGTTAGCTCTACGGTAGCCAATACAGGAGGAAACATGGCAGCAGTCTGCCAAGTGACCGGAGCCGTCCCTGGTTTCGGACACAACATTTCGCACTCACACCGACGCACCAAACGTCGCTTTGATCCCAATATCCAGAAGAAAACATATTTCGTTCCCTCTCTCAAGAGGAACGTGACCTTGACACTCTCTGTCAAAGGAATCAAGACCATCGATGCCCGTGGCATTGAGTCCGTTGTCGCCGAGCTTATGCGTAAGGGTGTGAAGGTCTAATGGCTAAAGCACAAGATGTTCGACCCATCATCAAAATGCGCTCCACCGCAGGCACCGGATACACCTACGTCACGCGGAAAAACCGTCGTAACGACCCCGACCGTCTGGTGTTGAAGAAATACGACCCCGTCGTCCGTAAGCACGTTGAATTTCGCGAGGAGCGATAGAGCATGGCCAAAAAAAGCAAGATTGCCCGTAATGAACAGCGCAAAGTTATTGTTGAACGCTACGCCGCTAAACGCCTGGAGCTGAAGAAGGCCCTCGTGGACCCTGCCGGCAGCGACGAGTCGCGTGAAGCAGCTCGCCTGGGGTTGCAGAAGCTTCCTCGTAACGCGTCACCGATCAGAGTTCGCGGTCGAGACTCAATTGACGGACGTCCCCGTGGTTTCTTGAGCAATTACGGCGTTTCTCGTATTCGCTTCCGTGAGATGGCGCACCGGGGCGAGTTACCAGGCATCACGAAGTCCAGCTGGTAGTTTTTTTATGGCTTGGGAGTGATTCTGAGCCGAGCCGGCATAACTACCCAAAGTCCGAGGAGGACACACAATGAACCGCTCAGAACTTGTTGCAGCAGTAGCAGCACACACCAGTCAGACCCAGACCGACGTTAACGGTGTCGTTGACGCCATCTTCGCCATCGTGTCCAAGGAAGTTGCCGGTGGTAACAAGGTCACCATTCCCGGATGGATTTCCTTTGACCGCACCGACCGCGCCGCGCGCACGGGCCGCAACCCCCAGACCGGAGCAGCAATTCAAATCGCGGCTTCCAAGGGTGTCAAGGTTTCTGCCGGGAGCAAGCTGAAAGCTGCTGTCAAATAGTTTTCTTTTTTACTATGAGGGGGCGATCGTTATGGTCGCCCCCTCATCAGTTAACGCAGCACGAGGTCCTTTAAGCTCCGTAGCCTAAACTTTGGGCGTGACTACCCGCCTGCTGCCCGCTCTTGCGGGAGCAGGGCTGCTCGTAGTTTCTGGAATCGGGGTGTCTTTACTCGCAGGCCTCCTGATAGGTGGAGGCGCGGCACCACTGCTGTTGGTAGATCCTGGTGCCACGGTCCGCTGGGGGTTGCCGGTGGCGAAGGCGCTGGTTCACTTTGGTGCAGCGCTTGCGGTGGGGTCACTCATGGTGGCTGCCTTCGTTTTGGCGAAGAAACAGAATTCCTTCTCGTCGGCTTTGGCGGTCGCGTCCTTCGGTGCAGGCTTGATGACGGTCTCCGCTGGGGCGACGGCCTTTTTCACTTTTATGGCCATCTATGTCGAGCCAGTAAGTATCGACCAGAGGTTCGGTAACCTGCTGTGGCTCTATCTGCAGAGTACGGAAATTGGCCGCGCCTGGCTCGTCACCATTGGTTTAGGGGCAATAGTCACAGTTCTTGCTTTGATTGTTCGGAGTTTCGGCGGCGTTCTCGCCGCCGGGGTCCTCTCCGTTGCGGCTCTGTGGCCCCTCGCGGAACAAGGGCATGCGGCAGGCACAGCGAATCATGAGGCGGCGGTCAGTGCTTCGTACACCCACAGTGTCTTTGCGGCGATGTGGGTGGGGGGTTTGGTGATGATGGCGATCATCGCCTGGAGCGAGAAGCCTGACCCCCGCGAGTATCACGCGATGCTTGCGCGCTATTCGACCATTGCGTTGCTCAGCTTTATCGTGGTGGCGGTCTCCGGCCTGACAAATGCCTGGTTACGGGTGGGAACCTTGCAAGGGTTGGCATCGGCGTACGGAGCCTTGGTGGTCGCAAAGATCATCACCCTGGGCCTCCTAGGGGCCATGGGTGCGCTCTATAGGGTCAGGCTCTTGGGCAACCTTTCACGGGGAGAGAAGGGCACGTCGTCGGTTACCCGGCGCCTGGTTGCCGCCGAGCTGGTGTTGATGGGGGTGGCCTCAGGGCTCGCTAGTGCTTTGGCTCGAACGCAGACACCGGTTCCCCAGGTTCCGGCGCGTGAGACGGCAAGAGCCACACCGTCAGAAATCTTGACGGGGGAGCCGCTTCCCCCCGAATTCACCTGGCCCAAGCTCTTCACCGTGTGGGAGCTTGATCTGATCTGGGCGCTGATCGTGGTCTTTGGAATTGTCTTTTACGTCTGGGGCCATCTGCGGCTTTCTCGGAGGGGCGATTACTGGCCCCCATCTCGCACCATCTCGTGGGTTTCGGGGATGCTTTTGCTGGGATTTGCGGTAAATTCAGGGTTGTCTGTCTACGGCACCTATCTGTTTAGTATCCACATGCTCGGCCACATGCTGTTGAGTATGGCGGTGCCTCTGTTGTTGGTGCTGGGGGCACCCATCACCTTGGCGTCCAGAGCAATTGCGGCACGGAAAGACGGATCACGGGGTGCCAGGGAATGGATTCTGGTCGCCGTTCACTCTAGGTATCTCGCCGTTCTTGGGCATCCGCTTGTGGCCGCGGCCATTTTCGGCCTATCCCTGATCGTTTTTTATTACTCCCCCTTATTTGAGTGGGCTCTTCGCGAACACCTCGGTCATCTGTGGATGACCAGCCACTTCGTTTTTTCGGGCTATCTTTTCGCTCAGTCTCTGGTGGGCATCGACCCCAGTCCTCACGACACTCCTTACCCTCTTCGCCTCATCATCGTGTTGGCCACGATGGCCTTTCACGCTTTTTTTGGCCTCAGCATCATTCTGGGGACGGGCCTATTGGTTCCCGAGTGGTTTGGAGCCATGGGTCGCACCTGGGGGGACCCACCGCTCCTGGATCAACAAAATGGTGGGGAGCTAGCGTGGGGCCTCGGTGAGTTCCCCACTCTGGCCCTGGCCATCATCATTACGTGGGCGTGGAGCAGAAGCGATGACCGCATCAACAAGCGTCGCGACCGGCAGGTTGATCGCGACGGTGACCGCGAGCTTGAGGCTTATAACGACATGTTGAAAGCGAGGGCGAAAGCAGATGTCGGGCTCAGTAGAGGCTGAGAACAGGAGCGTCCGCTAGTGTCCCCACCACCCTGCCTCCCAGGCCGAAGAAGAAAGATTCGCTGACTTCACTGAGCGATCCATCAAAGAGTGATCGAACCACGACGCGCGCTTCCACAACACCGTCGGTAGCGGTCACGTCCCAGGAGGAATTATCACTCCCCAGAGTCAACGTCACCAGGGGATAGCCGAGGACGGTCCAATCGGGAACGCCGACCACTCGATCACTCACGCCCATACCAAAAGGACACCCCACTGGCTGGAGCACTTCTTGGGCGGCACAGTCATCCAAATAGTTCTCCACGGCAGTGGTGACGTCATCCATGAGCTCCTTGGTCGCCGCGACCCGAAGCCGCAGGGGATAGTCGCGGGCAACCTCGCTGACCGTAGTGCTCACCGCAGGGGCACTGACCCAAGGTGTGGTCAGCGATGCTTCATAGACTCCGGGCACAAAAACTCTGCTGGCGGGAACGACACCCGAGGGTGTGTTAGCCAACCGAAACCCGTTAAGGTCCACGCGGTCATCCCCGGTTACCTGAAACTGAAGGTTCGCCGTGGGTGTTTCGGCAAAGCGCCACGTGTTGTAGAGCCAGAGGGTGGGTTTTCCGGTTTCCAGCTCGAACACAGTGGTCTCTGTGGTGCCACCAAGGGTGTACTCGGCCTCGACAAGCTTCTGGCCGGATTCAGAAGTGGCAGTCCGCAGAATCCGAGGGTCTGTCAGCGATCCTGAAGCCTCCGGTAGAGTCGTGGGGACATAGGAAAGTCCGGCTTTCGCGGCGGCGAAGCCGAAATCGCGTGTTTCTAACGCTTCTAGATACGTCAGCACCGAATTACCTGGCGTGTAGAGCGTGAGGTTAACCGCGACGATGCTGAGCACCCACAAAGTGACCACTCCGAGGACGCCTAAGCCAGACTTTCGGGCAATTGACGACATAGATGACATCCTAGGTTGGTCGCCTCTGGCACCGGGGGCTTGTACAGCGCGAAGGAGAGGAATTTGATGGCCGACGTCGTCTTGAGCACCCAGCAGCGAGGCGTCTTGGATCAGATGGAAAACTCTTTCGATCACGTCTTTATCACCGGACGCGCAGGAACAGGAAAAACGACCCTCCTGAACGCGTTTGCGGAATCCTCCGCCAAAAGGGTGGCGGTCTGCGCTCCCACAGGGGTAGCGGCATTGGCCGCGGGGGGTCAGACCATTCATTCTCTCCTGCGCCTGCCCATTGGCATCATCGGTTCCCGGGAACTTGGCTTCATTCCCAAAGAGTCCCTCGCTGTGCTGGCAGCGCTGGACGCTCTCGTCATTGACGAAGTCTCGATGGTCTCTGCCGACGTACTCGATGCTATTGACCGCAGGCTCCGTCAGGCCAAGCGCAAGAGGCATAGTGCCTTTGGTGGTGTCCAACTAATTATGTTTGGTGACCCCTACCAGCTTGCTCCTGTCGTGTCGGGCCAAGCCGAAAAGGCGTACTACAAAGACCACTATCGCTCCCCCTGGTTTTTTGACGCGAGCGTTTGGTTGGAAACCGAGATGACCATCCATGAGCTTGACACCATTCATCGCCAAGCCGATGGGGAGTTCAAGGAAGTTCTCAATGCCCTCAGAGAAGGGCGTATGGAGCCAGAGATGGGTCGAATGCTCAATGAACAGGGGATGCGCACTCCAGAAGACCCAGAGCTGATAACCCTGGCCACCACAAACCAGGCGGTCTCGCGCATCAATCAGGCAGCGCTGGAGCTTCTGCCAGGCAAAGGAAAGATTGCCCACGCGGATATCGAAGGCGAATTTGGCTCGACCGCAGCCTATCCGGCCGATGAGCAGCTCGTGCTCAAACCGGGAGCCAGGGTGATGTTTTTGCGTAATGACTTGGCGGGGCCTGACGGCCCTCGATACGCCAATGGAACTTTGGGCGTCGTGGAGAAGGTGACAGATGCGGTGTTGGTAGACGTGGATGGCCAAGGGGTCCTGGTTGAACCTGTCACATGGGAGAAGGTCCGGTACGAATACTCGCCTGCTACAAAAATCTTGAGTCAAGACGTCGTTGCGGAGTTCACTCAGTTCCCACTGCGCTTGGCGTGGGCGGTCACAATTCATAAAGCCCAAGGTAAAACCCTGGATGCAGCCGTCATCGATTTGGGTGCTCGAGCTTTCGCCCCAGGCCAGACCTATGTTGCGTTCAGCCGCTTGACCTCACTAGAGGGCCTGTATCTCAAGCGACCCCTTACGCCCTCGGACATCATTGTGGATCAGGATGTTGTGCGGTTCATGAACCAGGAACGTGGCAGCAACAGGCTTATCTAGGTGCCACACGGAAAGGCGTGTGGCACCTGGCGTCCACACTTTTCCTTAAAAGTCAGGCCTTACATCATTTACCGGCCTTCAACCTCACACAGTTGTGGTGGATACACATCACCAAAGATCGCGCCAGGCGAGAGGCAATTGTTTCCTCTCCACCAGAGAATATGCTTCTACTGGAGACCAGTGGTGGACTATTTGATGGCGTACTGGGCGATCTCCCCGCTCGTTGTTGGCGCCATGAGCCCCACGCTGCGATGCTCCACTTGGGCTCC
>JBLIEN010000083.1:0-6273 GCA_047633115.1 Pontimonas sp.
GCATAGTCAAAGGCTTCATGGGGGAGTGACGTCAAACACCGCGACCGTAGGCGTCGAGTTCCGCAAAGCATCAAAGATTTCAAGGTGAATCCTGCGAGCCAGGACTTCCCGCTCCAGCCCACGAAAAGTACCCGTCGAGTCGACGCGAGACATCATGAGTAACAGCGTGGAATGTGTCGACGAGAAGTGGGGACTCAACCGGTAGAACTCATAGTCCCGAAGTGCAGTCTCGGAAACGTGGAGGGGTGTTCGCGCCAGAGTCCGAATGTTGACAGGAAGTCGAACAACTGTCGCGCCGGTGGAGGTCTCGAAAGCCGAGGTGGACCAGCCATCCGAAACAGCCGCCATTTCGCACCCTTGAGCAATCCACTTACGAGTAGCAATTCCCCATGCGTGATGGGGCTCCAAGCTCCTCGAAGTAACGAGCAGTACGCGTTCATTCCGCATTGACACAGTAACTCCCCTCAGGTACTCGAACGATCTTAGACTGAATCCCCCCCAAGGCTCCTTTCAAAGGCATCGGCGACAAAGGCGACAAGTCTCGACCAGGTAGCATGGCAGTGCACATAATTCCGAGAGAAATGGTTTTGGTTTGACGAACTCATCGCTACCCCGAGAGGTGTTTGGCTCTGTCTCCGAACCTCTCCTCATTCTTGATCTTGCCAATAACCACAATGGATCGGTAGCTCACGGAAAAGCAATTATTGACAGCGCGGCCGAGGCACTCGAGGGCATCGAATTTCCGGCAGCTATCAAGTTCCAGTATCGCGACCTTGACACTCTGATTCATCCAGATTTCAAAGGCAACTACGACTTCAAATACATCAAGCGGTTTGAAGAAACGAGAATCACCGACGCAGATTATCTCGAACTTGTCGCACATGCGCGTGAACGCGGGTTTTTGGCCGCCTGCACTCCTTTCGACGAAATTTCCGTTCAAAAAGTCGTCGATCACGGTTTCGACTTCCTGAAAATTGCAAGCGCGTGTGCGACAGATTGGCCACTCCTGACCGCCGTGGCAGAGCACACTTTGCCCGTTATCGTTTCGACCGGTGGACTCACTATTCGCGAGACGGACCGAGTTGCAGCGTTTATGACCAAAAGAGTTGACCGGCTCGCCCTGATGCACTGCGTCGCAATCTATCCGACGCCCGACAAAGAACTTGCCCTCAACCGCATAGACCTGCTGAAGGGGCGCTACAAGGGAGTAACCGTGGGCTACTCCACCCATGAAGACCCAAACAACGTGCTCGCGGGGTCTCTCGCCCTGGCCAAAGGTGCACACATTTTGGAGCGCCACGTGGGCCTCGAGGCTGAGGGTATGTCAGTCAACGCATATTCGTCACAAGCCGCGGAGCTTCGGGCTTGGGCCACCAGGCTCAGGGAGGCCGCCGGCATGATGAGTGGAATGGACGAGGCTAACTATGTCAATCAGGCGGAACTCGACTCGGTTCGCGCTCTTCGCCGCGGTGTGTACGCCAGAGACAGCATTGTTGCAGGTTCAGAAATTGACGGTGACGCTGTCATGTTCGCCATTCCTGTCTTAGAGAACCAAATCACGGCAAACATGTGGTCGAAGCTCGAAAGTAAGAGCGCTTCGGCTGGCATTGCGGCCACTGAGAAACTCACCACTACAAACGTGACAATTTCGGACCGGAGCGCTTTGCTCCGCGAGCTCGTGGAGCGCAGCAGACTCCACTTCGAGTCCGCGGGAATCACAGTACCCAACCGCAGCGCGGTAGAACTGTCCCACCATTACGGTCTGGCTCGTTTCGACGAGTTTGGGATTGTGATGGTCACGGTCGTGAATCGGGACTATTGCAAGAAAGTTATTGGGGTCTTCCCCGGCCAATTTCACCCGGAGCACGTTCACAAGAAGAAGGAAGAAACTTTCATCTGCATGAGTGGCACGCTCATTCTCGATCTTGATGGAAAGAAGCACACCCTCAAAGCTGGAGACATCATGACGGTAGAAGTTGGAGTTCGACACAGTTTCAGCTCACCTGATGGCGCTGTATTCGAGGAGATTTCATCCACCCATTTCGTCGACGACTCCTACTACACCGATGAATCCATTAACTCTAATGCGGAGCGCAAAACCAAGCTCTCCGTTTGGTCGCTCGCGGATTAACGCATGGTGCCTCGCGTAAAAGTCATTGGGGCTGGTTCCATTGGGAATCATCTCGCCCATGGTTGCCGCACCCTGGGAATGGATGTCACCATTGTGGACCTCAGTTCTGATGCGCTCAGCAGGACTCGCGAAGTTATCTATCCCACCCGCTACGGTGCATGGGATGAAGAAATTTGCCTCGCGACGCCCGCGGAGGTCGAGGGGGAATCTTTCGACGTCATTATTGTCGGCACACCCCCGGCTACACACCTCGCGATAGCAACCTCGGAGATGAGGGATACCCCGCCGAAGCTTCTGCTGATCGAGAAACCTTTGTCACACCCGGATGCCGCTGCCGTGACAGACTTTCGAGACACCGCTGGTAATTCGGCGACGCGAGTGCTGGTGGGCTACAACCAGAGACTCAAGACCAACACCGAGGCCTTCCTTCGTGTGGCCACCGATCTCGAACTCGGCGCACTTACGGGGTTGACATCTCATATGTTGGAGAGCTGGGATGGCATTCTTAAAGCGCACTTTTGGATGACCAGTGAAAAAGATTCCTACCTGGCATTCACGGACCAAGGTGGCGGGGCGCTGCTAGAACACAGTCACGCCCTCAATCTTTTTCTCTATTTCGCCGCGGAGCTTGGGCAAGGCGGGGTGACACACGTTGAAGCAGACATGGATTGGGTCAGTCACGAAACAGGACGTTATGACCGGGACGTGAAGCTGCAACTCACACTGAGTTCTGGCCTGATGGGAGAAGTTCGGCAGGACCTTCACACCTGGCCCGCGAAGAAGGAAGCCGTTGCGGTTTTTGAAAAGGGTTCCCTTGTGTGGAGCATGGGGGATAAGTCTGACTCTGTGACTCATCTCGACACTGCTGGCACAGAGATTCGCATCTGGAGCTTCCCTAAAACACGACCCGATGACTTCATTGGAGAGCTCCAACACCTGCAGGAACTTCTCAACGAGCCGTCTTTATCTTCCCCCCTCGACCTCCAGAACAGTCTTGACGTGATGGACGTTATTTTCTCAGCTCTTGAGTCGTCGTCATTGGGAGCAAGAGTTCCGCTTTCTGCCGCAACTGAGGCTTAATGATGTTTGCGAGTCTTTCGGTATTGGCCGTGATCCCCGCCCGCGGCGGCAGCAAAGGTATACCGAAAAAGAACATCGCTCTACTGGCCGGCAAGCCCCTCATTTCGTACACCACAGAACTTATTTCCCACCTTCCGTGGATTGATAAGGCCGTTGTCTCAACCGACAGCTCTGAGATTGCGGAAGTGGCCCAGCGAAGCTCAGGAATTGGCATCGTCTGGAGGCCAGAAGAGATCTCCGGGGATAAAATTGGCGATCGAGATGTGCTGCACCACGCACTCATCGAGGCAGAAGCGATCGGCGGCACAACCTACGACGTAGTGCTCATGTTGCAGCCCACCTCCCCCTTGCGGACAGAGGATAACATCACGGAGTGCCTCGCCACCCTGGTGGAAGGAAAGTGGGATGCGGTCTGGACGGTCTCCGTCACCAATCTCTCCTACCACCCGCGCAAACAGTTGACCCTTGAGGCAGATGGGCGGCTGGGGTTCTGTGTCCCGGGAGGGGAAGCGATAGTCGCGCGCCAGGAGCTCACTCCGGTGTTCCACCGCAACGGGGTGTGTTACGCCTTGAAACGAGAGCTCCTGCTGCACTCTGAAGGGATATGGGCTCCCGAGAAAACAACTGCGGTTGTTATCCCCGGCCAACACATCAGTATCGACACCTCCGAAGACCTCCTGGCTGTGGAAGCGACGATGGAAAGAGGAAAATGAACGACTTAGGCTTCGCTTTTCCTCCTGTTAGCCTCGTCCCATGACGACTGTTCTGTGGATGACGATTGACCGTCACCCAGAATCGCTCAGGGCCCTGATTCGAGACCACCTCACGGAAGCGGGCTACACCTTCTTCGAAGTGAGCTACGACAGTATCGACCAACTAGCCTCGATCCCTCTAGAGGATATTGATGCAGTTCTGCTTGCCCCCGCTCGGTTCTTTCCAGTCGAATCCATGGATCGTCTAACAAAGTGTGTGCTCATGCAGATCTGGAGCTCTGGATACGACAAATTCAATATCGGCGATGCGAAAGCGCGCGATATCCCCGTGGCGAACAATCACGGCTCCAACGCAACTTCCGTTGCAGAACACACCATCCTGATGATGTTGGGCGTCTCCCGGCGGACACCAGAAATGCACAAGCGAGTTATGAGCGGGAACTGGGCAGGAAATGACCACGGTATGTCCTCATATTCTCTATCGGGTAAAATACTGGGAATTGTTGGGTTGGGAAACATTGGCACCCTCGTTGCGAAGCGCGCAGAAGCACTCGGGATGTCCATCATCTTTTCCGACCCCGCAATTTACATGTCCCCAGAAGCCCATTGGTCCAAGGTGGATTTTGAAGAACTGCTCCACAGCTCGGACTACATCACCTTCCACGTTCACCTCGACGAATCAACGAGAGGGATGGTCAACATGAAGAATATTGGTTCGCTGGCGCGTCAGCCCTTCCTCATTAATCCCTCGCGCGCAGAAATTATCGATCGTGATGCTCTGACGTCTGCAATGCAGAAAAACCGGATCAAAGGTGTCGCCATTGATGCCCACTACGACGAGCCGACACACCCCGAGGATCCACTGTTTGCTTTCCCCAACGTGATGTTCTCCCCTCACGTCGCGGGATCAACCGTGGATTCTTACCAGAAAACAATCAAGGCATGTATCCGGAACATCGACAGAGCAGTTTCAGAAAGCGGCCCACTTGGCGCCATCGTCCGCACGATTTAGTACTGGAACCTCAGCTGCAATTGCACTAACCTCCACGAACTCTTTGAGGCGCTCAAACGCAGAGGAGATTCCACTGAGTGGACCGATTTAGTGCCCCAGTTTTTTAGGAGATTTAGGTGAGGAGTTTTCCATCTCCGGCGTCATTTTGGCGAGGATAAGTTTTTGTTTTCGTCGGTGGCGAACACGATGTCGAGGGGTGCTTCGATTCTTTTGCGAAGTCGGTGGTAGGTGGTCGTGCTCGTAGATTGTTTTTAGCTATCCGGAATGACGCTTCGACGTCGATGATCGATTCGGCGGGGGCCGTGTCGAGGTTGGTGACACAACCCTTGACCCCAGCCGTGACTTCGCGGAAGCGACTAGGGCGGTATCGAAGGCTTTAGTGGCTCCTGCGACTTTCAGGAAGCGGCCCTTCCAAATCGCTGATGTGCCCTCGCTGATGCGATTGGCTTGGTCGAGTTGCTGGTCGATCTTGCGCAGATTCAGTGGAGCTCGTCTCTCCCGGTGCTGAAACACGACCCGCAGCTGTCGGCGGGAACCGGTTCGCCGGAACCGTCCGGTGGCGTCGAAGACTTGTCCGTTGGCCAGGGCGCTGCTTTCGTTTGGGTACTCGACAACGTCATCAGGGTCTCCGCGAGCGGGATCCTGCGATGAACCCGTATCCGGCGTCCTCGAGCGCTGTCCGATTTGATGCCGAGAGCATCCTCGCGTCACACGCGACACCGACAGTCAAGTTTGGGTGAGCTCTGCGGAACCCATCGAGAACTGGCGCGGGCGTCAACGTCTCAGCCTTGTTGGCCTCGAACGAGTGCAACTGCAGTGGGGAGCCCCAGTCGTCGAGGATGCGGATCGTGTCGAGCTGCGAGGACCGCTCGGTGATCTTGGCGATAACAAGGTCTTCGAATGCGGCATCGCCGCTGACCAAGGCAGTGAACTCCAGCCAGTGAACGGGTCGCTGAAATTCCCCACTCCGGGTCGCTTCCGCACATAAGGGCGGGCCGTCGTCGATGCTGATGGTCTTTGACCAAACACCAGTTCGAGAAAGGTCCTGCTCCTATGATTTCAGGGGAGGACGACGTGGACATCCACGCGCTCAAACGTGAAGAAATAACGATTAGTGAGATCGCCTGCCACACCCATCACGGCCCCAAGACAATCCGCTTATACCTGGCCGGAGAACGCTCCCCAGGAGTGCTCCAGCGCAGCGACCTGGACTCGTTCGAGATGTTCGTTGCCCATGTGACTGCGAGGCTTACCGAAGACCCACACCTCTGGTCGGCCACACTGCTCGACGAGCTGCGAACGCTGGGCTTTGCCGGCTCCCACCCGAGGCTGACCCG
>JBLIEN010000084.1:0-6225 GCA_047633115.1 Pontimonas sp.
GGCTTTTAGATAGTCCAAACGATCGCCGGTGTCATAGCGGCGGCCTTTGAACACCACTCCCAACACACCTCCACCCACGTGGGAAGCAGCCATCTCATTCAACGCGTCGGTGAGCTGAATTTCTCCCCCTGAACCTGGACCCGTTTCTTCCAGCAGGGGGAAAATGTCTGGTTGCAAAACATAACGACCGATAACCGCCAGGTTGGAGGGTGCGTTTTCGGGCGTGGGCTTCTCGACCAGACCGGTCACGGCGACCACATCCTCAAGATCTGTGGGTTCCACCGTGGCGATGCCATAGAGGTGGGCGTGGGAAGGGTCAACCTCCATCAGCGCCACCACACTGGTTGCGCGCTGGTCGTGAACCTCAATCATGCGTTCGAGAAGAACATCGCGCTCATCAATGAGGTCATCGCCCAGGAGTACCGCAAAAGGCTCATTCCCGACATGCATCTGTGCTCGCAAGACGGCGTGGCCCAGGCCCAAAGGGTCGCCCTGACGGACATAGTGCACGTTTGCCATGCGAGTGGAGAAAACGACATCTTCGAGGCGACGTTTGTCGCCCTTGCGCTCGAGAAGCGCTTCCAATTCTGTGGCGCGGTCAAAATGATTTTCCAACGTATTTTTATTCCGCCCCGTCACCATCAACACGTCGTGCAGGCCGGCGCGGACTGCTTCCTCGACCACGTACTGGATGGCCGGTTTGTCGACAACCGGCAACATCTCTTTGGGCATCGCTTTCGTGGCGGGTAAGAACCTCGTTCCCAGCCCCGCCGCGGGGATGACTGCTTTAGAAATGGGCATCCCCCTATCGTAATGCTGAGCCCTACACTGGGGGAATGCCCGAGCAAGTACAGCCCAGCAAGCGCGCCCTGCGCGCGGAGCTTCGGGAACGCCGTCGCATCATGACAACCTCTGAGCAGTCTTCTGCCGCAGCCGGGGTGTTGGCCAACCTCATGAGAGTCGTGGATCAGTACGCTGCGGGCAACATCGCCTGCTACCTCTCCACCGGAGATGAGCCACCCACCCGGGAATTTTTGGACTGGGCTCACTCCCAGAGCATTCGCGTGATTCTGCCCGTGGCACGAGAAGACGGCTTGATGGATTGGGCCCCCTACGACAAAGAAAACGAAGGCCTCGACGCTATTGGCATGCCTGCCCCCCTGGGGGAAGTACTCGCCCCCATCGCCCTCGCCGATGTTGACCTCATTTTTGTTCCCGCCGCTGCTGTTGCGCTCGATGGCATGCGGCTGGGGTGGGGCCGAGGGTATTACGATCGAGCCCTAGGGTCACTCAACCGGGCGGCCCCCATTTACGCCGTGGTTTACGATCACGAAGTAATGGATGATGTTCCGCGAGAAAATCACGATCAGCTGGTTCACGCCGCAGTGACACCGGAACGCATCATTGGACTTGACCCCGATTTCGTCTAAAGGACTACACCCTCCATGCCTACCTACTCTTACCGTTGCACGTCGTGCGACAACGCTTTTGATATCACGCAGGCCTTCACCGATGACTCCCTCACGACCTGCCAGAAATGCCAGATGCCGCTGCGCAAGGTTTTTAGCGCTATCGGAGTAACCTTCCAAGGATCTGGCTTTTATCGCACCGATTCCCGTGCCGAAGCGACAAAAAACGCTGCGGCCGCAAAGAAATCTGAGACAAAAAGTACTGCGAGCACTCCGGCCAAGAAGGAGACCGCCACCGCGACAAGCTCGGGCACGGGTAGCTCATCTCCGAAGAGTTCCGATTCCTCAAGCTCTTAGTAGTGGGGCGGTTTTTCCGCTCTTAGCCGGTCATCATTGGCGGTGCTGTCATCACTGTCGTGGGACACAGGTTCTTCTTTCTGCCCCGGTGCTGGAGGAGTTCTGACCCGGCGAGGGCCGGGTTTTTTCTTCTGCTCCGGCTTGTCAGACATTCTCACCGGCGGTATCACGGGGTGCGGATGAAGCCCCCACCAAAGTGGCAATGCGCTCAGCCACCAGATCTGGGGTGGTAAAAAGCTCCAAGGCGTGCGCTCTCACATAGTGCCAGCCCGCGGCAGCCAAGCCCAGGGGTCGCACCCGCAGGGCATCGCGCACGCTCTGGTACATCAAAGAGGTGTCGGTGTCTAAGGCAATGCAGTAGCCGCCGAAGCTAGCCGCCAAGGGAATCTGGCCTTGGTAGTCAACTTCTACGCGCATTCCTTTGGCTTCTAAGCGCGTGGCCAAATCCACCAACAACGGGTCACGCTCTTTTTTCTCCACGGGCACAAACCGAGCAGCAGACACCCGTTCGAGGACGTCGCCCAAAGCCCGCGTCGTGCGAGAAAGTCGCGCATCGTGCAAATCGCCAACCGCCACACAGGTCACCACCCGCAGGTGACGCCTGGCGCTGGTAAAAACTGCGGCCAAAAGACGCTCACCCCCTGGCTGGGACAACGGGCCAAGATCGCTCAAGACCCGCCCGTGAGGTGTTCGACCATACCCAAGCGAAAACACCACCCGATCTCTGATGAGGGAACCCGCTTGCTCGAGAGTGGTCACCACGAAAGGTTCGCTCGAGTCGCGGGTAAAGAAATCCGTAATGTCAGGTTTTCGTGCCATCGCTTGGGCGACGGCTTCGCGCACTTTCCTCGCGTGGAGGGCGCTGGCGGTGATGACCATCAGAGATTCGGCGCTTCTGACCATCGCATGATCCATCACGTGCTGAAGAACAACGCGAACTTCTGACTCGACGCCTTCGACTAAACCTGTTGTCACATCCGGCATTCCTTGGCCGTCTTCCACCAGGTCCACCGCAATGGCGGGGTGGCCCAGGAAGCTACCCGCCCAGGGCAGGGAGCGAACCTGTTCACCTAAAAAGGAGGAATTCACGACGCTGGAGAGGTCATCGCCGCTCACACGATAGCTGCGGGTCAAGGAAAAAGTCGGAAGAAGGTCACGAAGGCGAGCGAAGAGCGATTCCTGGTGTTGAGCATCGCGGTCGTTGCGCTCCGAGATTTCGTGGCTGCGAAGCCCCAGAGAGAACGCTGTCGGGGTTTGGGTGACAGGGTCACCCATCGCCACCAGCTGGGGTGCTCTACGGACCGCTCCCAGCACTTCCCCGACGGCAAGCGCGCCCGCGTCGAGGACGATGACGGTGTCAAAACGCACCGTATCGGGAATTTCGTGGACGTTGTAAGGGGTGGCCAACCAGACCGGCGCTAGGGATTTGACCAAATGTGGCGCCTGGTCTGAAAGCTCACGGGCGCTCGTCTGGGAAGCCTTCAGCAATTTTTTCAATGCCACGGCCTCCTCAGGCCAATCCATCAGGCCCAGTGACCAGCGTTCTGAGAGTTGCCAGGCCACGGCCTGACCGTTTCCTGCGCAGTGCGCCTCATCCACCAGGCGAAAATCGGCTTCAAGGCGCTCCAAGATGGCTTTATCTGATCCTAATAAGGCTTCTTCTCGCTCCAGAATTTGTTCTAGGGCTCCGCGCCACCACGCCAACTCCAACTCTCTAGCAACATCGGCAGCGTCCACGTGGCGAGATGCGAGGTCCTCGACCAGAGGGCCCAAATTCCAGTTGCCAAGGTGATCAGAGACTTCCTGGCGCGCTTCGAGGCTGTGCAAAATCTCGGACTCCGTGGAGAGGCGGCCCAGAAGGTCTAACAGATCCTGGGTGGGCATGTCGGAAAGACGGCGACCGTCGGCCGTGTGGCGCAAAACGCGCTCAAGATCGCCAAGGTCGTGCTCGACCTGTTGGAGCACCACATGAGCATCGGAGAGCCCCCCGGGAACGCTGGGCCGATGTCCAGTTTCGACATGGCGGTTCCAGATCTCTCTTTGAGTACTGATGTTCACCAGGGATTCGTGCAAGTCCCCCACATACACGCCGGGTCGAACATATTCTCTCGCGAGGCCTTTGAGCCTGCGGCGTTGGACCCTGGGCATTTCGGATGCTTCATCGCTGGGGCCCGTCGCTCTAATGAGATCAGTCAGGGAGCGGTCAAAGACGCTGGGTTGAAAACGATCTAACGTGTCGCGCAGGTCCACCAGAAGGTGGACGAACACCACCATCTGGCCGACTGTGGTTGGTGTGGGCAACGGTGTGGCAGCGAGAATGGGACCTATTTTTTCAATGAGGCTCGGCAGGGACTCGGCGGAGAGTCGTTGCGCCCGCTCATACGACTTTTTGGCGTCATCCACGTCTCTAAAATTCACCCCAAACCAGGGGGTGTCCTCGGGTCCGAATTTGAATTCTCCCAGCCGGGCTGCCCGCGCGAGCATCTCTGCCGCTTGCCCTAAGCCCGGCGCCAGAGCGACGAGCGCATCGCGCTCCAAGCGTGCCGTGGTTTCGGGGGGGTGGTCTCCGAGGGAGAGCTTTCCCAGTCTCTGGAAGCACTCTGCCGCGCTTACCCCTAGTTCTGGGTCCTTAGCAGCCAACGCTTGGCGATAGCGAAGGATGATCTTGCGCAGTCGCTCCCACGCAGAATCGACATCCGTGAGGGAGGGCTTCTTGACTTTTTCGTTGCGCGACAAGGAGGCGATGAGCTCCGACCTGGGGCTCGCAACTCTGGCAACCATTCCTTTTAGCCCCGCGCCTGAAATCCGGTCCATCAGCCCAGCAGTGGTGGCAGCCTGGGCGCTGACTACCAACACCCTCTTATTGGCGGCGACGAGGCCACCTAGTGCGCCGGCCGCCACCTGGGTGGAGCCTGTTCCGGGAAAAGCTCGAACAGCTACCGAGTTGCCCGCAAGAATGTTGGCCACTATCGCGTCCTGTTCAGCATCCAAATCAACGATGGAACGGTCGCTGGAGGCCGGGCGAGAATCGGGGTGGGTGATTTCCACGGGAACTCTCGCCGCGCGCAGCTGGGCCATTGCGTGGGTGTTCCCGCCAAGAGCATCCACGATGCTGTGCTGCAGGTTCCTGGCGTCCTCGAGCATCGGCTCGCTCACCTGCGCAAAACTTGACACGATGAGGCGCGCAGAGACCGCCACGTCACCCCGGTGAGCGGTCAAATCTCGCAGACGATCCAGGGCTGGGTTGGGTTTAAATGCCCCCTCATCATTGGTGAGGGCAACGAAGGCGGACGCATCCAAAGTCACCTTGAGTTGCTCGGCAAAGGCGCGCTGGAGTCCCGGGTTGAGCACGACATGAGACTGCTTCAACGTGAGTTCGATGTCGCCTCCGCGGCGGCGTAGGTGAACGGAACGCATCAGCAGTGGTCCGCAATAGTCCACCCCCTCGTGGTGCCATTCGACAAGGCCAATACCCAGTGCCATGGAAGACAATCCTCGGGTGTTGGCGAGTTCGTGGGCGTGGTCGGCTAAGCGCAGTGCCGCCAAGGTGGCAGGCCTCCTGGCAACATCATCTCTGATGAGGTTGGAGAGCAAAGTGGGTGATCCGGCAAGAAATCGGGCTAAACCACCGGGGTGTCCTCGGGAAATATCGATGCGGTTCTCACCGCGGTCTTGAAACTGAATCAGCGGACTCACGCCACCCAGGAGAGAGATCTCCTGCCACCACTGATCCCATGCTTTGGCCGCTTCATTCACGGGCCTCGCAGTGGAATCTCCGACCGTCACTTGGTGCGCCAAATCACTCGACCACCACGGAGCGGCGTCGAGGCCTCCGCCCGACTCAGTCGAGACATCATAATTGTCGGCGCGCCACACGTAACAAACCTACGACGCGCGGGCTAAAAGCCGGTATATCCCGCGCCGTAGGGGGTGTGGGAGCGCATTAAGGCAGTACAAGCTTCGTGTGGTCCGCGGTTGACGCCACCGCACGGGCTCAGAGTGACCCGACTGCCCCTTTGACGACGCCGAACGCCGTTGCTATTCGGTGGCCAGAGAGTAGCCGGCCTCGGTCACCGCTGTCCTCACCGAGTTCCTCATCACGGGGGCCGAACTGACGACAGTGATCCGCGAGGTCCCCCCGACGCGGAGGTCCACACTGACGTTTTGCACCGTGTCCAGGCCTTCGAGCGCTCCGGTCACGCTGGAAACGCAGTGTTCGCAGGTCATCCCCTCGACAAGGTACAGCTCACGAACGCCTCCCTGGGGGACAAGGTCGAGTGGCGCAGCACCGCTATCGGTAGAGCAGGAGCACGCGTGATTCTTGTCCGTGAGACCGAGGTCGTTGCCGACGGTGGAGGTACACATATTGTTTTCCTTTTGTGGTTGTTAGGAGCGAACGAGGCGGGCGATCGCCTCGGATGCCTCGCGAAGTTTCTCTTCGGCGACCGCGCCCCCCTGG
>JBLIEN010000085.1:0-5928 GCA_047633115.1 Pontimonas sp.
CTGAAGCGGCCATTTTTCTCCTTGTTACGCATGTGAGCGATGGTGCTAGCGAGTCACTCGTCTCGCACTAGGTACCGGGGTGCTTCACCTGCGATGTGAAACCGACACGACCAATCAGACCTGAACGGGAACCGTTTCAGTGAGAGCTTTCTTAGTCTAGCCGCACCGAGGGCTAACCGGCCACCGAGCTACGACTAAGGCCTTCGGCTTTCTTTGCCAAAGCGTTCGCCATACCGGCGAACACCACGCCGTGGAAAGGCATCACGGAAAGCCAGTACAAGCGGCCGCCGAGACCGTGGGGGAAGAAGATTGCCCTTTGACGCAACATGCTTCCGCCACGCACTCCAGGGGTGATGGTGAATTCTAGCCACGCCAAACCGGGAAGTTTCATTTCTGCGCGCAAGCGGAGGAATCGACCTTTGTCGATGTCTTCCACTCTCCAAAAGTCCAGCGCCTCCCCGACCACGAGATTGTCCGGGTCACGGCGTCCACGCCGCAGTCCAACGCCGCCGAACAATTTGTCTATCAAACCTCTGGCCGCCCACGCAACGGGCAAGGAATACCAACCATTGTCACCACCAATACTTTCCACAACCCCCCACAATTCCTCAGGGCTCGCCTCACAGGACACTTCTCGGGAGTCGGTGAAGACCGTGTGCCCTGACCATTCCGGGTCAGAGGGAAGTGGATCTGAGGGGGCGCCGGTCACGGGAGTGTTGCGCCAGGAAGTTTCCACAACGCCGTTCTTTAACCGAGCAAGCGCCAAGCGAACGGACTTCCGATACCCAATGAGCCCTTCCTGCGGTGGATCGATGACCGCGTCAATGGAGCGATTTTTCATTACCGCGTCGTGAAGCAGAGACTCAATAATCGGAACAGCGAGGGAACGGGGAATGGGCGTCACCAGGTTCACCCACTGGGACGCAAGCCACGGCGTGAGGACCGGTAAGGAGGCAATAGGGCGCTGTTTCAACCCTGCTTCTAGGGCGTACCCATTCATCAGTTGCCCATAGCGGAACACATCGGGGCCCCCGATATCTAACGCCCGATTGACGCTCGAGGGAAGTTCTGCTGCGCGGACAAGGTAGTGCAAAACATCGCGAATAGCGATGGGTTGAATAAAATTTCGCACCCACTTTGGTGCTGGCATGTAGGGAAGAACCTCAGTGAGGTGTCGAATCATCTCGAAGCTTGCTGAACCCGAACCAATGATGACGCCCGCTTGCAGCGCAACGGTGGGGACACCCGAGGCGAGCAATATTTCCCCCACTTCTTTTCGAGAACCCAGATGCCGCGAGAGGGGTCCATCCGGGTGCAACCCACCGAGGTAGACAATTCTCGAGACGCCCGCGGCGTGCGCCTTCTGAGCAATCGTGTTCGCGACGCGGCGCTCAAGGTCCTCAAAGTCCCCCGCGCTCGACATGGAGTGGACGAGGTAGTACACCACCTCTTGACCGACGACCGCCGCCTCAACATCGTCGGGTACCAAGAGGTCACCGCGAACAATCTCGACCGCATCGCGCCAGGGAACACCATCGAGACGGTGTGGCTCCCTAGCTACCACCCGAACGTCGTGCCCGGCCTCAAGAAGCTTGGGCACCAAGCGACCGCCGACGTATCCTGTCCCACCGGTAACAAGAATCTTCATGGGAGAACACTAGGGCCGCTGGCTGAGAAACACATCCCGATTCGCTACCGTTAGCGAATGGCTATGGATGTTGTTGTTCAGTGGTTTGGTACCAATCACAGAAAGCTTCCCTGGCGAGAAGAGACCTGCACACCCTGGGGAGTTCTGGTATCCGAGGTGATGCTGCAACAAACACCTGTCGCTCGCGTATTGCCCGTGTGGCAGGAGTGGATTGCTCGTTGGCCTACCCCCAACTCGTGCGCGCGAGCCCCCCTGTCCGAAGTCATTACCCTGTGGGGGCGCCTGGGATATCCCCGCAGAGCCAAACGTCTCCACGAGGCGGCTTCGGTACTGGCGACCACACACGAGGATTCTGTTCCTGAGCAGCTCGACGCACTCCTCGCCCTCCCCGGTGTGGGTGACTACACCGCAAGGGCCGTCCGGTGTTTCGCCTTCGGGGTTCCGGACCCCGTGGTGGACACCAATGTCCGCCGAGTTCTCGCGCGCCTCGTCGAGGGACACGGCGAAGCTGGCCCACCCCGGGCGAAAGCCGACCTAGACGCGGGCCAAGCGGCCCTCGATCGTGTGACGAGCGTTGCAGACAAAGTCACTCTGTCGAAAGGTCTGATGGAGCTGGGCGCCATGATTTGCACGGCCCGTTCACCCCGGTGCGAAACATGCCCCGTGGCATCCCGGTGCGAGTGGAGATCTCGCGGATACCCCGTCTATGAGGGACCCAAAGCCCTGAGCCAAAAAAAATTTGAGGGAAGCGACCGCCAGATGCGCGGGGTGATTCTTCGTGAACTCCGCGCAAGCGACACTCCCGTGCCCACGGTTTTCTTGGCTACCCTCACCGAGGACAGGTCACAATTGGATCGCGCGGTTGCATCCTTGTGCGCTGACGGGTTGATCCAAGAGAGCCCTGAGAACTCAGGGCACCTGCACCTTGCAGATTAGGCTTTATCCCTGCGAATAATTTCGCGCATACCCTCAATGGCAACGGGCAACAAGTGGTCGACACTAGACGCCGCCCACTCTTCGGCGGTCATCGGCGACTGGTCCGGATGACCCATCACCATCATCAAACCGCCAGCACGAACACGGAGCACCGAAGCAACGATGTAGAGAGCTGCTGCCTCCATTTCAGAACAAATCGCACCCCCACCGATCCAGGCCGCCCAGCGGTCATGGAGCTGCCGTGCCACGGGCATACGATCGGGAGCGTGCTGGCCATAGAAAGAATCCTTGGACTGAGAAACACCGACGTGAACGCTCTTGCCTTGCCCCACAGCGGCGTCTTTAAGTGCCTGGGTAATCTCCAAGTCGGCTATTGCTGGAAATTCCATCGGAAGATAGTGCAGGCTGGTGCCCTCATCGCGTATGGCACCCGAAACGATGGCAATGTCACCGGGCTTAATGTGTGCTTGCATAGAGCCGGATGTCCCGACGCGAACAAACGTGTCGGCCCCAACAGCGACCAGCTCTTCGAGACCAATTGCTGCGGATGGTCCGCCGATACCCGTAGACATGACGGACACTTTTTCGCCCTCGAGATAGCCCGACCAGGTTTCATACTCCCGGTGGCTCGCAACTTTCTGGGGGTCGTCAAAGAAGGAGGCAATCAGCTCACAGCGTCCCGGGTCTCCGGGCAGGAAAACATAACGACCTACATCGCCCTCTGCGAGCTCAATGTGATACTGACGGGCTCCGTCTCTTTTCATGGACACAGGCGTTGCTCCTTCGTGGGGTGGGCGGGTTTAGCGAAACACAACGTTGTCAACACTCTAGGTGGCAGGAGTCCCGGAAGAAGAGACGGTCCATTTTTCCGACCCTCAATACGACTCCCCCCCGGCCAGCGTTCCTCCGGATACGATACTGACCCCTGAACTGGTTCCCACCATCTGCGCGCCCGCGTCCAACAGGGCAAGAGTGTGCTCGAGAGTGGAAATTCCACCCGATGCTTTCACGCCGACGCCTTCCGGGCACCGAGCAAAAAGGTAAGAAATGCTACCCGCGTTAGCCCTTTCGATGGCGCCGCTGCTGGCATTTTTGAGGTACTTGACCCCCGCCTCCAAGGAAAGATCAATGGCGGCTTCTTTCTCAGCATCTGTGAGCAGGGGTAGCTCCAGCATCACCTTGATGGGAACGCCCGAAGCCTCTACAACACCCCTGATGTCTCGACCAAATTCGGCAAACATCCCACTTTTAAGCCATCCAATCTGAACACCGATATCGATTTGCTGGGCTCCCAGTGACACCAAAGCGGCCGCTTCGTGTGCTTTTCCCGCTGAGGTCATCAACCCCACTTCAGGAAAGTCCAGCGCCGAAGCCACCACCACGGAACTCCCGGACAGTTCCGTAGCCACCACCTCGAGCCAACTACCCTGCACCATTGCGGCCTGAAAGCCGTAACGCAGACACTCCTGAGCGTGGGCAACCACTTTTTCTCGGGTCACCTGGGTGCCAATAAGTGTGTGTTGGATTGCCCCTGCCACGTTATCTTTACTCCACGCGATTGTCATGGGTTATCTCCTTCTGGAGCTAAGTCGTTCTTATACGGCAAAGACGCTACGACTTCCATGCCTTGGACGGTAAACGATGCTGCTGCCGACCCCATCGAAATTGCTTCTGTCAATGAAAGCCCTTTGACCAGCGCTACGACGAGGGCCCCCACAAAGCTATCCCCCGCGCCCGTCGTGTCGCGAACATGATCTACCTGGTGGGCCGGGGAGTAAAAGTTCTCCCGCGCGTTACAGGCATAGGCCCCCTCTGAGCCAAGAGTAATGATGACGGTCCCGACGCCGTGTTGCAGGAGAACACGCGCGCTGTCCTCTGGCCCACCCGATGTCACACCGAGGGTGTGGACGATATCTCTCGCCTCAATGGCATTGGGGACTAGATAATCGATGCACTGCAGAATTTCCGTGGGAATAGGCACGGCAGGCGCAGGATTACACACTGTCATCACCCCACGAGCTTTGGCGTATCGGAGCGCGCTGAAGCCCACCTCAGGATTGAGCTCAAAAGAAACAACGAGTGCATCAGACGTATCGATGAGGTCCCAGAGGCCCTCCAGTCCTTCCGGCGTGAGGGCTTCTAAAGCCCCAGGAGCGAGTGCGATGCGATTGTCCCCGCCTGGCTCCACGAGAATGAATCCGACCATCGTGGGGGCTTCCACGGTAATGACGCCACGCGCGTCCACTCCTTCGCGATTCCACAACTCTCGGCCGAGTGCGGCTGCTGGATCATCGCCGACAGCACTGATGAGCGCAACCTTTCCGCCAAGCCGCGAGATTTGGATTGCCTGATTGGAGGCTTTGCCTCCTGGCCCCTCCAGATACCGACCGCCCGTCACTGTCTCGCCAACGGCAGGCACCCGGTCAAGAACCATGGTCTTACCCACCCCGAAACCGCCGAGCACAGTGACCTGCATCACAACCTCTCCCGCTGCGGCTTGTGGACCTCGTCCAGCCATACGCTAGTGAGAAAGATAGGCCCCCCTGGCACAAACCAGCAAGCGGGCGCTCATGTGCACAGAGTTGCGCGCGGGGCAGGCGAAACTAGTCTTCTTCGGCCGTGCTCTTGTAAGGGTCAGAATCTCCCGCATATTGCGCCGATTTTGCCTGTTTTTCTGTCTGCATGTCGCGCGCTCGAGCCTCATTGAGCAGATCTGCGATGGCAGCGGCGTTTTCGGGGATACCGTCCAAAATGAATTCCAGCGACGGCGTCAGACGGGCTGTGATGTTCTTGCCTACCTCCGTGCGGAGCATCCCTGTGGCAGCGCTCAGGGCCTTCTGAGTGTCAGCGCGTTCTTGGTCATCCCCTAACACTGTGTAAAAAACACTGGCGCGCTGCAAGTCCCCCGTCACCTGCACATCCGTGATGGTGACGAACCCCAAACGCGGGTCACGCAATCCCCGCTGAAGACGTTCGGCCAAAATCTGGCGAATCAAATCCGCCATCTTCCGAGCCCTCGGTGAGTTACTACTCACGGACTTTTTCCCTCATCTCGATGGTCTCTATCTCGTCACCAATTTCAATGTCTTTAATCTTGCCCAGACCGATACCACACTCGAAGTCAGTTCGGACCTCGGTGACGTCATCCTTGAACCGGCGCAGAGAGTCGATGGCCAAGCCATCGACGATGACAACACCGTCGCGAATAACGCGCGCCTTTGCATTTCTGGTGATGGTTCCCGAGCGGACGATACACCCAGCGATAGTTCCCGCCTTCGAGGACCTGAAGACCTCACGAACTTCAGCAAATCCAGATTGAACCTCTTCGAACTCAGGCTTGAGCA
>JBLIEN010000086.1:0-5907 GCA_047633115.1 Pontimonas sp.
TTAGGGCGGACATGCCAATCCACCAGCGCAGAGCGTGCGGGGCAGGTTTCTTCGTGGTCACAGATTCCTTAGGGGGTGGAAGGGTCTAATACCTCCATTATTCCATGGTCTCTGAAGAATAAGCTTTTAGCGGCTTTCCACATCCAGGCTGAGCTGGCGCAAAGCCTGGGCAACACTGCGTCTTTCCGTCTCAGGCAGGGCGCGTAGCAACTCGTGTTCGGCATCAATCAGGGCGGAAAACGCGGTGTCGACCGCCGCCAACCCTTGTGGCGTGAGTTTCACGACAACACCGCGGCCGTCCTCGGGGTGGGACGTTCTGGTAATCAAGCCTCTGGCTTCCAATTTCCCCAGGCGGTGGGTCATCGCCCCGGAGCTCACCAACGTTTCTGCCAATAAGGTCTTGGGGCTCAGGCAAAAAGGCGCGCCTGCTCTCCGAAGCGCCACCAGCACATCAAATTCCCACGACTCCAGACCAGAAGATTTAAACGCCTGTTTACGGAACCCTTCGACTCTTTTACCGATCCGGCTCACCCGAGAAAGCACTTCGAGGGGTGACACATCAAGGTCTGGTCTCTCTCGCTGCCAGGCTTGGACAATGCGGTCAACATCGTCTGCGGCTTCGGTCATCACACTATTATCCTTCCTCTGGCAGAATAGAGGAGGCCTCTGGCCATTCCGCCTTGGTGTAACGGCAGCACGGCAGCCTTTGGAGCTGTTAGGTCTAGGTTCGAATCCTGGGGGCGGAGCCAATGAAAACACTGGGGCGTGAACCGTGGGGAGCATTGTGAGCTTAGATGGGGGGATGACGCACCAGTCACTCGCGGTCGTAGTTCTCGCTGCTGGTCAGGGCACCCGGATGAAGTCCGCCACAGCAAAAGTGCTTCACACGCTGTCGGGCACACCGCTGATTGGCCACGTCCTGTCCACGGCCGCCGCGCTTGAGCCTGACCACATTGCTGTGGTTGTTCGTCACCACCGCGATGCTGTGTCAGCAGCCGTAGCGGAGTTCGTGGAGAACGCCATCCTTGTCGACCAAGATGACATCCCTGGCACGGGTCGGGCACTCGAGCTAGCTCTCGCAGCCCTCCCCGCCACGTTTATCGGTCAGGTGGTCGTCATCAGCGGTGATGTTCCTCTTCTGGATTCCGATACGCTCTCCGCGGTCCTCACCCACCACCGCGAACTGGGCTCCACCCTCACACTGATGAGCACAACACCGGCAAACCCCACCGGGTATGGTCGTGTGGTCCGCGGGCCGGAGGGAAACATTCTTCGCGTCGTGGAAGAAGTCGATGCCAGCGCCGAAGAACAGGCGCTTGCCGAAGTTAATGCTGGTGTGTATGTCATGGAGCGCGACGCAGTCTCTGCAGCTCTGTCAAGAATGGACAGTGCCAACGCCCAGGGAGAAAAATACTTGACCGACGTGGTGGAGGTATTGGTTGCTGCAGGCAGTCCGGTTTCAGGAGTGCTCGTGGAAGACTCCTGGTTGCTGGAGGGAATTAACGACCGGGCTCAGCTGAGCGATGCCCAGGCCAGGTTGACGGCCATGACCATTCGGGGCTGGCAGCTCCTGGGAGTTACCGTGCACGATCCCGCCAGTTGTGTCATTGACCTCGAGGTTGAGCTCGCAGCGGATGTGGAAATTCTGCCTGGCGTTCAGCTTCACGGTGCAACTCGGATTGATTCCCACGCGGTGATTGGCCCGGATTGCACGCTCCGCGACACCGTTGTCGAATCCCACGCAAGAGTTGTGCGCACGCATGCCCAAGGCGCTCACATTGAACAGGGTGCCACCGTCGGCCCTTTCTCCTACCTTCGTGCCGGCGCGGTTGTGGGGAGCGAAGGCAAAGTGGGGGCGTTTGTCGAAATCAAGAATTCCACTCTGCATCGCGGTGCCAAGGTGCCCCACCTGAGTTATATCGGGGACGCGGACATTGGCGAGGGGACCAACGTGGGTGCCGGTGCGATCACCGCCAACTATGACGGCATGACAAAGCACCGGACCACCATCGGTTCCCATGTGCGCACCGGGTCCCATACCGTTTTTGTCGCACCCGTAGAGCTGGGAGACGGTTCCTACACCGCCGCGGGAGCGGTTATTCGCCGTAGCGTTGCTCCCGGGGCGCTGGCCATGAACGTCGCTTCACAACGCAACCATGAAGGCTGGGTCGAACACAACCGTGAAGGCTCGCCGTCAGCCACCGCAGCGAAGTCTGCCAAGGAGAGTAAAGAATAACCATGGTCTACACCAGCACCCCCGCTCCCGGAGAAGGCTCCAAATCTGTGACAAGAATTGCCGCCACCCCCAAGAAAAATCTTGTCCTGGTGAGCGGTCGTGCTCATCCTGCGTTAGCCGAAGCCGTTGCGGAGGAGCTGGGGACCAAGTTAGTTCCTACGGATGCGCGAACGTTTGCAAACGGGGAAATTTATGCCCGTTATGGCGAGAGCGTTCGAGGCTCCGATGTCTTTGTCCTCCAATCCCACGGGGACCCCATCAACGAGTGGATCATGGAGCAGTTGATCATGGTGGACGCCCTCAAGCGGGCCAGCGCAAAACGCATCACCGTGGTGGCGCCTTTCTACCCCTACGCCCGCCAAGACAAAAAAGGTCGTGGCCGCGAACCGATCTCGGCACGGCTCATTGCTGATTTGTTTAAAGCCGCCGGAGCCGATCGCATCATGAGTGTCGATTTACACGCCGCGCAGATCCAAGGCTTCTTCGATGGTCCTGTGGATCACCTTTTCGCAATGCCCGTGCTGCTCGAGCACTTTAGGGCTATCGTGGATCCCGCCACGGTGACCGTGGTGAGCCCCGATATGGGGCGTGTGCGGGTGGCCGATATTTGGAGTGACAAGCTAGGCGCCCCACTAGCGATCATTCATAAGCGTCGCGACCCTGCAATCCACAATCGCGTGTCCGTGCACGAAATTGTGGGAGAAGTGGAAGGTCGCGTGTGTCTCCTGGTCGACGACCTTATTGACACCGGTCGCACCATCGCCAAAGCAGCGGAAGCGCTCAAAGAAGCGGGCGCCCTCAGCGTCGTTGTGGCAGCAACCCACGCCGTGTTCTCTGACCCTGCGTCCACAGTGTTGCAATCAGACTTTATTGATCAGGTTGTCGTCACCGACACGCTGCCTCTGGACCCCGCCAAGCATTGGGATCGCCTCACGGTGCTGCCGATTGCTCCTCTGTTGGCCAGAGCTATCCGGGAAGTTTTCGAAGATGGCTCCGTCACGTCGTTGTTTGACGGAGCGGCCTAACTCCCTGTCAGCGGCACCAGGCGTGGAGCTCCGGGAATGACCCCCAGGTGGCCCACAAAAAGTTCTTTTCCGTCCCGCATTTGGGCATAGCAATTCCAGCCCAGGAGGGCCGGGTCACCCAGCTGGAAAGAGGCTGTTGAGCCTTGCGCCCCTGGCGCGTAATACGCGGCAGCGAGTTGGCACGCATAGGTGGCGGTCCTCAGCTGAGTCGCCCAGGTAATTAAGACGCCCGGAAGGATGAGGGCGAGGATTGCCATACTCACCACGATGCGCATGAGCTGGCGCCGCCTCGGGGAATACAGGGGTCTCTCTGATTCCTCAAACTCTTCATTACCAAATGACATGTTAACCTTTTCGACTGTTGCCCTGGCTATAGTGTGCCAGTGGCCACGCTGGAAAGAACCTTGGGTCCTTTTGGTGCCTCGGGAATCGGCTTTGCCGCGATGTTGGGCGCCGGAGCGTTTTGGGTGTGGGGCCCCGTGGTGGAACGCGCGGGGGCATTCCTGCTCGCGGCCATCATGATTGCCGGGGTGATGGCCGTTCTGAACGCCTTGAGTATGGCCCAACTTGCTTTTCTCGCCCCCGTGTCCGGGGGCGCCTACTCCTACGCCAGGAGGCATGTCTCGCCGATGGCGGGATTCATGGCCGGATGGTTTTTTCTCAGCGGCAAAACGGCATCGGCCGCTGCGATCGCGGTGATTGCAGCGGGGTATCTTTCTCCGGATAATTCCCGGGTTATCGCCCCGGTGATGATTGCCGTATTTGCCGCGATTAATATCACTGGCATACGGTCCACAGCAGCGCTGGGTGCCGGCGTAGCCCTTGTCGTCATCGGGCTGCTGGTGTCTGTAAGCGCGGTGGCACCGTGGTCGGCAGGCGAACTGGGGGTTGCCCCTGACACCAGCGTCTACAGCGTGTGGCAGGCGGCAGGGCTGATGTTTTTCGCCTTTGCCGGTTATGCCCGAATGGCTACGCTGGGTGGCGAAGTAAAAAATCCCACCGTCGTGTTGCCTCGCGTCATTGTGGGGACCCTCGTGGCTGTGATCATCCTGTATGCCTTTTTGGGAACCGCCCTCCTGTCGACCCTCGGGTTTGATGGCCTGGTAGGCAGTGCCACTCCGGTGGCCGACAGCGTTCCAGAAGAGTGGCGAGGTGTGATTATTGTGGTTGCTGTGGCGGCAAGCCTGGGGTCCTTGGCGACCATCTTGGCGGGGCTTTCTCGAACATCGATGGCGATGGCGCTCGAGGGTGACCTGCCCCCACGATTGGGTGTGGTCTGGGGGAGGACTGCTAGCCCCGCTGTGGCGGAGATCACCATGGCATCGGTGGCCATCGTGATATCGGTGGTGCTAGACCCTTTGTGGTTGGTGGGTATTTCTTCCACCACTGTGCTCAGTTATTACGCCCTCGCTCACCTTGCGGCGGCCCGGCTTCCCTCCCAGGACCGGCGGCTCCCTCGCGTTGTGTCGTGGCTCGGTCTGGTGGGGTGTGTGGCGCTGGTGGCAACTCTGCCGTGGCTTCCTCTTCTCACCGGGGTGTGTGTCGCGCTCGTGGGCGTGGGGGTGTGGTTTCTCTTTATCCGACCCAAGCATCGCAGCGGTTAGACGAATAGGGGCTTTCTCGGCTACCATAGTGTGGTACTTCGGCGAGGAAGTGTCCCTTGATACTTCGTAATCGACGCGGTGGAGCAGGCTCCTTAGGTCTCTCCTCACGCTGGGGCGTTTGAGTTCGAGAAAAACACTACCTAGGAGCAAAAAAATGGCTGAGAATCAAATTGACGCGGATATCCGCACCTCGTTCGGTAAAGGCGCTGCCCGCAAGCTTCGCCATGTTGGGAAAATTCCTGCGGTGGTTTACGGCCACGGCTCAGAGCCCCTTCACGTGGCGCTTCCCGCCCACGAAACCACGCTGATTGCCCGTCGGGCGAACTCTTTGCTCAACCTGAAGATGCCTGCTGGCCAGCAGTTAGTGCTGATCAAAGATATCCAACGCGACCCCGTGCGCCAGATCATCGAGCACCTCGATCTGGTCATTGTACGCAAGGGCCAAAAAGTCACCGTTGATATTGCTGTCCACATCGAAGGCGAACCCTTCCCCGGCACCATGGTCCAAATAGAGCACAGCTCCATCAGTGTGGAGGCGGAAGCCACCCACATTCCTGACTCTGTGACCGTGAGTGTTGAGGGCCTTGATGAAGGCGCGCAAATTCATGCCGGAGACCTTGTGCTTCCGGCCGGCTCAACCCTCGTCAGCGCTCCTGAAATGTTGGTTCTGATCATTCAGCTCCCACCGAAGGTGGACGACGACGCACCTGTCGCCGACGTTGTAGAAGCGGCATCTCCGGCTGACGCAGGCGGCGAATAGTCCTGCCCTGGCTGACAGCCTCCCGTAACAGAGTCCCGGTTTCGCAGTGGCTCGTGGTGGGACTGGGTAATCCCGGTCCCACTTACGAGCGCACTCGCCACAACGTTGGTCATCTAGCGGTGGCGGCTTGCGCGCAGAGTGCGGGGGTGAACTTTCAAAAGTTCAAATCGCACGGGGTGAGTGCCGTGGTGAGACACCCTTCCGGGGTGAGTCTGAGATTTGCTGCGCTTTCTACCTTCATGAACGTGTCAGGACCTCCCGTGCAGGCGATGCTGGCTTTTC
>JBLIEN010000087.1:0-5819 GCA_047633115.1 Pontimonas sp.
ACTAATTTCCTTCCTGAACAACTCGTTGAAAGCCTCAGCGCTGTTCAAGCGCGACAAAGACTATGTCGTCATGAACGGGGAAGTGCTGATTGTCGATGAGCACACCGGCCGTATTCTCGCTGGTCGGCGATATAACGAAGGTATACATCAGGCGATTGAAGCCAAGGAAGCTGTGGAAATCAAGGCGGAGAACCAAACTCTCGCCACCGTTACGTTGCAAAACTATTTCCGTCTCTACCGCAAGATTTCGGGAATGACAGGAACAGCAGAAACTGAAGCATCAGAGTTCATGGGCACCTACAAACTTGGCGTTGTGGCCATCCCCACCAACAAACCGATGATTCGTGCGGATAAAGCCGATCTCATCTATCGAGACGAGGATGCCAAATTCCGCCAGGTCGTCGCCGACATAGTGTTGCGCTACGAAAAAGGCCAGCCCGTGTTGGTGGGAACCACCAGTGTGGAAAAGAGCGAGAAGCTTTCGGCCATGCTGGCAAAGAACGGCGTTCGCCACGAAGTGCTGAACGCTAAAAACCACGCCAGGGAAGCCAGCATTATCGCTGAAGCGGGCCGCGAAGGCTCCGTGACGGTTGCTACGAACATGGCTGGCCGCGGGACAGACATCATGCTGGGCGGTAACGCCGAATTTATGGCGGTCACGGAGATGGCGCGCAGGGGTTTTGACTCCCAGGAAAGACCTGACGAATATGAGGGTGCGTGGGATGAAGTCTTTGCCTCCATGGTGGCCTCGGTTGAAGGCGAAGCGTCGAGTGTTCGCGCACGCGGGGGGCTTTATGTGCTGGGAACCGAGCGGCACGAATCGCGGCGGATAGACAACCAGTTGCGTGGTCGCTCGGGACGTCAGGGGGATCCCGGCGAGAGCCGTTTTTACCTTTCCCTTCGCGATGACTTAATGAAGATGTTTAACGCGGGTGCCGCAGAGGCGCTGATGGGGAGGACCGCGGAAGAGGAAGAGGATATTGCTATTGAATCTCGGGTGGTGAGTCGCGCTATCCAGTCAGCACAAAGCCAGGTTGAAACACGAAATGCGGAGATCCGCAAGAACGTTTTGAAGTATGACGATGTGTTGAATCGTCAGCGCCAAGCAATCTACGGGGACCGTCGCCATATTCTTGAAGGTGACGACATCGCTGATCGCGTTCGGGCTTTCATTGAGGATACGGTCACGACCGTCGTGAAAGAACATACGGCAGATGGGAACCCCGACGATTGGGATTGGGACGCTCTGTGGCTCGAGCTTAAAACGCTCTATCCCTTGGGACTCACTATCGACGAGGTGACCTCCGAGCTGGGAATGAACGTCACCGGTGATGAGCTGCGTCGTGAAATCATGTCGGATGCTCATGTGAGCTACGACAAGCGCGAAAAAGAGCTCGGGGCCACAGCGCTTCGCGAACTTGAGCGTCGCGTGGTGCTGAGCGTTATTGACAGAAGGTGGCGTGATCACCTCTATGAAATGGACTACCTGAAAGATGGCATCGGACTTCGGGCGATGGCACAGCGCGATCCACTGGTGGAGTACCAGAGAGAAGGGTATGCGCTTTTTGGCACCATGATGGGCCAGATCAAAGAGGACACCACCGGCTTTGTCTACAATCTTGAAGTCCAGGTCCAAAGCGCCGCAGCTGGAGTGGGCCCCCAGGTTTCTGCCAAGGGGCTTCTTCAGGCAGGGGTTCCTCAGCAGACTCTGAGCTATTCGGCGCCCAGTGCTGACGGTGATGTGGAGGTGCGCAACCAATCCGGCCAAGTCTTGACAGCACCAGCCAGAGAAGGCTCAGCTTTCGGGGTCGGTGGAGCGCAGTCTGGTCAAGGCAAGAGGACAGGGAATGCTCAGGCACCATCTCAAGCTCCCACCCCACGCCCGGCGAACCCGGAAGCAAACAGGGCGCAGCGGCGAGCTCAGAAGAAGAGGCACTAGCCCTTACAGAAGAGCAAAGGCGGTCGCTCTCCATCGGCTATCGATTCCCTCGATGCGGAGGGCCGCTGTGCGCGAGCGGTGTGCCTGTCTGACCAACACGCACACCTCCACAACCCCATCGCGGGGGGAGTACAGGTGCATGTGGCTGAGGGTGAATTTCGGTGCCTTCTGGATGCGAGCAGCCGCAGGAAGATAGCTTCTCCTCCTCACTTCAGCGTTCACGTACCTTTGGATGGAGAGGAACACGTCCTCCGTGACCCACCTGGCGATTTGTCCTGGCTCCCGTGATCCGTGGAGGACCTCGACGGCCCGATGAGTGAGGTTGAGCGCGAACATTTTTGCGCTGGGTAAGTCTTCTGTGGCAGACCACTGGCGCCCAAACTGTTCGCTGGCGGTGACGCCCGGGAATGATCGTGGAGTTTCTGGTTCTTCCTCACCGGGAGAGGATGTCTTCTTTGACATTTGTGCTCCTTCGTTATCGTTGAATTTTCAACCTCGGGGATGGGCTTTCAGGCCCGAGGCTCACTCACTTAACCACGAGACGAGGTGAGAAAACCACACCTTGAGAAAAGTGTGGATAACTTCGTCGAGACCGTGATGGGGTGCGTAGGCTCTGAAAATGCCCGAATCAACACTCAAAATGGGGCGTAAGTGAACCAGAGATTTCTGATGGACCGTCTGTTTCTTGCAAAGAAATTGGACAGCACCCTCAGTTTCACGCTGGTGACCGGGCATCATATGAGCGTGAACCTGTCTGCAGTTGGCCGAGACTGGGTGTCGGGTTTCACCACGGCACCTCTCCAGCATGCGGTTGTTCTCCGTGTGGCGGCAGTGGAGTGCATCGAAGGTTTCGGAGTGGATGAATCGGATGTCGACGCTGTGACTCGTCAAGGGCCAGCGCTGTCTCTCATGCTGGAGAACCTTGCTCGCCAGAGTACGCATGTCGTCGTCCATGCAGCCACTCGGCTGTGGAGGGGAACTCTCTGCGAAGCAGGAGCGGATTGGTGTCAAGTTCTCGCGGAGACAGGAGCACTGATCACCATCCCCACGGGCAGAGTGCTGTGGCTGAGCGCGGGTTCTGACCTGGGCAATGGGGATAACTAGCCCGCAAAAGGTAAAGGGCCCACCACAATAAGCCCATGACCATGCGCAAATTCCCTCGAAGCCCCTCCCGCCGCCAACTACTGAGGGTCGGCATGGGCGCGGTGCTCATCGTTTCCTCTGTGGCAGGAGCCTACGTCGTGCTGGAGGGGCGATCGGAGACGCAGAGCGTCGTAATCGCAGCAAAGGACCTGATGGTGGGGGATACCGTCTCAACCGAGGACATATCGCTCGCCTCGGTTCCTCCTACCGAGGCGCTGGGGGTCTATCTCACTTCTCCAGAGTGGGGTGGAACAGAAGGGTTGGTGCTGAAACGTCCTATTCGCCGGGGCGAGCTTTTTACTCGGGCCGACTTTGGGGAACCCACCCGGAGTGATGACAGCATCGTCACCATCACACTTACTATCGGGACGCCGGCCTGGTTGAGAGCGGGCCGCGTGGTTCAATTATGGGTGGCGCCGCCCGCTCCAGAGAATTCTTTCTCCGCGCCGTTCGTTCTCTCTCCCGAGGTGATCATCGATCAGGTGACTCCTGAGGAGGGTTTTGCCGCCGATGGTGCCTCCAGCAGGATCGATTTGAGAATTCCCGCGAGAGATGTCCCCGGTGTCGTTCATGCTTTGGCAAACGCATACTTTCTCCACCTCACCCCCAGGACGATCCTCTGATGGGCTCCACGATTGGTGCCGTGATGTCGCCCGAGCTCTGGGAGTCTTTCGTGAACTCCACTGACTTCTTCGATTGCGAGCCTCTATGGCTAGGCAGAGATACGGGACACCTGACCCCAGTGACGAAAGGCCTAGAACTTAAGGGAGTGGTGGTGGAGCTCTCTCCGGAAGTCTGCAACGGCACTTCCCCGGCCTGGGAGACACTTTCGGTCGTGCCCAAAGCTGGACTCCCCGTTTTTAGTGGTTCAGATAACCTTGCAGAAACTCATGGCTGCTTGACGATGCTCACCGGCCCGGAGGATTTGACCCAGTGGATCAGCGAGCTTGCGAAAGCGCCAAGCACTCAGCCACACAGCAACGGGCTCGGCACCATTGTGGCGATTGTCGGCCCACCGGGTTCACCGGGGCGAACAACTCTTGCCATCAACTTCGCGGCACAGTGCGCCCAGCTCTCGAACTACGTGGTTCTCATTGATGCTGACGTTTATTCCCCGTCCGTATCGCAGCTTTTGGGGTTGGGAACGAAGGAGGGCGGTCTCTTTTCCGCGCTTCGCTCTGCACGGGTTGAGAATGTTGATATCGCCGCAGTGCTTTCTCATGCCCAGCAATACACGGATTCAACTGTTGGCTTCACGGTGCTCACAGGTCTGCTGCCTGTGCAGCAAAAGAAACCCGTCGACCGGGTCGCGTTCGAAAAAGTGCTTGACTGCCTGAAAGGGGCAGGGTTCACCGTGGTCGTTGATACATCAGCGGTGTGGAGTCACGGCCCCCAGGATGGCTTTGGGAACAACCCATCGGCAGCGCCCCAGATCGTCGAGGTGGCTTCGGGGGCGGCAGATGTTGTTATCGCCATAACCCACTCGACAGATCTGGGAATATCGCGCTTTGTGAGGAGTTGGGGAGTACTTTCACCGAGGGTTTCCCACGACAACTTCCATCTGGTGATGCGAGATTCACGCCACACCTCTGCACGAGAGCGGCATGATGGTACACATGCTGTCTGGGAGTACACCGGGTTAGAAAAGATTTCCGTCCTCGACGACGAGGGAGCCGGACTGTGGAAGGCGCAGAAATCGAAGGTAACCCTTGCCGATTTTTCGAAGGAAAGCTCCGCCCGGGGCATCATGGGTGCGCTTGCCGAAAGTATTATCGGGCGGCCTGCCACAAAGGCGAAAAAGTCCTCCTGGGCCGTTGTGTTGCGGAGTTCCATCGCTCAGTGGCTGGCTGGCCACCTCAACCGCTCTCGATAAGCGATTACTCTGAAGGGGTGACTTCGCAGCCCTCTGTCTACACCAGGACCACCCTTTTCGATCGCCAAGTGGCATGGCTCTATCAGCTCGTCAGCGAAGGCCAGCTGCTTGCAGATCTCGCCTTCGCCGACATCGTGGTGTGGGCTCCCACCCAGACCGGGAGTTTTGTTGCGGTATCGCACCTGCGGCCTTCCTCCGCCGCCACACTGTTTTATCGAGACGTTGTGGAAAGTAACATCCGGCCCGAATGGTTACCGTCTGTGTCACAGGCCTATAGCGAAGGAGTCATCGTTGACTTACCGGTGTCAGAGGCCTATGAAGCCGGCCGGACGCGGGTGAGAGCTGTTCCCGTGAGAAGGAAGGATCGGTCAACAAGCTCGCCATCAGAGGAGATTATCGCCGTGCTCACCAGGCATTCCAACCTCAGTGATTCACGCATACCCAGTCGACAGGAGTTAACCTTTGACGCGTGCGCCAACGACCTCTTTGCGATGATTGCCGAGGGCTCATTTCCTGACCCCGACGCTCCCAGCGCGCCAGCGCGGGGGGCGCCCCGAGCGTCGGATGGGCTCATCAAGCTGGATACCGCCGGCACCGTCACCTTTGCCAGCCCTAACTCTCTGTCAGCTTTTCGGCGGATGGGTTTCCAGAGCGAATTGGAGGGGACGCAGCTCGCCGAGGTCACGGCGAGCATGATTGCTGGCACGTTGATTGTTGATGAGACTCTTCCCCTGGTGGTCACGGGGAGGGCCCCCTGGCGCAGTGATATTGAGAATCAGGGTGTCACTGTGACCCTGCGCGCCATTCCCTTGAGGAAGCGGGGGGAGAGGTTTGGAGCGATTGTTCTTTCCCGCGACGTTACCC
>JBLIEN010000088.1:0-5678 GCA_047633115.1 Pontimonas sp.
GACTACTGTGGTGGGTATGCCTGTGGACTACCCCGACGCGCTGGAGCTTGCCCAGAGAATACCTTCCGATTTTACGATGGGAGTAGCGACCTCATCCTGGCAAATCGAGGGGGCCTCCTCTTCCCGGGGGCGCAGTATCTGGGATGAGTTTTCTGAAACCCCTGGGCGCGTGCGTGATGGTGCCACCTCTGATCCTGCATGCGATCACCTCGCTCACATCAGTGAGGACGTGAATCTCCTCGCACGGCTTGGCGTTGATGCGTACCGCTTTTCTTTTTCGTGGCCGCGACTTATTCCCGAGGGCACAGGGTCGGTTTCTGCGACAGGCCTGGGCGTTTATGACCGACTTGTCGATGAGATGTCCGAAAGAGGCATCACCCCGTATGCGACCCTCTACCACTGGGATTTACCCCAGGTTTTGCAGGAGAAAGGTGGCTGGCTCCACCCAGATAGCCACAAATGGTTCGCTGACTACTGTTACCTCGTGGGCGAGCACTTTGGCGACCGCATCGACACAATGGCCACTCTCAACGAGCCGTGGGTGTCAGCATTTTTGGGTTATGCCTCTGGAGTCCACGCGCCAGGAGTGAAAAACCCCGCTGCGAGCCTCGAAGTGTTCTACCGGTTGATGGTTGCCAGCGGCCATGGCATCCAGGCCCTCAAGTCCACCTCAGTTGGGAAGCCCGGGATTGTCCTCAACCTCACTACCATCATCGCTGAAGACGAGGACGTCGCCCCGGCAGCCCAGGTGATGGACGGCCTGCAAAACCGGATGTTCCTCGACCTGCTCGCGGGTCGCCCGCTCCCCGCGGACGTTCTCGAAGCAACCCAAGCCATCACCGACTGGTCTTTTGTGACCGGCGAAGGGTTAGCCCTGGCGGCCGAACCGATTACGTGGCTCGGCGTCAATTACTACACCCCCACCCGGGTTGGCTCACGCGGGGTGGACGCGGGAAAAACTGTCGGCCAGGAATCGAGCGTGTATCCCGGCATCAGCGGCGTCTCTTTTGTACCGAAGACCCCCCATACGGCAATGGGTTGGGAAATCCACGCGGAAAGCCTAACCACCACTTTGGTGACTACCGCGGAGCGTTTGCCCGGTGTGCCGCTTTACGTCACCGAAAACGGCGCCGCGTTTGACGATGTTGTCTCTGAGGAGGGCATCCACGACAACAAACGCATTGCGTACTATCGCGACCATATTTCTGCCGCCCTGGACGCTAAAGATCAAGGAGTCGATCTGCGCGGCTACTTTGCGTGGTCACTCTTTGACAACCTGGAGTGGGCAGAAGGTTGGACGAAACGTTTTGGCATCGTTCGTGTTGATGCGGACACCCAACTTCGAACGCTCAAAGACAGCGCGCACTTCCTGCGCGAAGTCTTTACCTCCCGGTCTTAGCCCGTCACTGATCCTGCGAGAAGGCCGCGCACGCAATGCCGCTGGAGCGCGAAAAACACAATGAGTGGCATCACAGTCGGTAGGAAGGACCCGGCGGTCAAGACTTCCCATCCAGAGCTACACAATTTTGGTGAACATGGTGAACAAGCTTTGACCATTAACACGACCCGCTTTTCCCCGCAGCGGTTCAACGCTACTGGTCAGTATCACGGGCGAGACGGAACGTCTCGAGTGCTTCTCCCACCACCACGCGCGTGCGCTCTACCAGGGCGCCGGCGTCAGAGATTTCGAGCAGCTCCTGGTGGTCGAGTGTGCCCAAAGGGGAGATGCCTGCCAGCTGCCATGCCTTTTCAAGCGGATCAGAAGCCAGTTCAATATCGGTCGGCCACGGGAGGGAAAGATCGAGCTCCCGGAGGAACTCCAACGTTTCTCTCACCACCCGCTCCGTGACAATCAACTCTTCGTCCGGGATGCGGGAGGGGTCCAGCGGTTCCAGAAACTCCACTTCCGCTTGCGGGTAAGGGTCATCCTCCAACCAGGAGATGACCCGAAACCGCTCGCCACCGCGGGCGACAACCTGGAGCGGCCCCTCTGGAGCCTCCACTTGAAGCACCCTGGCCGTGGTCCCCACATCGAAGCAGTTCTCTCCCCCCCCGACCTCGGAGCCCCGTTCGATAAGCACCACCCCAAACTCCGCCGGAGTGTTATCTAAAATCGACCCCATCATTTTGAGGTAGCGCTCTTCGAACACTTGAAGCGCGAGTGGCATCGCGGGAAAAAGTACCGAACCCAACGGAAACATGGGCAGCAGCGTCATTTCTTAAGAGAACCATGCGGGGCACGAAACAACAAGCTCAAACCGATGATTCAAGGCGTGAGCTCAGGAACTAAAGCGAAACTCCACCACGTCGCCATCGCGCATGAGGTATTCCTTGCCTTCAATGCGCGCTTTGCCACCAGACCTGGCTTCCGCAAGAGAGCCGGCGGCAACAAGATCATCAAAAGACGTAACTTCGGCCTTGATAAAGCCTTTTTCAAAATCTGTGTGGATGACGCCAGCGGCCTTGGGTGCTTTCCATCCTCGGTGAATGGTCCACGCCCGGGTTTCTTTGGGGCCAGCCGTGAGGTACGTCTGCAAACCCAAAGTGTCAAAACCGATACGGGCGAGCTGGTCCAGCCCGCTTTCTTCTTGACCCATGGACGCCAGCAGCTCCGCCGCCTCTCCCGCGTCTAAGTCAATGAGCTCGCTCTCCACTTTGGCATCGAGAAAAACGGCCTGAGCGGGAGCAACCAGAGCTTCAAGCTCCTGGCACCGATCCTTGCTGCCCAAGGTTTTCTCATCGACGTTGAAGACGTAAAGAAAAGGCTTCGCGGTAAGGAGCCCAAGTTCCCGGAGCGGTGAGGCATCAAAGCCTGCCTGGAACAGCGTCACCCCGCCATCAAGAATGGTCTTGGCCTCCTCGGCCGCACTCAAGACTGCTGGCTCTAGCTTTTTTCCTTTGACTTCTTTTTCGTAGCGATGAATGGCCTTATCCAGCGTTTGTAAATCCGCAAGAATCAACTCGGTATTGATGGTCTCCATATCGGCGGCCGGGTTCACCGCGCCATCCACATGAATGACGTCGGTGTCCTCAAAGACGCGGACGACTTGGGCAATAGCTTCTGCTTCACGAATATTGGACAGGAACTGGTTGCCCAACCCCTCGCCTTCACTCGCGCCGCGGACAATTCCCGCGATATCTACGAATGACACCGCCGCAGGGACGATCCGCTCGCTACCAAAAATCCCCGCCAGTACCTCGAGGCGCTCATCGGGTAAATTCACGACACCGATGTTGGGCTCAATGGTGGCGAAGGGATAGTTCGCTGCCAAAACCGTGTTTTTCGTCAGAGCGTTAAAAAGAGTGGACTTACCAACGTTGGGTAAGCCGACGATTCCAATTGTGAGAGCCACGGGTAGGAAGCCTACTGCAGAGTCAGTCGTGCCTGAGAGACTAAGCGTATGGATCAAGTTCTGACGGCTCTGATAATTGCCATCCTCCTGGCTCTGGCGCTGGGGTTTCTTCTCGGTTGGGTGCTGCGTTCACGCAGCCAACCGGCCGGCTCCGGGGAAGAAGCCCTGGTGCTTCGCACACAACTGGAGATGCTTCAAAAACAAAATGATGCCCTCAAGGGTGGCCAGGAAACGGAGAACAAGATCCTCCTGGCGCTGAACCCTGTGGCGGAGCGCCTCAACGATATGCAGCGCGTGGTGGCCGAGCTAGAAAAGCAGCGCAGCGATCAACACGGCCAGATCACGGAACAGCTTCGCGCCGCGATGCAAAGTGACGAACTTCTGCGCAGCACCACCGAAGGACTCGCCTCTGCGCTTCGATCAAACAGTATGCGAGGCAAGTGGGGCGAGGTGCAGTTGCGCCGAGTGGTCGAGGCTGCGGGCCTCATTGAACGCGTTGACTTCGACCTTCAGTCCTCTATTTCTTCCGACGCGGGACTGGGCAAACCCGACATGGTGGTCCACCTTCCCGGTGGAAAAAACATTGCCGTGGACGCAAAGGTGCCGTTCACTGCGTACATGGAAGCCAGCACCATTCCCATGACCGCAACTGGCGAGGAGGGTGCCCGACGCGAGAAGCTCCTGAAAGATCACGTCGCAGCGGTCCGCGCGCACATCGATGCCCTCGGTAAAAAGTCCTACTGGGACGGCCTTGATGCTTCGCCCGAACTGGTGATTTGTTTTATCCCGAGCGAGGCACTGGTGTCCAGCGCTCTGGAAGCAGATCCCGGCCTCATGGACCACGCCTTCTCCAAGAAGGTTGCGCTCGCCTCTCCGGTCACCCTCTGGTCCGTGCTCAAGACCGTGGCGTTCTCGTGGCAGCAAGATGTGTTGACCGAAGACGCAGCCAAAATCTTCGACGTGGGTCGTGAGCTTCTTCAACGCTTAGGCGCCATGGCGGGACACGTCGAAACGCTGGGCCGCTCCCTCACCAGCAGCGTCAAGAACTACAACTCATTTGTGGGCTCGCTCGAATCCAGGGTGTTTCCCAGTGCCAGAAAGCTCACCGAATTAGGCTCAGCTAGCGATCTTCCCGAGACCCTCGAGAGCATTGAGTCCCTGCCCCGAGGACTCTCGGCGGCAGAAATGACCCACGACGAACGGTCGAAGGACTAATCGTCCAGCCATTTGCTCGCCAGATGGTCTGCTGAGACGCGTCGTAACGTGCCCGACCGTGTTCGCATCACAATGCTCTCGGTCGTAATCAGCGGCCCGACTCGCCGCACACCGCGGACCAGCTCGCCATCGGTTACTCCGGTGGCAACAAAAAACGTGTTGTCGCTGGAGACCAGCTCGTCCAGCTCATAGACGTGGTCGAATTGAAGCCCCGCGTCCAGACCCCTCTGCTTCTCTTCATCTTCCAGGGGGTGCAACACGCCCTGCATGAAGCCCCCGAGCGCCTTGATTGCGCACGCCGTAGCGACCCCTTCTGGGCTGCCACCGATACCCACACACATATCAATCCTCGAATCGTGACGGGCGGCATTGATACCGCCGGCCACATCGCCATCCAGTATCAAGCGGGTGCCAGCACCGGCCTGACGAATCTCCTGAATCAAATCTGCGTGACGGGGGCGGTCCAACACCGCAATACGCATATCCTCGACGGCTTTGCCCTTGGCCTTCGCCAGAGCGCGAATGTTCTCCGCAATCGGTTTGTGGATATCAACCACACCAATGCCCTCGGAGGAAGTCACGATCTTCTGCATGTAATACACGCTGGAAGCATCGAGCATGCTGCCCCTGTCAGCCACAGCAATCATCGAGATGGCGTGGGAGCGACCCGCTGCAGTCAAAGAGGTGCCGTCGATGGGGTCGACGGCGATATCGCATTTGGGGCCCTGCCCGTTACCGACGACCTCGCCGTTAAAAAGCATAGGCGCGTCATCTTTCTCACCTTCACCAATCACCACGAGGCCAGAAAACGCGACCGTGGCAAGAAATTTGCGCATCGCATCGACGGCGGCGCCATCAGCGGCGTTCTTATCGCCGCGCCCAATCCACGGTGTGGCGCGAATAGCCGCGGCCTCGGTGGCACGAACCAGCTCCATCGCCAGGTTGCGATCAGGGTGTTCGAAAAGCTCAGCAGACTTAACCGGTGACATGGGTGTCCTTTGCCAGGAATGGTGGAGGAAACCCTACTCTATCGCCCGAGCACTAGAGCCCGGGTGGGTCTAGGCTTAAAACCCCGTCCCCTCTGCCTGGAGCCATCATGCCTATTGCAAC
>JBLIEN010000089.1:0-5615 GCA_047633115.1 Pontimonas sp.
CCGCTGATGACCCGGATCGCATCATTGCTTCCGTTGCTGAGCTGGTCGAGGAGCTTTCTGGGCCGAACGTGCTTGAAACTGTGGGGGTCGCAGCTGCTGCCTTCCTCGACCGAGGTCGGGACACTGTCTATTTGGCTCCGAATATTTCGTGGAAAAACTTTCCCCTGAGAGCCAGGCTTGTCGACGCGCTGGGCAGGCCCGTCTCGTTGGAAAATGATGCCAACGCGGCGGGGTGGGCTGAGTTTCAGTTTGGCGCCGCCCGCTCTGCTGAGTCCATGATCATGCTCACCATCGGCACGGGGGTCGGCGGCGCCATCGTCGAGAGTGGGAAGCTTCTTCTGGGGGGTTTTGGGGCTGGAGCAGAATTGGGGCACCTCATCATTGATCCTGGTGGCAGGCTCTGCGGCTGTGGCACGCGAGGGTGTCTGGAGCAATATGCCTCAGGAACCGCGTTGGTGAGAGAAGCGCGAGAGCTTCTGGGGCGTGAAGACGTGGGCTCCGCAGAACTGATGGAACTTTTCGAAAACGGTGATGAGCGCGCTCGCGACGCATTAGAGAAGGTTGGGACCGCTCTCGGGGTGGGAATTTCGTCGCTTGTCGCGATGATCGACCCCGAGGTCATCGTCATTGGGGGTGGAGTGGCTGCCGCGGGAGAGCACCTCCTTGATCCGGTGCGGCGCAGTTTTCAGGCCACTTATGGGCCTTACCGCAGTCGTCCCACTCCCGACATCCTGGTGGCGACCCTCGGCAATACCGCGGGGGTAGTGGGCGCCGCAGACTTGGCGCGCCAAGCCCCCGGTGGCGCACTCTAGGCTGAGGCAATCATGTTTTATTGGCTGATGAAGCACTGGGTGATAGGGCCTCTTTTGACGACGGTATTTCGTCCCTGGGTGACAGGGTTAGAGAACATTCCGCGCACGGGTCCCGTGATTGTGGTGTGTAATCATCTTTCGTTTGTTGACTCGGTATTTTTACCCTTGATGGTGGACCGCCAAATGGCATTTCTTGCAAAGAGCGACTATTTCACGGGCACAGGAATCAAGGGATGGCTGGTGAGGTTTTTTATGACCTCCTCAGGCCAGCTCCCTATCGACCGCTCTGGCGGCAAAGCCTCGGAAGCTTCGTTGAACGCTGGTTTAGCCGTTCTTCAAGGAGGCAAAGTTCTCGCTATTTATCCCGAGGGCACTCGGTCACCCGATGGTCGCCTCTATCGGGGCCGGACAGGGGTAGCACGGATGGTGTTGGAGGCAGGGATACCTGTCATTCCTGCGGCCGTGATCGACACTGACAAAGTCATGCCATTGGGCGCCACACTTCCCAAAGTTCATCGCGTCGGGGTGGTGATCGGCGAGCCTCTGGATTTCCACCGTTTTCAAGGCATGCAGGGCGATCGTTTTGTGTTGCGATCCATCACTGATGAGATCCTGCGCGAGATGCACAAGCTTGGCTCTCAGGAGTATGTCGATGTTTACGCCTCGACCATCCGCAACCCCCAGAGTTAGGGCGCGAGTCGGCTAAGCTAGATGCTGGCCCGCGAGCGCAAAGGACAAGTGTTTTGTCAGTGAATTCTTCTGAGCACGTAACGGCTCCCGCCCCTGGAGTCATGGAGGGGCTTGATCACTGGCGTACCCTCGAAGCGAAACAGCAACCTGCCTGGCCCGATGCCCTCCGCGCCCAAGCTGTTGTGTCAGAGCTTTCCAGCGTGCCTCCTCTCGTTTTTGCCGGGGAAGTGGACATGCTTCGCGAACGTCTCGCGCGCGTGGCGCGCGGCGAAGCCTTTTTGTTGCAGGGAGGTGACTGCGCGGAGACCTTTGCCGGGGCCACCGCTGACCAGATTCGTAACCGGGTCAAAACCATTCTTCAGATGGCCGTGGTCTTGACCTATGGCGCTTCTATGCCGGTTGTCAAGATGGGGCGGATGGCGGGGCAGTTCGCCAAGCCTCGCTCTAGCGATAACGAAACGCGAGATGGTCTTACGATGCCGGCGTACCGGGGTGACATTGTCAATGGGTATGACTTTACGCAAGAGTCCCGCACGCCCAATCCTGCCCGGATGCTGCAGGGGTACCATACGGCCGCCTCCACGTTGAATCTGATTCGCGCTTTCACCCAGGGCGGGTTTGCTGATCTGCGCATGGTGCATAGCTGGAACAAAGGTTTTGCCGAAAACCCTGCGAATGTTCGGTACGAGGGCTTGGCCCGTGAAATTGATCGCGCCGTGCGTTTTATGGAAGCGGCGGGCGCCGATTTCGACGAGCTCAAACGTGTCGAGTTCTTTGCGGGGCATGAGGGTCTTCTCATGGACTACGAGCGTCCTCTCACCCGTATTGATTCGCGAAATGGGTTACCGTACGTGACGTCGGCCCACTTTTTGTGGATAGGAGAGCGCACGAGGGACCTGGAAGGTGCTCACGTCGATTTCTTCTCCCGGGTGCGTAATCCCTTGGGAGTGAAGCTGGGGCCAAAGACGGATGTGGCGACCCTGCGTGCCTTGATCGAGAAACTTGATCCGAACCGGGAACCGGGTCGCCTCACGTTCATTACCCGCATGGGCGCACAAAACATCCGCGATGTTTTACCTCCGCTTCTCGAAGCAACAAAGGCGCTGGAGGTTCAGCCACTCTGGGTTACCGATCCCATGCACGGAAACGGAATCACGACGCAGACGGGATACAAAACGCGTCACTTTGATGATGTGGTGAACGAGGTGAGAGGGTTCTTTGAAGCACACCGCGGTGTAGGAACGCACCCCGGCGGAGTGCATGTGGAACTCACTGGTGATGATGTGACGGAATGTTTAGGGGGATCTCAAAACATCGATGAGCTGGGCTTGGAAAACCGTTATGAGTCGCTGTGCGATCCTCGGTTGAATCATCAGCAATCTTTGGAGCTCGCTTTTCTTGTCGCCGAGGAACTCAGCGCCTCCTAAATAAAGCTACGAAGGGTCACTTTCGTCCCCTTCTCGACTTCTTGGCCGGCACTCGGATCGACGCTGGTGACCCTGGCAAAGGATCGGTCCCAGTCGGATTCGGGGTATTCGGACCGTACTTCCACGGTGAACCCCAGGTTTTCTAGGGTGTTCTTAGCGAGAGAGATAGTGTCTCCGACGACGTCGGGCATCGTGACGAGTTCGGGGCCCCGCGAGACGACGAGGGTGACAGTGTCACCGGGGGTGAGAGTTCTCGTGGTGGCACCCAGAATTTCGACAACGGAGCCTTCGGGAACGGAATCGGAGTAGGCGCCATCTCCGCCCACAACGCCCGTGAGGCCGACCTGGTTTAAGAAGTTTCGGGCCTCATCGACGGTGAGCCCCAAAACCTCTGGGAGGCTGCCGGCGGAAAACACGGCATCGACGGTGTCGCCCGCCAGGATTTCGGTCCCCGGGGAGAGCGTCACGCCAGAGGTGTCGGTCAGGCGTAGAAGGGTTCCCTTCGAGGACATATCGCTGAACTCTTCGCGCGAAATGCCAAGAATGAGGTTGAGCTCTTGAAGCAGCGCCTGGGCGTTAGCCAGGGTTTCACCGGCTAACGAGGGAACGCTGACAGGGTTGGGCCCCAGGGACACGATGAGTTTCACTTCTGTGCCCTTATCGACGGCTTCCCCCGCCCCCGGGGAGGTGCCCTTGACGGTTCCTTCGGGGAGGACCAGGTCAAACTCTTTCAGCGATGTGGCAGACACCACGAGTTCTGACTCCGCCAGGGCGCTGGTGGCTTCGCTGACGCTGACGCCGGAAACATCGGGAATTGCGGTCAGCGCTCCAGGGCCGGTGAGCCACCACCAGGCTCCGCCGCCACCTAGGAGGAGCACGAGGACGAGACCACTGATCCACGCCCAGCGAGAGCCTCCCTGCCGCGTGCGAGGAGCCACAGGTTCCTGAGGCGAGATTTCGTCCTCAACCCCTACCGTGGCAATGGAGGCTGTGGGTTCCAAGCCTCGAAAAACGGTGGCTTTGCGGTCTAAAACTTCCGTTTCTTGAAGATCCATCTGAGAAATACGCTGCGTCATCGCCACCGTCTGGTTCGGCGCTGCGAGGGGCCTCGTGGCCGTTGCCGGACCTGCCACCCTCTCAAGAGCTCGGACGTGTTCAAGGACCGCATGCGCATGCGGGGGGCGTTCATCAGGAGAGCGCCTCGTGCACCAATCGACCAGTTCATCAAAGGGTGCAGGAACACTGGAATTTTTGGAACTGGGCGCGGGAACAATGTCGTTGGAGTGCTGGTAGGCAATCGTGACGGCCTGATCGCCCTGGTAAGGCTGCTCACCGGTCAGCATTTCAAACATCATGATGCCCAGGGCGTAGATGTCGCTTCGCAGGTCGGCCTCGCCCCTGGCGATGAGCTCGGGGGAGAGGTAGGCGATAGTTCCTAAAAGTGCTTGGGAGGTGGCTGTGTTGTGAGTGGAAGCGCGGGCAAGGCCAAAGTCTGCAATTTTGATGCGGCCGTCATCCGCCATCAACACGTTTTCGGGCTTGAGGTCCCGGTGGACAATCCCCGCGGTGTGTGCGGCGCCTAAACCGTTGAGCACAGCGGTCACAATCTCGAGCGTTTGTGCCACCGTGAGAGCACCAAAATCCGTTAACAGCTCGCGCAGAGTAATGCCGGGCAGATACTCCATGATGATGTAGGTCAGAGCACCTTCTTGTCCCTGGTCAAAGACGTTGACGATGTTGGGGTGGGCGAGCCGGGCGGCGTGCCTCGCCTCTTGTATAAAACGCTTGGTGAATTCTGCGTCCTCGGCAAGATGCGGGTGCATAACCTTGATGGCAACGGGACGCGCCAAGCGCTGGTCAAGAGCCTGATACACGGTAGCCATGCCGCCTCTGGCCACTCTGGCTTCGATGAGATATCGCCTGTCCACCAGGAGGCCCACGAGCGGGTCAGCGGCGGGGGAATCCATTCTGTGAAGTGTACTCAGGCCGGGAGGAATTTCCCGTTGCCACTCCACTAGGTGAGTTCATAAATCCAAGCCCAAGCGCTGGCTTCCCACTTGGCATACGCGGTGGGGTGGGCAGAAATTTGCACTCGCTGGGCAGCATCGGTCAGCGTCATAGTGGCCCAGCCGCTGAAATCCAACAGCCCTCGAGTTTTTCCCTTGTTGGGGTTGGAAGGGCCGCCAAAGAAAAGCCTCGTTGCGTGCTCCTCGTCCATAATTTGGTCTGCGCTCCCCCACCCTGACGAAGGGCGCTGTTGGAAGAGTCCCAGGGAGTCACGATCGCCCCAATCCAGGTTGCGTAGCGAAGACTCTTGCATAGCTGTGGCCAGCGCGATGACGATGCCATAGTCAGGAACTCCGAGTTCTCGACCGACGTTAATAATGATCTGCGCGTTTGTCCTGCGCTCGTCGTTCAGCGGAGTGATGCTCCCGCTCACGGGCTGACCCACGCCGTTCGAAGATGCTTCTTCTTCAGTCTCTTCTTCTTCTACGGCAGCGGGGGAGGCCGAAGGATCCGGCTTTTCGACGACGGGAGCTGGTGGGGGCTTCACGACAACGACAGGCTTTGGCACCGGAATCCGGACCTGGATGAGCGCAGGCGTATCTACCAGCTCAATGTCGGCGGCGTCAAAAATTTCCTGGGCGTCATCGGTTGACGCTGGGGTTTCGTCGTCCTGGCGCGA
>JBLIEN010000090.1:0-5523 GCA_047633115.1 Pontimonas sp.
GATGCTGGTGGCCCGAGGGCTCAAGTCAACCTCGCTTCGGGGACGGTCCGGCCCGCCGTGTCGACACACCTGAACACCGTTCATAGTCACATCAACGGCATACACATCAAACTCCACGTCCACCGTCCCAATAGCGGCCAACACCCGACCCCAATTGGGGTCTTGCCCAAAAATGGCAGCTTTGACCAGGTTGCTTCTGGCCACCGCTCGCCCCACTGCTACCGCATCATCTTCACTTACCGCCTGGCGAACAGAAATCGCAATATCGTGACTTGACCCTTCGGCATCCCCCAGAAGTTGGTGAGATAAATCGAGGCACAGATCAGTGAGTACCCGATCAAAATCGGCGAGCTCTGGCCTCAGCCCACTCGCACCCGACGCCATCAGCGTCACCTGGTCGTTCGTCGACATGCAACCATCAGAGTCCAGGCGGTCGAAGCTGACGCTGGTGGCGCGGCGAAGCGCCCCATCAAGTTCTTCCGGCTCCAGCAGGACATCCGTGGTGATGACAACCAGCATCGTGGCGAGGCCCGGCGCTAGCATTCCTGCGCCCTTGGCCATGCCCCCCACCATGAAGGTTCCCCCTGGTGTTTCTCCCCTTCGCACTGCTGTTTTGGGCCGAGAATCAGTGGTCAAAATTGCCCGTGAAGCGGCCACCCCTGAGTCTGGGGAAGAATCAGCCAGAGCCAACGCCGCGGTAATGCCCGCGATAACGGCACCTTCGGGAAGCGGTTCACCGATTAGTCCTGTGGAGCACACGAGAATGTCATCGGCCCCCACACCCCCGAGACCGGCCGCCAGCGTTTCGGCGCTTTTGTGGGTGAGAGCAAAACCCTCGGGTCCTGTGAAGCAGTTTGCTCCGCCCGCGTTGAGCACGATAGCGCGGGCGTGGCCATCCTTAATCGCCTGCTGAGACCAGAGAATGGGATGTGCTTTGGCTTTGTTAGAAGTAAAGACACACGCAGCCGAGTCACTGGGCCCCTCGTTGATGATCACCGTGAGATCCACACCGCCCCGGGACGCGAGCCCGGCAGCGACACTTCCGGCGAGGAAACCCGCCGCCGCAGTCACGCTCACGGCGCGATCCCATCGAGTGACAACCCCTGGGTTTCAGGAAACCCGCACACAAGGTTGAGGCATTGAACGGCAGCTCCGGCCGTGCCTTTTACCAAGTTGTCCATCGCTGCCACCACAATGACGCGGTTAACGCTCTCGTCCACGGCCACCCCCAGGGCAATGGTGTTGGAGCCCAACACATCCCCTGTCGACGGCAATGAGCCCACGTCACACACGGAGACACACTCGTCGTTGGCATAGGACTGCTTAAGAACACTGTGGATTTCTTCCGCGGTGTGGGGGCGAAGGAGCACAGCGCTACACGTCGCAAGAATGCCGCGCGACATGGGCACAAGCACCGGTGTCATAGACACGCTCACATCGTGTCCGCTGGCGTGGGTAAGGTTTTGCCGAATTTCTGGCAGATGGCGATGGGTTCCCCCTACCGCGTAGGGACGAGCAGACCCGATCAGTTCTGAGCCCAGTAAGTCTGTACGCAGCGAGCGACCAGCTCCGGAGGATCCCACGGCTAGCACAGCTGACACATCGCTTGGCGAGACGATGCCTGATGCGAGCAATGGAGCCAAAGCAAGGGTCACCGCGGTGGCATTGCAACCGGGAACGGCTACCTCTGTGGCTGCGCTAATGCGCTCGCGCTGGGTGGCGCCACTCGCTCGCGGAAGTTCGGGCATTCCATAGACAAAAGGCTCATGGTGGTGCCCGCCATAAAAAGCATCCCACGCTGCGGAATCTTCCAAACGACGATCGGCACCCAAGTCCAGAAGCACCCGGTACCCGCCCCTGGCGCGCAGTTTCTCCCCGAGTTCCCCCGATTCCCCGTGGGGAAGAGCCAGGGCGATAACATCGTGGCCGGTCAGGGTGTCCACCGTGGTTTCGGCAAAGACACGATCACTAAAACTGGCCAGGTGTGGGTGCACTTTCCGGATGGATTGTCCTGAAGAGGAATGGGCCGCAAGCGTGACGACTTCATATTCCGGGTGGGAGGCGAGTAAGCGGGATAGCTCTCCACCGGCATAACCGCTAGCGCCCGCGATGGCGACACTCAGACTCATAGACCAACCTTAGACGAGGTATCGAAGGTGGGTTGTGGACTACCCACGCAACGTGGCGCCATGGCGACTGCGGGCAAGCGCAACACCAGCCTCCTTCGCCTCGGTCGCTTCCGCGGCCGTCAAGGTTCTACTGTCGGATCGGAAGCGCAGAGCGAACGTCAATGAGCGCTGGCCCTCATCGACCCCCGCGCCGCGGTAGTCATCCACCAGGGTGATGGCCTCAAGCAGATCACCGGCTCCCGCTGCGAGGGAAGATTGAATGTCGCGCGCGCGCACAGCGACGTCGACCACGAGCGACACATCTTGGGTTGCAGGCGGGTAAATAGACACGGGTGTTGCCTGGTGAGGGGCATCGCCGAGCGCACCAAGGAGAGCATCGCCATCAAGGTGGAAAACCGAGACGCGCCTCGGCAGGTCTCGGGCCAGAGCGAGCGAAGGGAGAAGCTCACCGACATAGCCGACCACGGTGTCTGCGGCAACCAGGCGCGCATAACGGCCGGGGTGGAAAGCGGGGTGTGTTGTTTGGTCCACACTCAGTTCTCCCCCGGCAGCGCGCGCAATCACCTGGCACGCATCGAGGGCATCGTGAACATCGCTGGCTACCTCCTGCACAAACGGCGCGCTCTGCTGGGTGTTCCCGATGAAAACTCCGGCGACGCTCCACGGCTGGGCGGGCACCGAAGCATGCAACTGGTCCAGAACCTCTGTGCCTGGTCGCTGGGCGCCCAGGGGAATATTGTGTGTTCCCCTCGCGGAGCCGACTGGTTGGAACACTAATCCAGCCTCGAAGAGGGATGCCGAGGTGAATCCCCGAGAAATATTTCGCCGGAGCACTTCCAAGAGACCTGGGAGTAGAGAGAGTCGCATGCGATTGATCTGCGCATCAATGGCGTTATGGACGATCATGTCGGTGGCACCGGGCTCGCCAAAGAGGGCGTTGTCGCTCTCGGTCACGAAAGGATACGACAGCACTTCTGTCATCCCCCACGAAGCCAAAGAGTGTGTAATACGCCGTTTGGCGGCTTGCGTCGAGCTGAGGCCACGACCCGCGGGCGCTATTGGCAAGAAGGAGGGAATAGTGTCGTACCCCACGATGCGAGCAATCTCCTCGACCAGACTGGGAACATCGATGAGATCGGGCCTCCAGGATGGCGGCGTGACGTGGAAAGAATCTGCGGTTGAGGAGACAGTGGCCCCAATATCTTCCAGGATGCGTTTCATCTCATCGATCGCCACGACCATTCCGACTAGTTTTTCAACCGCGTGAAAATCCATTTCAAGCGCGGGCATTACCCCCGCTGTGTCCGCGATCACGCGGGAGCCAAGAGCGTCTCGTGTGCCCCCGGCGTACTCCTCCAATAAGCCCACCACGCGCTCTGCAGCCGCCTCGGCAACAAGAGGGTCCACTCCCCTGGCGAAACGCTTAGACGCTTCGCTCGGTAGTTTGTGTCGGCGCTGTGTTCGAGCAATGGAAATAGGCTCAAACCAGGCCGCTTCAACCAAGACGTTGGTGGTGGTGTCGGAAATTTCGGTAGTCGACCCGCCCATCACTCCTGCCAGCCCGATGGGGCCAGACTCGTCGGTGATGAGCAAATCTTCCGGGTCAAGGTTTCTTTCCGTCCCGTCAAGGGTGACCAACTTTTCTCCACGGGTGGCACGGCGAACGGTGATGCCGCCAGCCAGTTGATCTAGGTCATACGCGTGGATAGGTTGACCCATTTCAAGCATCACGTAGTTGGTGATATCTACCGGCAGAGAAATAGAGCGAATTCCTGCCAGAGAAAGTCGCGCCACGATATAAGCGGGGGTGGGTTTAGCAACCTCAATTCCCCTCACCGTGCGGGTGATGAAAACGCGGCATCCCTGAACACCTCGAAGAGGTGCGTCGTCGTGGAGATTAATCGAAAAGCCCGCCCCGACTCCCGGGGTCAATGTCTCCGCGGGATCGCGGAAAGCCGCACCCGTCGCGTGGTGGTATTCCCTCGCTATGCCGCGCAGAGACAAGGCGTAACCCCGGTCAGGGGTGACATTCATTTCGCAGGCAACATCATCGAGGCCAAGAAGGCTGATGGCGTCGGTCCCCACCTCTGCTTCGACCCCGATCTGAGACAGACGAAGAATTCCGTCATGGTCATCACCCAGGCCAAGCTCTTTGCCCGAGGCACTCATGCCATCGGAGACATGCCCATACGTTTTCCTGGCACCAATAGCGAAAGGTCCCGGCAAGATTGCACCGGGCAATGACACCACCACGAGGTCGCCAACAAAGAAATTGTTCGCCCCGCACACGATGCCCCTAATCGCGGGCGCGTCGTGCGTGTCTTTTGCAGCCACTCGCACCTGACACCACCGGACGGTTTTACCATTTGTTTGTGGCTCGTCGACAAAGTCGACCACTTCTCCGACGACGACGGGTCCGGTGACATCGAAACGGTGGACGCCTTCTTCTTCCAACCCCACAGAGACAAGAGCTTCGTGGACGCTCTCAGGGGTAACGTCAGAGGGAAGGTCGACGTATTCACGCAGCCACGACAAGGGAACGCGCATCAGACGACCACCCCAAATTGCTGAGAAAACCGAACATCGCCTTCGACCATGTCTCGCATGTCCTGAACGTTGTTGCGGAACATCAGCGTGCGTTCGATTCCCATCCCAAACGCAAAGCCTTGGTAAAGCTCAGGATCAATACCCGCAGAGCGCAACACATTCGGATTGACCATTCCGCAGCCACCCCATTCGATCCAGCGCGCTCCGCCCACAAAGGTGGGGTGCCACACATCAAGTTCAGCGCTGGGCTCAGTGAAGGGGAAATAGTTTGCTCGCAGTCTGATCTTGGCGTCATCGCCAAACATCGACCGCGCCAAATGCTCGAGCGTGCCACGAAGGTGAGCCATAGTGAGGCCCTTATCGATCGCGATTCCTTCAATTTGGTGAAAAACTGGCGTATGAGTGGCATCGAGCTCATCGGTGCGATAGACCCGACCTGGTGCGACCACATAAACAGGCAGTTCCCGTTCCAAGAGCGATCGAATCTGAACCGGGGACGTGTGGGTGCGCAGAAGAAGGTGAGATTCCACGGGTTCGACAAAGAACGTGTCTTGTAGCGCTCGCGCGGGGTGATCCTCATCAAAGTTCAAAGCATCAAAATTGAACCATTCGTGTTCCAACTCGGGGCCTTCGGCAATTTCCCAGCCCATCGCCACGAAGACATCCGCCATGTCTTCCATCAGCATGGTCAGCGGATGGCGGGCACCCAGGCTCGAGCTTGCTCCCAAACCGCTGAGATCAAGAGTTTCAGCTGCAAGTGCGTCGTGCTCGCTGGCGGCGACAAGTTCGATCTCTCGAGCTTCCAACGCCTCGTTAACAGTCGCTTTGGACTCCCCCATCAACTTCC
>JBLIEN010000091.1:0-5499 GCA_047633115.1 Pontimonas sp.
CCAGGATCGCTGCGGTGCGCCCCAAGGTAAGGCCCTGGTCCCCCTGTTGGGTGGTCGCTGCGATAGCGACATCATCGATGCGTTCGGGGGGGATACCGGGGTTGCGTTCTAGAAGCCCGATTATGGCGGAGACCACCATGTCATCTGCGCGAGTGCGCCAAAACATTCCTTTTTCGCCGGCTCGGCCGAAGGGAGTCCTCACTCCATCAACAAATACGATTCGCTCGTGTTTCATGACATACCTCTCGCCTGTGAGAATCCCATGCTACGGAACTATTGCCGCCCTCGGGGTGCGATTTCCTTCTTCCCACAACTGGACTAGAGCTCAGCGAGGTGGTTGTTGGTCCTCGGGGACAAAAGCCTTGAGAAGCAGGGGCACCACTCTTTCTCGCTGCCAAGATCGTGCCCCTAAATCGGTCAGGGCCAGATCGAGTGACTCTGGGGAGATATCTTCTGGTGGGGACCAACACACCCTTCTCAGGTGGTCAGGGGTGAGCAAATTTTCAACAGGAATTCCTGTCTCTTGGAAGACCTCCTCTAACGCCTCCTTAGACATGCTCAGCCGAGCAGCAGCCTCTGGGTTTTTGTCAGCCCAAATTCGCGGCGGCGGTGGGCCATTCGAACGAGCTCTCGCAGGTGGTAGGTCCTCGGTTGCGAGGCCTTCAGCGATAGCCGCCCACCACCGAGGGAGTTCGCTTCGCGATGCCCGACCGTGAAACGCTTTAATTCCCGCAAGCTCCCGTTGGCTTGTCGGATTAGCCAAGACAGCCGCAACGAGAGAGCGGTCGGGGATCAAACGCCCCGGGGCCCGATCAATTTCTCGCGCGTAAGAGTCCCGGGCTTCCCAGAGAGACTTAGCGATCGCTAGCTGTCTTCCTCCTCGCACCTGGTGAAGACCAGAAAGCCGGCGCCAAGGTTCTTCACGCTGCGGGGGAGGCGCGGCGGAAAGTGCCGCCTGGAACTCTTCGTGAGCCACTTCCCAAAGATCTTTTTCCTCGGCAAGGGTAGCGATGATGTGACGAAGCGAGGGAAGAAGTTCAACATCAAGGGCGGCATAGGTGAGCCATGAGGAGGGCAGAGGCCTGGTTGACCAGTCCGCCGCGGAGTGCTCTTTTGCCAAAATAAGGCCCATAAGGTCTTCCACAGCGCCTTGCAGCCCCACCCGCGCCAAGCCCACAAGCCGTCCCGCAAGCTCAGTATCAAAAAGGTGAAGAGGGTTGATGCCTACCTCACGCAGGCAGGGCAGATCCTGGTGGGCGGCATGAATAATCCATTCCAGGTGTCCGAGCTCAGTGGTCAGAGACGAAAGGTCAGGAAGCGCGATGGGGTCGACAAGGTAGTTGGCTGATCCTTGACGATAGAGCTGCACAAGATAGGCGCGCTGGGAAAAGCGAAAGCCACTCGCCCGCTCCGCATCCACGGCAAGAGGGCCATCACCTGCGGCAAGGTCATCAAGTGCCTCGCGCCATTGTTCTTCTGTCTCCACCAACACAATCGCAGCGGTGAGTTCTGCATCAGGTAACTTCTCGACGACCTCTTCGCCATCACTCATATTGCACGGCGGCCCGGTTGCAGGTGGGAGACCCCGTCATCAGTGGGCGGAAAACCGGCCAACATACACACAAATTCGCTCCAAGCTTCGAGATGTGGACCAAGATCACTTGTGGTGGGGCTCCACGACGCCCGCACCTCGACTTGTGCGCCAGAGCCTTCCGAGGCTAGGTCTCCAAAGCCTGTGGAAAGAACAGTCGTCGTTGTTCCCGCGGATCGCACATACTGCGCCTCGCGAGTATCGAGGGCGTCGATCAACCACGACCATGCGACATCAGGCAGGAACTGATCCGAGCCCATGTCTTGGTCGATAGGGGATTGGGCGAAGACCACCATGCGGTAGACAGAACTCCACGCATCAGGGCAGCTCGGGTCGCAAAGAAAGACCAGGCGACCGGTGCCGTATTCGTGGTCGTCGCTTGTGTGATCAGGTTCCACGTCAGCGGCCCAGGCGCTTTGGAAGGGCGCGAGGCCCTCCGGTGCAGATGTTTCAAAGACCCGGAGCTCGGGTCGGAAGGCCGCAGAAGCTGTTGACGCCATCGCGTCACGGAATTCTGCGGGCACCTCTGTCTGGGGGTCTTTTACATCCACAATTCAACACTATGGCGGGCGCGCGTTAGGGCTTTGAGGGCGCGCCGCGAAGCCTGCGGTGGAGAAAATACAGCATTTTAGCTTCGTCGGTAAACAGTGAGCCAAGCTCCCAGTCTCCTGAGTCTCGAGGCCACCAGGTAGGCATCCCCTCGGCGTCGCTCGAGGGCGGCGGGACGACGGCTAGCCACAGGTCATCCGTCACAGGAGCCAAGTGTTTCCAAACCTGTGCGCCACCTTCGATCAGGAGATGGCCGGCCCCGAGGATGTCACGGATGCGCCGGGACAAATCCTCGGGTGGTGAGGCATTGGGGCTGATGAAGATGCGGTGGCGGATACCCGCCAACTTTTCTTTCGCGGTGGCAATTCCCTGCTCTGTGGTGATCACCACGAGGTCATCGTCGCCGTCAGCCGTGGGGACAAGGTTATGGGTAGCAATATCGCCACGGGCGGAGAGAATCACCAGTGGTGAGGAGCTGGGGTACGGAATTCGCTCTGCTCGCAGGGTGCCTGCTCCGACAACGACGCCATCGGCCAGAGACCGCAAAAGGGAAAGAATCTCTCTGTCCAGGCCTCGCGTCACGCTGTTACTGGTGGCGTCGGGACCCACGGTGGCACCGCCAGAGGTGGTCACCATGGTGGCCCTCATCCACTCGGGTGCCCGCGGTTTCAACAGCGTGCAGAAAGAGTCCCGCGCGAGGGGGTCCGTCAAGTCAAGAGCAAGCCCGGGAGCAGGAAACAGTTGATGCACGTTCACCGGGGGAGAGCTTCTTCGACCTGACGTTTTATCCGCCACAACATGCCTGACATTCCTCGAAGGCGCAACATGCTGACAGCATTTTGGAGGCCCAACTGCAGGGGAAAGTCTGGCGGGGTGTCGAAGATTTCCTGAGCGCTCAAGCCGCGAAGGCCGTGCACAAGAATGGAGGCAAAACCTCTCGTGGTGGGCGACTCAGCAGGAGCAGTTGCCAAAATACGCACTTTCGTGTCGTGCACTTCGACGGCAATGAACACGGGAGATTGGCACTCTTCTACCCTTTCCCAGTGTTGGGAATCTATGGTCCCCTCGGGAACTTCCGGCAGAGAGTCTGAATACTCAAGCAACAGTTGAAGGCGATCCGGGACATCGAAGCCCAGGAACTCCTCCCGAATCGCTGCCAGCGACGGGGGCAGGTTGTCGGGGATCTCAGGCATGAATCAGGGGGCTTCGCCCGGAGTGTTCCCGGTCTGGATGGGAACTCTCACGGCGGAACCCCATTCCGTCCACGAGCCGTCGTAGTTTTTGACCGAGTCGAACCCGAGCAAATATTTCATCACAAACCAGGTGTGACTAGAGCGCTCTCCTATGCGGCAGTAGGTGATGACTTCCGCCCCAGGGTCGAACCCCTGTTGAGTGACATAAAGGTCATGGAGTTCTTCGTGGGACCTAAAAGTGCCATTATCGTTGGCGGCCCGAGCCCATGGAATGCTTTTTGCAGTGGGAATGTGTCCTCCTCGCAGGGCTCCCTCTTCGGGGTACGCCGGCATGTGAGTTCGTTCTCCCGTGTACTCTTCGGAGCTTCTCACATCAATAAGGGGCTTGCCCAAGTGGGGAAGAACTTCTTCTTTAAAAGCACGTATTCCAGAGTCATTGCGTTCCACGACGGGATACTCGGTGGTTGTTCTCGCCGCAATGTCGCGGGTGATTTCCCGGTCTTCGGCCATCCAAGCGTCTCTGCCGCCGTTGAGAAGTCGCACGTCTTTGTGACCGAAAAGGGTAAATACCCAGAGCGCATAGGCGGCCCACCAGTTGCTTTTGTCCCCGTACAGCACGATGGTGTCATCGCGGGAGATTCCTTTTCGCGACATCAGGGCGGCGAAAGCCTCGCCATCCACATAGTCCCGCACGACCGGGTCGTTTAGTTCCGTGTGCCAGTCGACTTTGATGGCCTCTGGAATATGTCCGGTGTCGTAGAGCAAAATGTCTTCATTGGATTCGACGATGGCCAGCCCGGGGGTACCAATGTTTTCCGCCAGCCACGCGGTCGTAACCAAGCGTTCAGGATGGGCGTAGGAGGCAAGGTCGGCAGTGGGGTCAGGGGCTAATGGCACTGTTACTCCTTGGTTCATGTCAGGCTCTCATCTTTCGCCCGTTACGCTAGAGCTTTATTCTGTCAGGCCCCCCTGAATGGTATCGGGGAATGTGACGAAGCGAGTCTGATGCCAGAGCACTCCCCGAAGGGTCTCACCCGAGTGAGCCTGTGTGATCGCCACCCGGAAATGTCCATCGATGCGATGTTGGAGCACTTTGTGCCCCCGGAGCAGTTCGCTGCCGCTCGCTTAGAAAACTACGTGCCGGATCCCGTGTTTCCTTCTCAAGACTTCGCGCGCTCAAGCGCTCAAACCTTTGTCGGAGACTTTCGTGGGTCCAAGCCTGCCAAGCGATGGGGCGGGGGAGCGAAGCGACCCTCGACAAAGCCGGGGATATATCTCGATGGTGGGTTTGGTGTGGGGAAAACACACTTGCTGGCAGCGATGTGGCATCTTATTCCTGGTCGAACCTATTACGGCACCTTTATCGAGTTCACCGCACTCGTGGGAGCATTGACCTACCGAGGCGCGGTCGATCATCTGCGTGGCGCAGCCTTTATCGCCATCGACGAATTCGAACTTGATGATCCCGGTGACACCATGGTGATGTCTCGACTTCTCGGTGAGCTGATGAGCTCCGGAACACGAGTCGCTGCCACCTCGAACACCCCACCTGCCGCTCTCGGTGAAGGTCGTTTCGCCTCGCAAGATTTCCTAAGAGAAATCACTGCTTTGGCCGAGAAGTTCGACACGATACGCATCGATGGCGAGGATTACCGCAAGCGCGATTTTGAGGGTCACGCCATTGTCACCCCTGAGGATCTCTGGGAGGGCGCGATCAGCTCCCTTGACGGGGCCGTGGCGGTGGATCAGTTTGGGGACGTTGTCGGGCACCTCGCGACCATTCATCCCAGCCGATTTGGCGGGCTTGTCGAGGACCTTGGAGTCGTCGCGTGGAGTGGGGTGTACCAGCTCCATAACCAAGCGGATGCGCTTCGACTGGTGGCCCTCGTGGATCGCCTCTATGACGCACGGGTAGGCATAGTCAATACCGGTGTGGCGCTTGACGAGGTTTTTGATGACACCATGGTGAGTGGTGGGTATCGGAAAAAGTATCTTCGTGCCACGTCCCGCATGATTGCGCTCACGCGTTTGGCGAAGTCTCAAGGCGGCTCTTAACGCCGAGAGCATTTCTCCGCGTTCGCTCCCGGTATGACCTGAGAGCTCGGCCCAGAGGTGACCGATAGGATTGCCAGTGGAGTGCCGGGAAGCCTGGTCGGCGCGTGGGGC
>JBLIEN010000092.1:0-5330 GCA_047633115.1 Pontimonas sp.
TGCGCGAAACCTCGGGTGTTTACTCGTGTCCGTCACGTCAGCTAACGCCAGCAAATACCCGGCCATCGAACTCATAATCGGTCAGTCGCGGGCTCAAGACCCGTGTGCCTGGCGCTGGGCGGTGTCGTTTTTTGACACCGTATTCGGAACTTGATTGATTGACCGTGGTGATATTCCTGGGTTCTGCCGGTTCGGACCTTGTTGCTGGCCGCTCATAGCGGTCGCGCTCCCATTATCGACCGTCCATCCAGTTTCTTGGGAGGCGGCACGGTCCTGGCACAGAGGTCCAAGGGGTGGCGTCCTGGCTCGGTCACCCACAGGACGGGCATCGGGGGAGCGGCTCTCCCTGTCCTGTGCTGTAAAATTGGGGTACGCCTGGCTGAATGTATGGCCATCACTCATGGGAGACGAACCTATCAACTTAGAATCTCTTGGGTTGCTGGGTGTATTTATCGCGGGAGCTACTCCATGGTTTGAGGCCATCGTCGTTGTTCCTGTGGGAATTCTTTTTGGGCTAGATCCTTTTCTGGTGGTGGTGTGCGCGCTGGCGGGAAACACGATCACGATTTTCGTGTTTGCGTACCTTGGTTCGCAGATTAGGGAATATCTATTGCGTCGGCGTCTTAAGAAGGGCAAATCGGGGGAGTCACCCAGATTTGTGAAAGCACAGGCCGCCTTCGAAAAGCATGGGGTCTATTGGCTTGCAATCTTTGGTCCGCTGTTTATCGGAACCCAATTCGCAGCCGCTATTGCTGTGGCGGGAGGAGTAAAGCCGCTGAAAGCCTCCCTCGTGATCACGATCGGGACGGCAGTGTTTGCAGTCGGGATAGCTGTTGGAATGGTTCTTCCGTGGTGGTCGTAGTCGCCTCAGTTCCTACGAAAGGTTCCCGCCGGCTCGCTGTTTCCGCTTGAGAACTCACGCGGTCCCAGGGCGGCAAAAGTCCAACGAAGGGCCAAGCCCTAGTTCGCAGCTTTCGGGCTTGTATGGCGGGTAAGTCCTGCCTCTAAGAAGCCCTCTAACAGTTTTGCTTCGGTGAGAAACTGCGACCCTTCAAGAATTCTCTGCGCCGCCGCAGCCACCAAACCGTAAATGAGTCCACATACGGAGGGAGCGTCATCGATGTCGAGAGCCTCCAGGGGTTCGATAATGGTGCCCATGAGCAGCCCGTGGAGTGCGCGAATCACTCCACGCTGATCGTCGGGAAGATACTGCCGAGAAATTTCTTGAATCAGCGCATGGTCTGTCGTTGACAGGTGCACGAGGGAGTAGTGAGCCCAAACTCGGACTTTCTCTAAAGGATCTTTTACCTCGCGGAGAAGATCCTCGAGCGCATTGGTGAGATCGGCCATTTCGTTGATCACCAGTTCGGCAAGAATATGGGAACTTGACGAAAAGTACTGGTAGATAGCGGGCCTAGAAAGCCCTGTCTTTTCCGCGACCGCCTTCATGGTGACCGCTTGAGGACCGCCCAAGGCCAACAATTCGAGCGCGACAAGGACAATCGACTCTTGGCGCTCATCAGAGACAGGGTGGTGACTCACGCATCCATGATAGGGAAACTGTCTGGGACTTAGCTCCGCCACTCCTGAGAGGAGGCGACTTGTTGAGCCGCGTGGGTTGCTGCCGCGGTCAGACGCTCGAGATCGTCTGAGGTGTGGGCGGCGGACACAAACCAGGACTCGAAAGCCGAGGGCGGTGCTGAGACACCGTGGTCTAGCAGCGCATGAAAGAACGTCGCAAAGTTCTGAGTTGACTGGCTTTTTGCTTGATCAAAATTTGTCACGCTGTGGGCGGTGAAAAATATCGAAAAGAGGTTTCCCGCGGTTTGCAGGGTGTGTTCTACTTCGCACTCTCGAAGAGCCTGGGAGACGATATTTCCCGCGCGGGAGGCCGTGTCGTCAAGGCGCTCATACGCGTGACTATCAAGGTTCCGGAGCGTCTCGAGACCGGCAATTGTGGCGACCGGGTTACCACTGAGTGTTCCCGCTTGGTAGACCGGGCCCAGCGGAGCGAGAAGATCCATGACCTCCGCGGCGCCACCCACTGCGGCGAGAGGCAAACCGCCTCCAATGACTTTCCCAAATGTGAACAGCTGCGGTTTCCATCCCTTGGCGCTCAGGAATTTTTTCCACCAGCCTCCCTCTGACACTCGGAAACCTGTCATCACTTCGTCCAGGATGACGAGCGCTCCCGCTGCGGCACTGAGCTCAAAAATTGCCTGGGTGAAAGCGTATGACGGGGGCACTACCCCCATATTTGCTGCAGCCGATTCTGTGATGACGGCGGCAATATTCGCTCCATGTGTGGCGAAGGCCTCTGCGAGCCCCGCGACGTCGTTATACGTCAACACCAGAGTGTCTTCCACCTGCCCAGGGGTGACCCCGGGTGAATCGGCCATTCCCAGCGTCGCAACACCTGAACCGGCGGCAACCAGCATGCTGTCGAGGTGACCGTGGTAGCAGCCGGCGAACTTGATGATGATGTTTCTTCCGGTCGCTGCACGGGCGAGACGAATAGCTGTCATTACTGCCTCGGTTCCAGAGGAAACGAAGCGAACCCGGTCTACCGGCTCGACCCTGCTAATGATTTCCTCGGCGAGCAACACTTCGTGGCTATGGGGAGCTCCGAAAGAAAACGACGATTGGGCCACCCTTGTGACAGCCTCCACGACTGCGGGGTGGGCGTGACCCAGAATCATGGGCCCCCATGACCCGACAAAGTCGACGTAGTCGTTTCCGTCCACGTCGATAACTTTCGATCCTTTTCCTTCGACAAAATAGCGGGGGGTTCCTCCCACGGCGCTAAAAGCGCGTACGGGGGAGCTCACCCCTCCCGGAATCGAGTGTTGGGCTCGGGCATGCCAGGATTCTGAGAGCGACACGTTAGTCAAGGGGAGAACCTCCTGTGGTGAGTTTTCTGGCAAATTCGGTGGCCCAGTAGGTGCAAATAATGTCCGCACCTGCTCTTCTTACGGCAAAAAGCGTTTCCCATATGGTGGCTTCCCTGTCGAGTAGCCCATGTTCGGCGGCTAATTCGATCATCGAATATTCACCCGAGACGATGTAGGCCGCGAGCGGAACATCCACAATATGGCTTGCATCCCTGATGACATCCAGATAGCTCACCGCAGGTTTAACCATCACGATGTCCGCCCCTTGCTCGATATCGAGGGAAATTTCACGCAGGGCTTCTCGCCTGTTACGCCAATCCATTTGGTACTTTTTCCGGTCGCCCTCGAGGGGGGATTCGACGGCGTCTCGGAAAGGTCCATAGAAATTTGACGCATATTTTGCCGCATAGGCGAGGATGCTGACACGCTCAAAGCCGGAATCATCCAGTGCCCCTCGGACAGCCCCCACCTGACCATCCATCATGCCGCTGAGACCCAGAAGGTCGGCGCCGGCCGTTGCCAAGGCAACGGCCATCTTTTGATAGGCAAGGACGGTTGTGTCGTTGTCGACGTCGCCGTCGCTCGCGAGAACGCCACAGTGACCGTGGGAAGTGAATTCATCAAGACACACATCGGCCCCAATGACCAACTGGGAGCCCGCTGTTTCCGCGGCCACGGAGACCGCTCGAGAGATGATTCCCTCGGGGTGGGACGCCATCGAGCCGAGGTCATCACGCACCTCAGGAACAGCAAAGAGCATGACCGATTTAACCCCCGAGTCGATGATCTCCCGGAGGGCACCGGGAAGGCTAGAAAGGCTGTGCTGAACAACCCCCGGGAGCGAGTCAATCGGCCGCGGTGCGTCTAACCCTTCTCGCACAAACAACGGAGCCATCAGCTGTCTGGCTTCGAGGGAGGTTTCTGCCACAAGGGAGCGCATGGCATTTGTGGCCCGAAGCCGTCGGGGACGAAGGGGAAGTCCGCCGTCAAGGGGTTTCATCATCAGCGCTCCTGCAGAAAAAGAGACAGGGCCAGCGCGACCGAGTCTGGGGAGGGATCGGGGGAGACAAGTTGAGGCTCGTGGCCGAGCCTTTTCAGCTGACGGGCGGTGGTCCGTCCCGCACACACTAGAGCCACCGAATTGTCCAGTGGTGGGTTCTGGTCCATAAAAATGCGCACAGCACTCGGTGAGCGAAAAAGAACCGCATCGATTCCGTTGTCTCGAAGACTTCCGGCGGTTCGAGGCTTCTCACTGGTCGGTTGCGTGTGGTAAAAAACTTCTTCGTGAACCACAAAACCCCGGGGAATTAACGTGGTCGGAATCGACTTCATCGAGATTGAACCGGAAGGCAGGACCACAGGCTGAGGCTTGTTGTGGCCCATCAGGTCAGCCAACCCCACAGAGGTGTTCGTGTCGGGAATGACAATGTCTCTCCCTCCGATGTCCGACAATATTTCAGCGGTGAGTTTCCCCAAGGCCGCAAAGCGCATCGGTGTCCCGGCGATGGCCTCTTCGATAGCGCCGTGCGGGAGCTGCTGTTGCCAATAATGAAGAGCATTGTGGGACGTGATTACGAGCCATTTTTCGGTGGGTTCCTGGAGTGCTGCGAGGAGAACCTGAGCGCCCCGAGGGTTCTCGACACGGGAGATTTCGAGATACGGGTCGGTAAGCGACTCGATTCCCACGCCAGCCAAGGCGTCGCGATCGGCCTCGTTCCGATTAGCCCGGATTAGCAGAACCTTCATAGTGTGAGAGCTTTTTGGCTCATCGGAAAGGCGAGCAGGCGCTGTGCCAGGGCTAGTCCCAACGATTGCGCCTGGTCGACGGGAGAGTCCGTCAACGTCACCCGGTCACTTACTGATTCGGCCTCACCCGTTTCTGCCACCGCCAATTCGGCGTGAAGGTCCAGGACATCGCCCTCCCAGCGCGCATGGGCGCCGACTGCGACATGACAGCCAGCATCGAGCCCGATCAGAACGGCTTGTTCAGCAAAAGCGGTCACACGACTGGGCAGGTCATCCATGAGTCGCGTCAGCGCAGAGGTGCTCTCATCGCCCGCTCTACACTCGATCGCCAGCGCACCCTGTCGGGGAGCAGGGAGGAACGCAGTCATTTCGAATTCCTGCCGGATATTGTTGGTGAGTCCGGCCCGAACGAGGCCAGCTTTTGCGAGAATTGTGGCGTCAAAATCCCCTCGCATCACTTTCTCGATGCGTGTGGTGATGCTCCCTCGAATGGGCTCAATGATGAGGTCTGGTCGCACTCGTCGAACGCTTGCTTCTCTTCGAGGCGACGATGTACCCACCCGCGACCCGGGTGGGAGTGCATAGAGGCTCTCAGCACTATGGCTCACCAATACATCCCGAGGATCTTCTCGGACGGGCACAGCGACGAGTTCAATGTCCGGGTGGGGCTTCGCGGGGAGATCTTTCATCGAG
>JBLIEN010000093.1:0-5231 GCA_047633115.1 Pontimonas sp.
AGTGGGCGAAGGCGTAGAGATCATTGCGACGCTTGCCGGTGGCGAAGTGGTCGGTGTCGCGACCGCAACTCTTCTGGGTGTTGCATTTCACCCCGAGGTGGTTGGTGAGCACCGCCTGCACCAGAGGTTCCTAGACCAGGTGTTGGCCGCGAAGCGTTCCCGCGGTGAGGCACTGGTTGTTTAGAATGGAGTGGCAAACAAGGGAGCGCAATGTCGGGACATTCTAAGTGGGCAACAACTAAGCATAAAAAAGCCATCATCGACGGCAGGCGTGCAAAATCCTTTGCCAAGCTCATCAAGAACATCGAAGTGGCCGCGAAAATAGGCGGTGCGGACATTGCCGGTAATCCCACTCTTGCCGACGCCATTCAGAAGGCTAAAAAGACTTCGGTACCCAATGACAACATCGAACGTGCGGTCAAGCGCGGTGGTGGGCTCGCAGGCGAAACCGTGGAGTATCACACCATCATGTACGAGGGTTATGGGCCCGGTGGCGTGGCTCTGTTGGTTGAGTGCCTCACCGATAATCGCAATCGTGCCGCGGCAGAGGTCCGGATTATCATGACGCGCAATGGAGGCCAGATGGCAGATCCGGGGAGCGTTGCCTACAACTTTTCCCGGAAAGGAGTGGTGTCAATCTCGAAATCCGACGGGGTGAGCGAAGACGATATTTTGCTGGCTGTGCTGGAAGCTGGTGCCGAAGAAGTGATTGACAGAGGCGGGGGATTCGAAATTGTTACCGATCCTTCCCGCTTGGTCGAGGCACGAAAAGCTGTCCAGGAAGCAGGCATTGACTACGACGCCGCGGAAGCTGAATTTCTCGCCACCGTGAGCATTCAGCTTGATTTTGAGGGTGCGAAGAAAGTGTTGTCCCTCGTTGAGGCTCTTGAGGACTGTGATGATGTCCAAACCGTCTTCACGAACATGGAGCTCAGTGCTGAAGTGTCGGCGTCGTTGGAAGAGTCTGAGTAGGACGTGGCCTGGTGAGCATCATCCTTGGCGTCGACCCCGGTCTGACCAGATTGGGGGTGGGAGTCATTCAGCAAGGTGTTGGACGATCGGTATCTCTGGTCCACGTTGATGTGTTTCGGACTCCAGCAGATGATCCGCCCGAGGCGCGGTTGGGCGCCCTGTCGATTGCCCTCGAAGCCGTTTTTCAAGAGTTTCACCCGGACATGGTCGCGCTAGAGCGTGTTTTTGCCCAACATAACGTGCGAACGGTCATGGGTACTGCCCAAATTAGCGGGGTTGTTCTCGCACTGGCCTACGCAAAGAAAATCCCGATTTCGATGCGGACCCCTAGCGAAGTGAAGGCTGCGGTCACGGGCTACGGGCGGGCCTCTAAGCATCAGGTAGGCACAATGGTCCAGAAGATTCTTGGGCTCGATTCGATTCCTCAGCCGGCAGACGCCGCCGATGCTCTTGCTCTGGCCATCACGGAGGCGTGGCGCGGCCAAGCGCCTGAAGCCCACCGGGTGGGAACAACCCCTGCCCAACAGGCGTGGCGAGAAGCGGAAGCCCGAGCGAAGCGACCTAAACTGACCCAGTGATTGCAACGCTGAGGGGAAGTGTCGTCTCACGCGTGGGCGCCGAAATCATCCTCGAAGTAGGGGGAATCGGCTATCTCGTCTTGGTGCCCGAGCGTACAGCAGCAACGCTTAGCGTGGGCGAATCCCTCCTCCTCCACACGGCCATGGTGGTGAGGGACGATCACATAGCTCTTTTTGGGTTCGCCTCTGACGACGAGGTGGCGATATTTCACCTCTTGAGGGGAGTGGGAGGGGTGGGGCCCAAATCTGCGATGGCGATTCTGAGCCATCTCAGCATTGACGCTATCCACGACGCGGTGGTCGCGGAAGACGATGCCGCGTTCCGCGCAGTCAGCGGCATCGGCCCCAAAACTGCCAAACTCATTGTTCTGTCCCTGCAGGGCGCCTTCGATTCGAGAATTCGTGTTTCGGTGACCGAGCCGCGCTCATCGGCCCACGAAGCTATCCGACACTCTGTCGTTGAAGCTCTTACCGGCCTCGGTTGGCCCGAAAAAACTGCCAAAGAGGGAGTCGCCCAGGCCGCGGAGTCAATGGGAGACGACGCTGTGGATGCGGCAAATCTGCTGCGCGGTGCGCTAGCTATCCTGGGGCCTCACGTTAATCGGGAGGCCAGATAGTGTCCGACAATCCAGTGCGCGAAGAGCCAGAATCTTATGGGGAAATCCAATTCGAGGGGGCTCTTCGTCCCCGGAAGCTTTCTGAGTTTGTTGGTCAGGCCAAAGTCCGAAAGCAACTCGTGTTACTCCTTGAAGCAGCCGCGAAACAGCACCGGACACCAGACCACATTCTGCTCTCCGGTCCGCCCGGGCTAGGAAAAACCACGTTGGCCATGATTGTGGCGGAAGAAACCGACCAATCTCTGCGCATTACAAGTGGTCCCGCGATTAATCATGCGGGTGACCTTGCGGCAGTGCTGTCTTCGCTTGTTCCCGGTGAGGTCCTGTTTATCGACGAAATTCATCGCATGGCTCGTCCCGCCGAGGAAATGCTGTACCTAGCGATGGAAGACTTCCGTATTGACATCATGGTGGGCAAAGGGGTCGGGGCGACCACTTTGCCGCTCGACATTGCGCCATTCACCCTCGTAGGAGCGACGACACGCTCAGGGCTCCTCCCAGGCCCACTCAGAGATCGTTTCGGTTTTACCGCCCATCTAGAGTTCTATTCTCACGAGGAGCTCACCGAGGTGGTGACTCGCTCGGCGGTTCTCTTAGGTGTGGAGTGGCCTCGCGAGGCGCTCGCGGAAATTGCGTTGCGCTCGCGCGGAACTCCTCGAATTGCCAACCGGTTGCTGCGGAGAGTCCGCGATTTTGTGCTCGTTCGCGAGCGACACCCCGATGTTTCCTCTGTTCAGGATGCGCTCGAGCTCTACGACGTCGACGAACTTGGTTTAGATCGCCTTGACCGGGCAGTGTTAGAGGCACTTATTGTGAAGTTCGATGGTGGCCCCGTGGGGCTAGGAACGCTGTCGGTCGCGGTGGGGGAAGAACCCGAGACGATTGAGTCTGTGGTGGAGCCTTTTCTCGTCCGACAAGGCTTCATTAACAGAACTCCCCGAGGCCGTGTGGCGACTTCGGGGGCGTATGCCCATCTTGGCCACAAGGCTCCCGCCAGGAATGACCTATAGTTGTGACGAGCTTGCCCGCTCCACCCACTAGACGAAAGGCTGGAAACTAGCCATGGATCCGATATCACTGTTTATGGTAGCAATTCTCGGATTGTTGATCTTCTTCATGATCCGCAATTCCCGCAAGCAAAAAAGGACCCAGGAAGAGCTGGCTGAAAAGCTACACCCCGGCGCTGACGTCATGACGTCATTCGGACTTTTTGCCACGGTCACTGCGATCGATGACGACACCAATGTCGCCACGCTAGATGTGGGTAACGGCGTCGAAATTAAAGTCCATCGTCAAGTGTTGACCAAGGTTATCGAGGACGAAAGCATCGAAGAGCCAGCTGCCGAAGAGGCCGCTCCTCAGGCCGATAAGTCTTAGACCCCCACCCCCTTTTTTAGAGAGATTTACTGTGGCAAAAACGTCTGTTGTGCGCTCGGCGATGAACCGCTTCATTTGGTTGGGCGTGTTGTTTGCTCTCGTCGTGGGAGGAAACGCCATTGCTGTTTTCCAGGGGACGGGTTCCTGGGTTCCTAAACTTGCGCTTGATTTGCAAGGTGGAACGCAGATTGTTTTGGCACCTCAGTTGGCAGAAGATCAGAACGTTACGGAGGAGCAGCTCACCCAAGCCGTCTCGATCATTCGCCAACGTGTGGATGCTGGAGGTGTTGCAGAGGCCGAAGTGACCACTCAGGGTGGCTCCAACATTGTGGTGTCCATCCCCGGGATCCCCGATGCAGCGACGCTTGAGAGAATACGCTCTTCGGCAAAACTCGAGTTCCGTGCCGTCCTCCAGACAGGGCCCGCGCTTCTGCCCGAAGGAAGCCTTGCGGATCCGGTTGTTCCCGCCGAGGATGCGCCGGCAGTCACTCCGGAGAATCCCAGCGATCTTGCGTGGATCACCCCAGAGATTGACGCGGCTTACAACCAGTTGAGCTGTGGAGCTCTCGATGAGCTCGGCGCTAACGTCGCAGACCCGACCACACCGCTGGTGACCTGTTCCGATGACCGGGCGGTGAAATATATTCTCGGACCGGTGGAAGTGGACGGCGGGACCATTTCTGACGCTGTCTCAGGCTTGGTTCCAGGACCTCAGGGGACGGTGACTACCGAGTGGGGCGTCTTCCTAGAATTCGACAGTGTCGGGACGGAAGCTTTCCGCACGGTGACGGAGCGTTTAATTCTTTTGCCTGGTGTGCAAAATCAGTTCGCCATTGTGTTGGACGGCAAGGTGATCAGCGCTCCTCGAACACTAGGTGCGATCACGGATGGCAAGCCCCAAATCAGTGGGAGCTTCGTCCAAGAATCCGCCACCATTCTTGCTGATCAACTGAAGTTTGGTGCCCTCCCGATCGGGTTTGCCGTTCAAAGCTCCGAGACCATTACGGCAACACTGGGACTGTCCCAACTGCAAAGCGGTCTTCTCGCCGGCGCCATCGGTCTGGTCCTGGTCGTTCTGTATTCGTTGGTGCAGTACCGGATGCTGGGAATGGTCACGGTGTTCTCGCTGACTACTGCTTTCGCACTGAGCTACTTCGTCATTACCTATCTTTCCAACACGCAAGGATACCGGCTTTCGTTGGCGGGGGTGGCGGGACTCATCGTCGCCATCGGTATTACCGCTGACTCCTTCATTGTGTTCTTTGAGCGCATCCGAGATGAACTTCGAGACGGAAGAAATCTCGAATCGTCGATTGTTGGAGCGTGGCGACGGGCGTTTAGGACGATTCTTGCCTCGGATGCCGTGGGTTTCCTCGCCGCTGCGGTGCTCTTTATTCTGGCGGTGGGAAACGTGCGAGGTTTCGCCTTCACCCTGGGTATCACCACCATTGTGGATCTCATCGTGGTGGCCCTTTTCACCCGTCCCTTGATGGGAGTTTTGGGTAGAACCAGGTTCTTCTCCTCGGGCAACCCTCTCAGCGGACTGGACCCGAGAGCGTTGGGAGCCGTGTATCGCGGCCGAGCGCGTTTCCTTGAGCCTGTGAACGCGGGAGCGACAGCAAAAAAGAAGAGCGCCGGTGAGGCTAAGCGGCGTCAGACGATTGTCGAGCGCAAGGCAGAAGAAGAG
>JBLIEN010000094.1:0-5162 GCA_047633115.1 Pontimonas sp.
GGTTAAGGGTGCCTTGGACGCCCTGCATCCGGCACCCGTGGCTGTAGGGGCACCAGACTAAAGATATGACCAAATCCCCCGGCGGCCTCAGTGAGTTAATTAACACCATGGCTGCGCTTCGGGGTCCGGGTGGATGCCCGTGGGACGCCGAGCAAACCCACGAATCACTTGTCCCTTATCTGCTGGAAGAGACCTTTGAGCTGATTGAGGCGCTGGAATCGGGGAGCCGGGCTGACATGCGCGAAGAGCTGGGCGATGTTCTGTACCAGGTACTTTTTCATGCAGATATTGCGTCCTCGGTGGCGGAAGATTCTTTCACTATCGAGGATGTGGCCTCAGACGTGGAGGCCAAAATGCGCGAGCGTCACCCCCATGTGTTTGCCGAGGGGGGTGCCACCACGGTAGACGACGTGAAGCGGCAATGGCGAGAAATCAAAGCGGAACAGAAGAAACACCGGGCGAGCCCTTTTGAGGGCATCCCTGGAAAGCTCTCTGCCCTGGCCAGAGCGCACAGCGTGATGAGGCGCGCCGATCAACCGATGGTGGTCCCTGGTTCCGCGCGTGCCCCATCGTTTTCTACTGAGCGGGAACTAGGTGCGCTTTTGCTCCAGATTGTTGCCGCCGCCGAGGATCAGGACCTCGATGCTGAGCGCGCGTTGCGGGTCGCGGTGCGCGACATCGAGCAGAGCGCCAGCGGGAATTCGCGGGACCTCCCGGGAGAAACAGCCGGCGCGTGAGATAATAGCCAAATGGCTGTGAGTTCCGCGCGAGGTATGAGGGACTTTCTTCCTCGGGACAAAGAACACCGTGAGGGTGTCCTGAGCCAGATTACCGCGGTCTATCAGCGCCACGGCTTCGAGTCCATCGAAACTCCTGCGCTCGAAGATGCTGCCACCTTGCGCTCAGGTTTGGGCGGTGACAACGAGAAGCTGAGCTTTCACGTTCTCAAGCGCGGTCTTACGCTTCCCGACCTCCACAGCGCCTCCGCGCCCGAAGAGCTTGCGGATTTAGGGATGCGGTTTGATCTCACCGTGCCGCTAGCGCGTTTTTATGCCAGCAATCACGGGTCGCTTCCTCCCGTTTTTCGCTCCTTTCATACAGGACCAGTGTGGCGGGCGGAGCGCCCGCAAAAGGGTCGCTACCGCCAGTTCGTCCAAGCCGACATTGACACCCTGGGCGAGGCGAGCACGCTCGCTGAGGTCGAAATTGTCCTTGCGACCGCCGATGCTCTGGACCGCCTCGGGGTCAAAGGCTGGAGTTTTCGGATTAATGATCGCCGGTTACTCACCGAACTTCTTGGTGCTGCTGGCATTGCGGAATCTGACCACCCGGTCGCCATGATTGTGGTGGACAAGCTTGACAAAATAGGCCCCGAAGGTGTGCTCGAAGAACTCGATCAACGACTTCCTTCAGGGTGGTCGAGGGCTGTTATCGAGGGGATGGTGACCGCGTCGACGGTGGCTTTCGACGCCAAGATTATCGGGTCCCTCATGGGTGACACCCCCGCGTCCCACAGCGTTGCCGGGGAACTTGTGGCTTGGGTGAGCCAGGTGGCGGCATTACTCGCCCCAGGTGTGGTGGTCTTTGATCCGACTCTGGTCAGAGGGATGGGGTATTACACCTCGTCCATCTTCGAAATTTCTCACCCTGACTTGGGAAGCTCACTGGGGGGTGGGGGTCGTTACGACGGAATGATTTCGACATTCTTAGGCCGGGATGTTCCCGCGGTGGGAATGTCTCTAGGGTTTGAGAGACTCCTCGACGTTGTCCCTGGATCTCACCATCAGCACCTGGACCGCGTTGCCCTCGTCTACGACGCAGACCGCCCCGCCAAGCACCTGTTGGGAATCAAAATGCACTTGGTATCCACGGGCCACCAGGTGCGCATCGTGCCAGGTACGCGCAACATGCGCGCTGTGTACGAGCGCCTTGCTGCCGACGGGTTCACTCGCGTGGGGGATGTCGCCTCGGAGACCACCAGCGCCGAGGACATTGCCTGGCGTGACATCGACTAACGCTTCCTAGCTTTACTAGAATTGGGTTTTACCCCTGAAACCGAAGGAGCCCCTGTGGCCGCCATTGAAGCCCTGATTGCCCGCGAAATTCTGGATTCGAGGGGAAATCCCACCGTCGAGGTGGAGGTGTTGCTTGATGATGGTGTGGTGGCCCGCGCAGCGGTTCCTTCCGGCGCGTCCACGGGTGCTTTTGAAGCATACGAACTGCGCGATGGCGACGCCAAGCGCTATATGGGCAGAGGCGTCCAAGGCGCGGTGCAGGCTGTGATGGAGGTTTTGGCTCCCGAAATAGAGGGCCTTGATGCCAGCGAACAGCGCACAATTGACCAGATGCTGATTGATGCCGATGGCACCACCAACAAAGAAAAAGTAGGGGCAAATGCCATTTTGGGTGTGTCTCTAGCCGTAGCGAAAGCTGCTGCGGACTCAGCTGATCTTGCTCTCTACCAATACGTGGGCGGAGCGAACGCTCACGTATTACCGGTGCCGATGATGAACGTTATCAACGGTGGCGCCCACGCGGATACCGCGGTGGATATTCAAGAATTCATGGTGCTGCCCATCGGTGCGACAAGTTTCTCTGAAGCGCTGCGCATGGGAACAGAGACCTACCACGCGCTTAAAGCCGAGCTCAAAAAAGCCGGAATGCAGACGGGTCTTGGCGATGAGGGCGGGTTCGCTCCCGAGCTTGCCAGCAACCGAGCGGCACTGGACTTTTTGATGAGCGCCATTGCCTCAGCAGGCTTCACACCGGGGTCTGACATTGCTTTGGGCCTAGATGTTGCGGCAACAGAAATGTTTAGCGACGGCACCTACCTCTTTGAAGGCAAAAAACGCGATGCCGCTTTTATGGCGGACTACTACGGCGATTTGGTCGCCAGTTATCCCCTGGTCACTATCGAGGACCCGCTTGACGAAGACGATTGGGAGGGCTGGGTGGCCCTCACCCAAGCGCTCGGGGATAAAGTGCAGCTTGTCGGCGATGATCTCTTTGTGACAAATCCCACCAGGCTCAAAAACGGTATCGACCAGGGGGCCGCCAATTCGCTTCTGGTGAAGGTCAACCAAATCGGAACGCTGAGCGAAACCTTGGATGCGGTCTCCATGGCACACACCAACGGTTACACCGCGGTGCTCTCTCACCGCTCGGGGGAGACCGAGGACACCACCATTGCTGATCTCGCCGTTGCTACCAACTGCGGTCAGATCAAAACGGGTGCTCCGGCGAGAAGTGAGCGGGTGGCCAAATACAACCAGCTCTTGCGTATCGAAGAGGAGCTCGGACGCGCCGGGGTGTACGCGGGGGCTGGCGCCTTCCCGCGATTCTCCTAGCGCCCGCGCGCCTGGGGGAGACGCCTAAATCTGCTGTCTAACATGATTTCGTGACGAACACAGTGGGGAAGTCGCAGAAAAATGGTGCCCCAGGCGCCTTTTTGCTCTCTTTGCAGGCATCCGGTTTTGCCGTAATGGTGTTGGTGTTGTTGGTCACTGGAGTGATTGTGCTCTCTCCCACGCTCAGCATTCTTGCCGAGCAGCAACAAGAAATTTCCTCCCTCGAAACGGCCCTACAAGTGAGCCAGCAAGAGGTTTTTGACCTCGAAGAGCAACGCGAGCGGTGGAAGGACCCGGCGTTTGTCGAAACACAGGCGAGGGAGCGCTTGCTCTTTGTTTATCCCGGGGATATCACCTATCTCGTTATCGACGATGTCGGAGAAGACGCTGTTATCCGCGACATTGCGGTATCCACCACTCTGCTCGCCGCCAGCACCGATTGGCGCGAAGCGCTGCTAGCGTCCTACCTGGTCGCCGCCACAACATCACGGGGTGGACCCCCACCCGGCAATGTCACGATTCCTTCCCCGGGGGAGCCCGCGCCGTGAGGGCGCCCGGGGAGTCGCCCACGAGCGCAGATATTGTCTGTGTCAGTGAGCAGTTAGGCAGGCCCGCCAGGGACATTGTGGGGGTTTCCGCACGCTGCGTGTGCGGCAACCCCGTTGTCGTCGTCACGAAACCCCGACTGGGCAACGGAACACCTTTTCCCACTCTCTACTACCTCAGCCAACCGGCTGCCACGAAAGCTGCTTCCCGGTTAGAAGCCACTGGCACGATGGCCCGCTACCAAGAGCGCCTGATCGAAGACGACGAAGCGCGAGCGGCCTATCAACTAGCACACGACGACTTCCTCGCCGAGCGCGAAGCACTCGGATACCTGGAAGAGATCGCAGGCATCTCCGCAGGGGGCATGCCCACCCGGGTGAAATGTTTACATACGCTAATGGCACACTCTCTGTCGGTCGGCCCCGGGGTGAACCCGGTAGGCGACTGGGCGCTTGCGGAGACAGATTGGAGTATCGGCGTATGTCAGTGCTAGCGGGTCAGCTGCTGAGAAACTCGGTGGTGAAAGGACCTGTCGCGTGGGGGCTCGCCGTTGCTCTGGGACTACTGCCATCGATCGCTCTAGTATCTGTGGCGCAGGCCAGCGTGCTGCGGGCCAGTGCGGTGCAGGCGACAGTGGTGAAGGCCGGAGCCGTGCGCGACACCCAATACTGGTTGGCAGATTATGGAATTGAAAAGGCGTGGTCAATTACCCGCGGCGCCGGTGTTCGTATTGCCTTCATAGACACCGGTGTCGATGGTAGCCATCCTGACCTTGCCGGCGCTGTGGTTGCCGGGGCTGACTTTTCTGGCCTCGGCAGTATCGATGGTCAAACGCCGGTGGGCTCAGTGTCTCGCCATGGGACCATGGTGGCCTCGTTAGGTGCTGGTCGGGGACACGGAGTCGATGGAGGTGTTATCGGAAGCGCTCCAGAAGCGGGCATTGTGAGCGTCTCCGTCAGTTTTGAGGGCACGACGGTCTCCCCAGATGATCAGATCGCACGGGCCGTGCGCTTTGCCGTGGATAAAGGCGCCGGTGTTATTTCGCTTTCTCTGACGCGGAACACGAGCGAGTGGCCAGAATCCTGGGACGACGCTTTTAGGTATGCGGCGGAAAAAGATGTCGTCGTCATTGCCTCTGCAGGGAATCGAGGGTCGGGAACCATGGCGGTCGGGGCGCCCGCGACAATGCCGGGGGTGTTGGCCGTCGGTGGGGTCACGCGGGAGGGAGTAGCCAGTGATGCGGCTTCCTCTCAGGGCATCACTATCGCG
>JBLIEN010000095.1:0-4960 GCA_047633115.1 Pontimonas sp.
CTGCCGAAGAGGCGATGCGGGAACATCTTCACGCGGGCTACGCGAGGTTTAGCAAATCGCTCACCAGTAGCAACGTCCTGGGGACTCGACCGCTACGGTCTTCCATTGCGGCAAACCTGGTTTCTGGATCCTCCCCGCGTTAGTACGGGGCTCGAGCACTCATGGCTCTTGCCCGCAAAGCCGGCCGCAACGAGGAAAGCGGCACTGTTCCTTCGGCCCACACCCAGAGATAAAGCTTCTTCTCAACACCAAACCTCAGGGTCACGGGTATTTCGCAGCCTCTGCAGGTTCTGTCCCAGTCGTTGGCTATAGGTAAAGTTTGGACCGGGAAAACGTTTGGAAAGCACCCTTGAAAGGAAATCGAGCCCATGTCACACCGCGGGGGAAGTTTGACCGTTGTTCGCACACTCGCAACGCTTGGCGTGGCAGTCCTCGGGCTCTCCGCGTGCACCGCGCTGGGTGGCAGTAGCGACCCCACGGCAGAAGATATCGCTGAGTTCGCAGATGTCCCGCGCGACCTCACCTCCTATGTGGGTCAAGAATTCGCGTGGGGAACTTGTGACCCGGCGTGGCTGAGCGCTGAGGGTCAAGGCAGCGATGTCTTGGATCAGTCACTGATCGAATGCAGCAGCGTTCTTGTTCCCGCCACGTACCGGGGGGTCCAGAACATTCCCGACTTCAGCATTGCTGTCATGCGAGTCACACGGTTGGAAGATAAATCAGAACCCACAACAGCCATCTTTATCAACCCCGGCGGACCCGGAGGTTCCGGTATTGAACAGGTGCAATATTCCGAGTTTCCCGAAGCGCTGCATCTCGAGATTCCTTTTGTGGGGTTTGACCCCCGAGGGGTGGGGTTTTCTGACTTTGCGGACGGTTCCGAAATTAAATGCTCTGACGTTTTGGACTACACCAGCTACTTTGGGGAAGGCTCGCCCGCTAATGAAGCAGAGCTTGATGGCCTTGTGGCCCAAAGTGACCTGTATTACGAAGATTGCACCGCGAACAACCCTTACTGGTGGACGCTGTCGACCAACAATGTCGCCCGAGATTTAGAAATTATGCGCCAGGTGATCACCCCTGGTGAACAGCTCAATTTCTTGGGCTCGTCCTACGGCACCACGATCGCGGGTCGCTATGTCAGCCTCTTTCCCGAAGGTGTCGGAAAGGTTGTGTTTGATAGCCCCACCACCGTAGATGACGACCGCATCGCCAGCGCTCTGATTGGCTTCGAGGCCGACGAAGTGAAAGTCCGCGGCTTTGTCGAGGGCTACGCACTCTATGCCGACATCACCTTTGATGAGGCCTGGGATCGCGTGTTGACTGTGCGCCAAAGAGCAGATGATGACCTTCTGGTGGGCTACGCCGGGTTTGAGCCAAGCCCCGTCGAACCCACCGCCATGATCAGCTCCGAAGCATTGTTCACCCGGGGTGTCAGAACACTCAACTACTTACCCCCAGGTCAAGCACAAGAATTGTTCAACGCCGGGATGGACAATGCCTATCTGCGCAACTGGAATGGCACTTTCGAAGAGCTAGGTTTTTACCTCGATGGCTACGATCCGAGCTCCTTGGCCGGCCCTTCTCTCGAGGCTAAAAACATCGTGCGCTCCAACGAATATGAAATCCGCGTCATCGTCAACACGATGGACTATGCCCTAGACGCTCTCACCGAGGAGGAACAACGGGAATTGAGCACCAAAGCTCGAAAGATCGCTCCCTTGCTCTCCGCGCTCTTTTCCGATGCCAGTGGGTATGAATACTTTGGGCCACCCAAAGGGCTTGACTGGGAAAGCTATGCCACTGCGGACCCCCTCATTCCTGATCCCCCGTCGACACCGTTTGTTCCCTCGAACCCTTCCGGCAAGAAACTTCTCATTGTTGGATCCATCAACGAATCCGTCACTCCCTATTCGTTTGCCAAAGACACCGCAGCGCTTCTGGGCGCACCTCTGGTGAGTGTGGAATCAAGCAAACACGCCCCCGCAGCCGGATACAACAATGAGTGCATCAATTCTGTCCTCGTGGCATATTTTCTTGGCTCCGCAAACGTCGTCGATGTGACATGCCCCGGAACGTAGAAAGCCCCGACCAAACTGGCCCGTCGCGACGTCGGGCTTTGGGTGGTCTCTTTATCGCCCGGGGAACCCTCGCGCTTTATCCCTACCTATTCCAGGGTGCCGTCTTTTCCGCGGTGGCAGTCGCCTCGAGCCTTGCGTCCTATCTTTTTCTCCCACTGGCACTGGGAGCGGTCCTGGCCGCCTATTTGCTGCTGGTGGCAACCCTCAGGAGGCTGAGTGATATGCGGCGGACGTGGTTTTGGATGCTGCTGATGGTGCCACCGTTCATCGGCCCTTTTTTAATGTGTTTCGCCGTAGTGGGCACAACGGCCACAGCGCCTCCGCGGCCTGAACCCTTATTTCGTTTTCCCTTTGCTGTCTCGATGGTCTTTCTGTATCAAACTGCCTTCTTTTTCTCCTTGGTGCTGTTTGGTTTCGCCAGCGACGGCAACGATTCGCTCCCGCTGTAGGAGCTGATGCGCTGGGCGGTCGCGGGAGGCAAAAAGCATCCGTCAGGCCTCTGCGCATCCCCACCTGTAAGGCATGTCGGTCGTGGGGTATATGGTTTTTTCTCACCTACACTGAAAGGCCGTATCTATGGAATCCAGCCCCACCCTTACCGTCTTAGATGACACCATCAGCTCCTTTGTTGATGCCGATTGCGACGCCGGAGCCGTCGTCACTGGGTGGACACTGAGCGTAAGTGTTGTCCACTCAGCGCTCCCGGGCAGCGATGGGTACTTTGTCGTCCACTCTCCAGGGTTGCCCTATCACTCGCAGCTCGGGCTGCTGCATTCAGCACTAGATGAAATGAACACCACCATCCTGGTGAACCACCTGAAAGGAGAAACACCATGAAGAAAGAACCTGATCACTGTGAAGAGTGTGATGCTCCCTGGGTCTCCGGTGAGAACGTATGTGCTGACTGCGGATATGACCTCATGAACGAGGGCGACGTGCACAGCGGCCCGGCGGGGTATTCACCCGGCACCGCGTATCCCGAGACCCAATACGGCAGTGGTTTCGACGAAGAGGCCGAGTGGAACCAGTAGAGATAGTTCGCATCTACGGTGCGCGCAACCCTCGTAACCGGCGGAAGTGTGGGAACAAGATGCGCACGAAGCTCTAGAAAACACGGAGGAATCTGGCCCCGCGCCGTAAGACTGCGCTGTGAGAAGGTCAGAAATCGCGCTGAGCGAACCGTCTCGTTTAGTCTCGGGTGGCGAGGGACCTGCGCGTAGCAGAGTCCACCGCCTTGGAGAGGAAGATCGCGAAGACGAGAGCCACAACAATGGCGGAATTAATCCCTAATTCGATGACCGCACGGTTGAATGCTGCCTCGGACTTCTCGTCACCCAACGTCATGTAAGCGCCCACCGTGAGGATGTGTCGCACAGCGGCGATGATGCCAATGATCAAGAAGTTGTGCAGCTGAAAGACACCGTCGGTGTAACGGGCAATGACGGTGCGCAGGATTTCCAAAATGATGATGATGAACAAAATGTCATTGATGGCTTGAATCATGCCGCTGGGGAAAAAGGGCGACGTGGTGAACACGCGGATCACCGAGTAAACCAGAGCTGCGACCGCAATGCCCAAGAGAAAGACTCCCAGCACGATATGGAAAATCTGCTCCACGATTTCTACCCACCGAGCGGGAAGAAGACTCCTCTCCGCTGTTTCACTATTTTTCACCATGGGGACACTGTAGCCACCGGAGCTGATGGTTTCTCCCCCTTTTCTCCCATCGCGCCCGAGACATCTTCAGCAGCGCGGGCATCGATGCCGCGCGAATAGTGTGAGGAATAGTTGCCCACTGCGACCATCCTCAACCTGAGGTAACCAACACAGCAGAAAGCCCTCCGGCGAGGATTACCGCAGCAAGAATGACGGCGCGAAACGGCCATCGTGTTGGGGTGTCACGCAGCGCCACTAGGCCCCCCGCGATGGCCACAGCGCTTGCCACGCTTGCGAAGGGGAGCGTGAGGGCGATATTGCTCGCTCCTGCGCCCGCGACCAGCACCGTCGACATCGCCATAATCATCGCCGTGAGGATGAAGGCTGAGGTGCGAGCTGGCAGTCGCTGGGGTAAACCGCGAACCCCCTGGAGTTGATCCTCCACCCGGTCTGGCAAGACGTTGCCAAAATGGGCAGCAACGCCTAATCCTGCAGCAATCACGATGATCCACCAGGAGGCAAAAGCTGCGGGCAAAGCGGCGAAACTCACAATGACTGGAAGAGAGCCAAACCCCACGGCGTAGGCGACAACAGAGAACACGGTGGCTTTCAACCCTGCGTTATAGAGCCATCCTGCGAGCAAAAAGACACCTTGTGCGATCAGGACGCCTGGGTGGACAAAGGCGGACAGCACCAGAGACGCCGCCGCCAGCAGGATCGCAAGGCGCCAAAGCGTGGCCGGCGTTACCTCACCAGAAACCACGGGTTTATCCCGGCGCCCCGCCTCGCGATCACGCACAGCATCGATAGCGTCGTTGGAGAGCCCCACGGAGAGCTGGTTGAACAGCACCGCGAGGACCACCAGAGTGGCGCTTGACGCAGAAACAGCAAAACCCCACGCGAGAATGGCGGCAAGGGCGGTGACCGCGACGGAAGGGCCTGGGTGCGCTGAACGAACCACTGCGGCCACCGTGACCCGCGCCATTACCGCGCCAAACGATTAACGATGATTCCGAAAAGTCCCGGCATGCTTTTTGCCAAAGGAACAATAGAACGCCGCAGTGGAGACTGCGCGACAGCCACTAAGCCCCTCGTCAGAAGGCGAAACTCACGCGTCACGCGTTTCCATTGGGCTGGGTACCGCTGCGGTTGATTCGCCACAACAGCAGAGACCGCCACTTTTGCCTGCGCAAACCCCACGCGCAGCCCCTCACCGGTAATCG
>JBLIEN010000096.1:0-4817 GCA_047633115.1 Pontimonas sp.
ATTCTTCGCGGCGAATTTATGGGATGCCCGTTCGCTAATGCTCTTGCTGAATTACCCCACAGTGTCCTCATCGCGGATGCTGTGGGTGCTTACCGTAAGACGATTTCTGACTATTTTTTCTCCCAGGCAACATCTGCTGTGGTGACACGACAGCTGATGCTCCTTTACGACGGCGCTTTTCTTGCCTGCAAATTGGACAAGCCCGCTGAGGTGTTGAGCGCCGCGAGGAATCTGGTGGAGCGGATTATGTCGGCAGAGCCCCGTCTTCGCTAATGTCCTGAAGCCGCGGCGTCCGCGCTCACATCGATGGTCTCGATATGCGCGGTTGATTCGAGGGTCTTGTGGACGGGACACTTATCGGCGACTGCGAGCAGCGATTGTCGCTGCTCAGAGGTCAGGGTGCCGGTGAGACGTATTCTTCTCACGAAGTGATCGTGGGTCAACGATGTATCAGGCTCGACTTCTGCGTGGCGCTTATCGTGTGTCACTTCGACACTGACGTGAGAAAGGGGAATCTGTTTGCGTTTGGCGTACATCCGAAGCGTCATGGATGTGCACGCGCCAAGACCAGCGGCCACGAGCTGATAGGGGGTTGGTCCCGTATCTTGGCCACCAAAATCTTCGGGTTCGTCGGCCAGGAGCGCGTGCTTTGAGCCAATGAGGATGTCCTGCTGGAATCCATCTGCCGATACTTCTGACACCACAATAGAACCATCGCCTGCCTCGGGACCGGACGTATGCTCCGCGGCAGTCACATATCGAGACGCCCAACTGACAATCATTTCGGCGACGTATTCGCCGTCTTTGACTCTCCTCAGCAAGTGGTCAGCGTCATCGAGGGAGACGAAGCTTTTGGGGTGTTTAGCTGCGTCAAAAATTTCTTCCGCGTTCTCAATCCCTACCGTGTTATCTACGGGGGAGTGCATGACCAATAGCGCGGCGCGCATGCGATTTACACACGAGAGGATGTCTGAGCTCTCAATGTCCCGGAGGAACTGGTCTTTGAACACAAAGTCACGATTAGCAAGCGTGACGGTGGCCTGACCCTTGTGTTCAATCTCTGCGACCGAGTCAGCCAATAACCCTTCCAGGTGTTGTGGGCCAGAGGGGGCGCCGATGGTGACAACTGCTTCAATTTCGTCGAGCTTGCTTGCGACCTGCAGCACGGCGGCACCCCCCAGGGAATGGCCAATGAGCAGAGTGGGCATGAGCCCCAGAGATCGAAGGTGTTCAATGGCTTTTTGTACATCCACGACATTGGTGGAAAAATTTGTGTCCGAAAACTCTCCGTGGGAGTGTCCGAGGCCGGTGAAGTCAAAGCTCATCACGGCAACACCGTGATTGCTTAAACTCGAGGTAATCCTGGTGACTGCGGGGATGTCTTGGGAACACGTGAAGCAGTGAGCAAAGACGGCGACGGAGTTGATGTCACCGTCGGGGAACGAAAGTCTCCCCGCCAGCTCAGCCTGAGACCCGGGAAATCTTATGTCCTCGGTGCGCATTAGCCTTCGAATCCAGGTTGGATTCCCTGGTCCCACTCCGCGCGCGAATTTCCTAGTTTGGGGTAGAAATCATTGGTCTTCAAAAGCTGCGCGAGGTGCATGAGATTCCAACTCATGAAAGTGGTGTTGCGGTTAGTGAAGTCATTTTCCGGTCCGCCCGAACCTTCGTCAAGATAGCTTAAACCGGGCCCAATGGCCCCAATCCACCCTGCATCGGCCTGCGGAGGGATGGTGTATCCCACATGCTGTAGACCGTAAAGATTTCCCATTGCCGCATGTTTCACTCCGTCTTCGTTACCTGAGAGCAAAGTTCCCGCCACTTTCCCGTAAAACGAATACTGCCCGCGCTCGTTGAGCACGCCGCTCATGCCATACAACCGCTCGAGCACGATGCGCATGAGGGAAGAGTTTTCCCCCAGCCAGATAGGCCCGGCCAGCACCAAAATGTCGGACTTCTGAAACGTCGGCCACAGGGTGAGCCAGTCGTCTGCGTCGTAGCCATGCTCGGTCATATCGGGATACACACCAGGAGGCAGGGTGTAGTCAGCGAGCCTCAGGGATTCCACGGCCACGCCTTGAGATTCCATGACCCGCGTGCTGAGATCGATGAGTCCCTGGGTGTGGGACAGGCGGGGGGAGCGTTTCAGGCTGCAGTTGACAAAAAGTGCGGTCAAGCCGGGGTAAGCGGTCACAATTCCTCCATGCTCAGGGGGTGAAGATGTTGTTCAAGCATCCTCCGGTCCTTCTCGTGGGGAAACTTTAGCGTCGCGACGAGGGAGCGGAATGAAAGACCGACGATATCAGACAGGTCTGTATATGCTCGACAGCAAAGTAGACAGACCTGTTGACTTATGGGGGGCGCGACATCACGAAAGAATCAGCGGTATTTCTATACGAACCTCTCACGGCGACGAGGACCGCGTGTATTGCGGTCTGCCAGTAGCGCCGGAATTCAAAAAAGCCGGTGATGACGTTACTCTCTACTAGTTGACCTGGGCGGCAGCGTGGACGGCGCATGCGGATTCTGCTCTGTAGCCCACAAGGTCAAAGATCAGATCGTGGATGCCGCATTCGCGCTGCTCACCGACAACGATGGCGAAGTGAGCTTCAGGCGCTACGTCAATGAGGGATACATCATTCTAAACTCCTCGAAAAAGGTGCCCAGAAGAGCTACGTCCGGAGCGGCCCCGAATTCCCCGTGTCACTCCCCGCAGCGTCTTTGTGCGGTGCCGTGTTTTGTAGCCGGCTCACAGGGATTCCTGCTTGCTGCGCCCCGGTGACTCCCGGGTTACGCTTCGAGTGCCACGCTGAGCTCTAGCCAGCGTGCTTCACAGGCGTCGTGCTGCTGCTCGAGTTGGGTCCTCTGCGCTCCTAAGTCGCCAAGAGCTCCATAGTTTGCGTGGTCGGCATCGAGAAGGGCCTGATCAATTCCCGCGATGGAAAGCGTGAGGTCGCGGATCTTTCGCTGGAGTTGACTCTGCTCCTTTTCCGCGACGCGATGCTCTTTGCTCCCCGGCCTCAAAGCCCGTGAATGTGCATCTGAGTTCTTGTTCGCGCGGGAGGGCGAAGAATGCTGGGTCAGTGTATCCAGAGCCACTTCAGGTTTAGCGTGCTCCAAGGCGAGGTACTGGTCGATTCCACCGGGCAGATCGCGGAACTCGCCCTTGATAATGGCGTATTGCCGGTCGGTGACTCTCTCCAAGAGATAACGGTCGTGGGAGACCACGATAAGTGTCCCCGGCCAGGTGTCCAGCAGGTCCTCCATGGCCCGCAACATGTCCGTGTCCAGATCGTTGGTGGGCTCATCGAGTAACAAGACGTTGGGTTCCTTCAACAACTCCAGGAGGAATTGGAGGCGCCTGCGTTGGCCACCGCTGAGCTCAAACACTCGTGCAGACAGATGGGCAGAACTAAAACCTAAGCGCTCCAGTAACTGACCGGGCGTCAGTTCGACTCCATCGGCCTGGTAGGTAGTTTTGTGCCGAGCGATCACCTCGCTCACCCGGTCGTTTCTGACCGAGTCGAGCGTCGCCAAACGCTGGTCCAACAGGCTCAAATTCACTGTCGAGCCCCTGCTCACTGTCCCCGAGGTGGGCTCCTGGGTCCCCTCCAAAAGTTTCAGCAGTGTCGTTTTCCCGACGCCGTTGGCCCCCAGAACACCGGCCCGCTCTCCGGGCGCTAGCCTCCACGTCAGCGGCTTGAGGATGACGGTGTCGCCCAAGACGACAGAGACGTCTTCCAGTTCGATGACTTTTTTTCCGAGCCTTCGAATCGACATCTTTGCCAATGTCACCGGATCTCGAATTTCTGGAACGTCGCTAATCAGGTCGTTCGCGGCATCAATTCTAAACTTGGGCTTGCTGGTCCTCGCCGGAGGGCCTCGGCGCAGCCAGGCCAGTTCTTTCTTCAGCAGATTCTGGCGTTTTGCTTCAGACACAAAAGCGCTTCGGTCGCGTTCAATCCTCTGGAGCACGTACGCGGCGTAACCGCCTTCATAAATATCCACGGTGCCGTCGTGGACTTCCCAGGTCATCTGGGTTGACGCATCCAGGAACCATCGATCGTGGGTGACCACGACCAGGGCGCCACTGCCCGCGGGCCATCGCCTAGCGAGGTGATCGGAGAGCCATGCCACCCCCGGCACATCGAGATGGTTGGTGGGCTCATCGAGGAATAACACGTCCCAGTCATGAACCAAGAGCGCCGCAAGCGAGACACGTCTGCTTTGACCTCCGCTGAGGTCACCTACCTTTGCGTCCCACGGCACATCGGAGAGCAACCCGGTGATGATGTCTCTCACCTTGTAATCCCCGGCCCACTCGTGTTCCTCGCGCTCGCCCACCACAGCGTGGGACACCGTTGTTTCTGAAGGTATTTGGTCGCTCTGGTCGAGGAGACCCAGACGGAGGCCCCCTCGCACCGTCACAGAACCCGAATTGGGTTCAATCTTCTGGGAAAGCAAACGAATGAGGCTTGACTTTCCGTCACCATTACGACCGACAACGCCAATGCGGTCACCTTCGTCGATGCCGATGGTCACCGAGTCAAGGACAACGCGGGTGGGGTATTCGAGGTGGAGGTTGCTCGCTCCTAGTAAATGTGCCACTGGTTGAGCCTAAGCCCTGGGGCTGAGTGACACGTCGCCTTCCCACGGCACGCCTCATTCAGGATCTTTCGCAGGGCTAGTCGCGACAGTATGTGCCGACGTAACCCCATTCTTGGGTGGGGAAGTATTGGGTAACCAGCTCAAAAACCTGGGGGTCGTTGGTTTTTATCCAGTCGAGAGAACAGTTGGAGTATTTGAAAGCTGTCACA
>JBLIEN010000097.1:0-4815 GCA_047633115.1 Pontimonas sp.
AATCCGGTCTGATATATCTCAAATGCCTTTCCAAACAACTCGTCGCCTTGAACGAAGTCGGGAACAGCGGTCGTGTTTCCAGGGAATGCGCTTGCAATCGAAGAGAGCTTCGCGTTGGTGGATTCACTCATCAAAAAGGAGACCAGCTTCCAGGCCTCTTCTTTGTGTTCAGAGTTCTCCGCGACTCCGATGCCCCATGAGGCATAAGGAACCCCGCGCTTGCCCGAATATCCATCGATAGACGGCATAGCCGAAATACTGAAGTTCAAATCAGGGTTGCTTTCGCGAATTAGGTTGATGTGCGAGAGGGAAGAGACAACCATGGCTGTGCGGCCATTCGTGAATTCCTCGAGCTTGTCTTGCTCCTTCATCGTGAAGGACCCCGGCGCGATCGAGCCGTCATCCCACATTCCCTTGATGTACTCGACAGCGCTGCGAACCTCAGCGTTCGTCACATCAGGCTGGCCATCTTTCAGCATGGTTCCTCCGGAAGCCCAGACCCACGACATGACGTCGTTCTGGATTCCATTGGGTGCCTCAAGCGAGAGGGGCAAAGCCCAACCTGACACACCGTTACCCGTGACAGCTTCGGCGGCTGCGCGGAATTCGGAGCGGTTGGTGGGCGGAGCGTCGATTCCTGCACTCGCCAAGAGGTCATCGTTGGTGTAGAGCGGATAGATGAAGTTGATGACCGGGACCATGAATGTCGACCCATCGACCTGAATCTGACTAGCGAGCTGTGCTTGATCGTAGTCCGATGCCTCCATCAAATCGGTCATGTCGGCTAGTGAACCCTGCTTGACAAAGTCACTCACCCACGCGCCGTCGAGCCCCACAACGTCGGACATTGTGCCCGTAGCGGCACCAGCCACAACTTGCTCTTTAGTCGTTGAGTATGGGCCACTCAGGAGTTCAACTGTGATTCCTGGGTTTACTGACTCAAATTCATCCATGAGAGCTCTAAAAGAGCCTTCGGGGAGCTCAGGTTCCCACCACTGAGCAAACTCGAGGACAACATCGTCCGCGCTTGTAGAACCGCTGTCACTGGTTGCGCCCGCGTCAGTATCTGCCGCTGGGGCACACCCCGTGGCCGCAAACAATACGGCGACGGAACTCAGAAGCGCGAGGCGCCCCCTTGTTCTCAGAGCGTGTGTCTTCATTAGTTCTCCTATTCAGGTACGTGCTTTTTTCTGCTGGTTTGTGCATACTTTTGCACGATTATTCGAATCATATTCCGCGTCGATGGGAATGTCAACGCAAAGTTTGGCCGATTTGCCACGCTCTCCCTACCGCGACGTAGCGTTTTTCTCCCACATATTGCACACATGCGCACATAAAGTCCGATAAATATGCATGTTAATGCGTATAGTGAAGTTTATGGCCGGCCCAGAAACTCCCAGTGTGACCGCGGCAGTAGGTCGACCCCTTCCCGCCGGCCGAAAAGCTGAGTTGGCTGAATATGTAGCGACCGCAGGTCAAGTGACGGTTCCCGAGCTAGTCAAGTACTTTGATGTCTCGGCCGACACTATTCGCCGCGATCTCGACCGGTTGGACGAAAAGGGCCTCTTGATTCGGACCCATGGTGGAGCCATGAGCCTGTCGGCGGCGCCGAGGGTTGACACCACCATGGATGTGCGTTTGCGCTTGCAGGCCGAAGCAAAAGAGAAGATGGGTGCGCTCGCATCGACCTTGGTCCACGATAACTCGGTTTTGATGATTAACGCGGGCACGACGGCGCTGGCCGTGGTGAGGAATCTCCGGGGCCGTCGCGGAATTACCATCGCCACGAACAATCTGAGAATTCCCTCCGAAGTGGCGGCGGGCGCAATTCGTTCCCTGTATGTCTTTGGTGGGAGTGTAAATCTCACCGCCCAGGCGACGATTGGCCCGGTTGCCTTCCCCTCCGCCTCAGGGGCAGATGGCCTGGAGATTCAATGCGACCTTGCCATCATCGTCGTCGGCGGAGTGTCGGTAACTTCTGGTTACTCGACAAGCAACCTTCACGAAGCCGCCATGATGAGCGAAATGCTCAACCGGGCTAGCCGGGTCGCAATCGTAGCCGACTCCACCAAGGTCGGTAGAAGATTATTTGCTCAAGTGGCCGAACTTGGACGGGCTGACTATTTTGTCTCCGATGTTGCGCCGCCCAGCGACCTGGCCCGGGAACTGGAGAAACAGAAAGTCAAACTGATGGTTCCTTCGGAGCTGTAGGCCGGAGATTCCGACTTGGTTGGGTGTCGAGCTGGCGGCCGAATGCTCAAATCTCGCCCAAAGCCCTCCCTACTACCCGCGGTAAGAGGTTGCCAATTGCCTCACCTGCGCGGACAAGAAGCGCTCTGGCATTCGCCATTGAACGGGTCAGATCGGGTTCAAAATCAGAAAGGGAGATGACCGAGATCACCGTGTAGTCGGCGAGGACGTCGCGGGTGGCAAGCGCTTCCACCCCACACACCACCAGCGAGGGAACGTTATGGCGGGCTGCCATCGCTAAGACGTGCCCGGTGATTTTCCCCTTCAGGCTTTGATCATCAAAAGACCCTTCCCCCGTGACCACTAGATCAGCTGTCGCCACGTGTTCTTCTAAGTCCACCGTCTCCATGATGACCCTGGCGCCTGATTCTTGGACCGCCCCCAGCACGGCGATGGCCGCATACCCGAGCCCGCCGCCTGCACCACTTCCTGCCTTGTGGGCGGCATCAGAATCTATAAGTTCAGACAGTGTCTGAAAACCTTCCTCCAGGCACTTGACCCCTTCGGCGTCTGCACCTTTTTGGGGAGCAAACACCCGGGCTGCTCCCTCAGCGCCGAGCAAAGCGTTGTCGACATCAGACAGTAATCGCAGACGTATTGTCCCCAGTCGAGGATCAAGCCCGGAAAGCTCCACATGGCGAAGGTCTACAAGAGCGCCCCCACCGAGACTAAGAGGCTCCCCTGACGCATCGGTAAAGCGTGCGCCCAGTTCCTGGAGCATCCCCACGCCGCCATCTGAACACGACGTGCCCCCCACGCTGAGGACTATCTCCGACACGCCAGCATCCAAAGCATGGTGGATTAACATTCCCACCCCTGCGCTGGATGCACTCAAGGCCTCTGCGGCAGTTGCTCCCGATCTAAACGCACACGCTTGGGCAGATTCGATGACGGCGACGTCAGGACCCAGGGCCACAGACGCCTGCAGAGGAAGGCCGTGAGAATCGACGGCCGCAACAGTTCGCCTCACAAAACCTTGCGAGACGAGGACGTCAAGCGTCCCTTCCCCACCATCTGCTAAGGGAAGTGACATAACGACACAACCTTCGTCAACCGACCGGATCCCCTCAGCCAAAGCGGCCGCGCACTCTTGGGCCGAGAGTGAGGACTTGAACGAGTCGGGGGCAAGCAGAACCTTCATCAGGAGCTACCCATGCCCCTTAGGAAAGAGCTGACCTCGCCCGCAGGCGCTCCAACTGGGTAACATGACCCGGTTCGAGCTCGTCTAGATGGTTGACGCCAAGGAGCTTCATGGTTCGGGCCATCTGGCCCGACAGAATCTCGAAAGTCTTATTCACCCCGGCCTGACCGCCGGCCATCAGTCCGTACAAATACGCCCGCCCCACCAGGGTGAATCGAGCTCCCAAGGCCACAGCGGCAATGATGTCAGCGCCGGACATGATTCCCGTATCCAGGTGGACCTCAGTGTCCTTACCGACCTCTTTGACCACGGCAGGCAACAGGTGGAAGGGAATCGGTGCCCTATCTAACTGGCGACCACCATGGTTTGACAACACAATGCCGTCCACACCCATGGACGCTAACTTTTGTGCGTCCGCGACGGTTTGAACTCCTTTGACGACAAGTTTCCCGGGCCACTGTTTTTGAATCCAGGCCAGGTCCTCAAACGTGACGGTAGGGTCAAACATGAAGTCCAAAAGTTCGGCGACAGTACCCTTCCACGAGGACAGAGAAGCAAACTGCAAAGGGTCTGTTGTCAAGAAATCCCACCACCACCACGGCCGGGGAATGGCGTTTGCCACTGTCGCCGCGGTGAGAGCAGGGGGTATGGAAAACCCATTTCGCTTATCCCTGATGCGCTCACCGGCAACGGGCACGTCGACGGTGACCATCAACGTATCGAAACCTGCCGCTGCGGCTCTCTCCACCAGATCCATGGAGCGGTCCCGGTCTTTCCACATGTACAGCTGGAACCATTTCCTCGCCGAAGGCGCCGCAATGGCCACTTCCTCAATGGATCTCGTCCCCATGGTCGAGAGGGCAAAGGGGATGCCCCACTTTTGAGCGACCGTGGCACCCGCAATTTCACCTTCGGTATGCATCATGCGCGTAAATCCTGTGGGGGCAATGCCCACGGGAAGCGCAGACGGTGCGCCCAACACGTCCCAGCCCATAGTCACCTCGGAGACATCGTGCAAAATTGCGGGGTGAAATTCAATATCTTCGAAAGCCTGCCGGGCGCGTTTGAGGGAAATTTCTGCTTCGGCGGCGCCCTCGGTGTAATCAAACGCGGCTTTGGGGGTCCTGCGCTGAGCGATATTACGCAAATCCGCGATGCTAAAAGCCCTGTCGAGACGACGCTTGGTGGCGTTGAACTCTGGTGCGCGAAACCGTATAAGCGGGGCCAGCTCTTTGATATTGGGGAATCTACGTTTCACCATGGGAGTGTCCTTAGCATGTCAGTGAGAATGGCGAGGCGGAGCGCTTCCGCTGCTTCCTGCCAGGAAGTCTAAATCGGCCCCCCGGTCGGCGCCCATCACGTGTTGGATGTACAGCGCTTCCCAGCCTCTTGTCGCCTGTGCCACCTGGGGCTCAAACTGAGCC
>JBLIEN010000098.1:0-4811 GCA_047633115.1 Pontimonas sp.
GAAGGCCCTGCGGGACTGGCTTCTGAACGTGGCGTCCCAGGCCTAAACGAACTCAATACCCGCACGCAAACGCTCGCGCAAGGGAAACATGTCGTCTCCGACCAAGGACCTCGCTCCGGGGGGAAGCTCTTCTTGAACCAAGGAAAGCAACGAGGAAGTGTCCACGAGCGTCACCGGCATTCGTCCGACAGAAGCCACTGCCGTCACCGGTGCTGGCGCGTAGGCATCGGGCACGACGTAGGCCATGGCGCTAAAGCGCACCCCCAATTTTCTTTGCAGCTTCCTAACCATGTGAGCTAGCTCCTTGACGGGGCGCTCCCGAGCCTCCACGCCTTCTCCCACGATCTCTCCGCGGGCGTCTACCGTAACGGGGCCCCAATCTTCGCTTTGGAGGGCCCATAACCGGCTAGGCCCCACGACGATGTGGTCAATCTTTCTCGCGCCCTGGGTCCTCGACCCCTCCACCAGCACGTCGTGCCAAATTTCATAGGATGGGCCCATCTGGGCTAGTACCCCCGCAGTATTCTCTTCCGCTATCGCGGCATGAAGAATATGCCGGATGTTTGCAGGCGCCCGTGAAACAAGCTCCGGGTCAAAGACGTTGGGGTGCTGTACGCCCCTCCCAAGCCATTCCCTGACCGAATTACCGTATCGCTCGCGAAACCACCCGCCAGGGTGCCCGTGGCTTCTCGCACCGGAGCCACTGGATTTCGTGGGGGCCGGACTCGGCGCCATCCATCCCGGCGAAGAGGAACCCCGAGCGACCTTGGAACTGCCGCTGGGATCGGAATCAGGCTCGGGTTCGGGAACCTGTATTGCCCCCCACGCGGATTGAACTTCGACAAACTCCTCGGTGGTCCCTCCCCTGTCAGGGTGGGCCCGGGCCAACGCTCTACGGTAGGCACGCTTAAGCTGGTCGGGGCTTGATCCGGGATGCACGCCCAGCAGTTCGTAAGGGTCAGGCTGCGATGTCACTGAGCCTCCCCCTCTCGCTTCATATTCCCCATGGTAGAAAGCAACACTTAGCCCCGCCTGAATGCCGACCATGTGAGATCAGCCTGCGCGACGAGATTCTCGCCCGTAATCTCTATCGTGGCCTCGAGGAATTCTCCGGCCAGCGCCCGGGGTAGCCAGAGTGTGGCGTCGGCCCACATCCGGTCAAGAGGAAGAGCGCCCAGTGGCCACCAGGAGGGCCTCAACTCTCGGGACGCTACGGGTTGCCCCGTAAACGTTCGTGCGACAAACGCGTGGGAGCGTTGGGAAAGCTCAGGTCTCCCGATGAAGGGATATGACACCCGGGCAATAGGGACGAGGTCAGTTGTTTCCACGACGAGTCCCACTTCTTCAAGGACCTCTCGCACTGCCGCATCTTCCGGGCCCTCGTTGCCCTCGCTTTTGCCGCCCGGCCCCACAATTTTTCCGGCACCGAGTCCCGTGAGTTTCTCGCCCAATAAGACGGTCGGATCGTCGACTGTGCCGGCAATCAGATACACCACCGCGACATCAAACATCCCCCCAGGCTAATCGCTCCGGGGACCAAATCGTCCTCAAAAGCTTGTTACCCTCGGGAGGTGCGAACAACGTTTTTAGAAGTGCCACATATTCATAGGCCTCACCCGTATCGGATTACGACAGCGATAGCCAGTTTTGTCGCAGCGCTTAGCCTCATCGTCGCTATGGCAGCGCAATTGATGAGCCTGCAAAACTTCGGAGTCGTTGTCCTGGGGCAATTTTTTTCGCATTTCGCCAACTCGGTGTCGGTCTTTGCCATTATCGCCATGGTTGCCGGCGGAATTATGGGCCTTAGGACATCCAGGGATGGTCGACGCCTGGCCACGGTCAGAGGGATTTTAGCGCTCTACGCCATCATGATTCTGGTCCCCCACTTGATGTTGATGGCACAAACTCCCCTCAGCGGCTCTCTAGATGGCGCTCCCGGTGGTTGGCCTGCCACAATCATCCATCTCGTGGTTCCTGCATTTCTCATCGTGGAGTGGTTTTTCAATCCTTTTCGAGCCCGAATCCCCCGATGGTCACCGTTTTTGGGTCTCGCTTCAGCCCTGGTCTGGCTCGCAGCAGCGATCGTCCTGGGAGAGATTTTTGGCTGGGATACAAGCTTTTACTTCGACTCCCCGGATGGCTTTGGCTTTTCTTTCCCCGGAGCCTATTTTGGCGCGCTGCTCGCCTCGCATTTTGTGGCGGTTCTTCTGGTTCTGATTATCAATCGCATTCACTACCGGATAATTCCTAGGAACCTTTTCGAGTCCTAGAGTCCGTAGTTCGTAGTCCGTAGTCCGCGGTCGATGCCATAATGAGCATCACCCATGTTCCGGACGGAAGACCAATGGCTCACCCATTCGATGACGCTCCGCCCTTGTGCACGGCCTGCGGAGCCGGAATCTCTGTCCCACTGATTTTTGGCGTACCCTCAGAAGAAATGCTGACCGCGTCAGCCCTCGGACACATCGCTCTCGGCGGACCCCATGAAAAAGCACACTCCGCTCACTGGATGTGCCAGTCACCTCAGTGCCACAGCCGACACTAGCTAGGCGGCACGCTTTTCTAACTCTCCTGTGAGGAGACCGATCAGAGCACCAACCTGCATGTTAACCTCGACGCCAGCTTCACTTTCTTCGCCATCCAGAGCCCGAGCGGCAAGCCCTGATTTCTGGTCAATGAGTTCAGCAATGCGCGCGTCGATGGTCTGTGCTGCCACAATTCTCCAGGCGGTGACAGGGAGTTCCTGACCAATCCGGTGCACACGGTCAATCGCCTGAGTCTGCTCAGCACTCGTCCACGACAGCTCGGCCAGCACCACGTTGGACGCCGCTTGCAGGTTGACTCCAACGCCGGCAGCGAGCAACGAACACACGATGACGTGGACAGTGTCGTCGTCGGTGAAGGCATCAATAGCGCTTTGGCGCTGAGAGGAACTTTGGTCGCCGCGAATAGATGTCGTCTTGATTCCCACGGAAGCAAAGTGAGCTTCCGCTCTATCCAGCACGTCGATGTGCTTGGCAAAGAAGACCACCTTGCCTACGTTCCTGGCAAGCTGGGCGGTGTAGTCCGCGGCCATGACGGCCTTGGCGGTACCAATCTTGCGCACCAGAGTGAAGACGTTGTCTCCTGTGTTTTCGTCCTTAGTTTCCTCGACTTCTGAAGTACACACCAAACGGACCAAATCGTCATCGACCTCATCCGAGGCATCGGAGCCCCGCGCGGCGATAACCCTGTCATACCGGACCAGAAGCCGGGTAACCAGTTTTGCCTCCGCTTCAATGATGGAGCGCCCCAAATCACCGTCCAGTTCGATGGGAATATCTGCCACGCGCCTGGCGGGAATGTCTCGTGCCACATCTTTCTTCTTGCGGCGAACAATGCCCATCGAGATGACAGCTTTCCTGGCTTCGAAAAAGAACCCCGGGTCTGCTGGAGTGAGGCCGGTTGCCTCAAGCTTCCCCATAAGTTCCTCCGCCGGCTTTTTCTCATCGATCCAACCCAAGAATTGCCAGATCATACGAAAATCTTCGATTTGGTTAATTAAGGGAGTTCCAGTGAGCGCCACTAAGAGAGGGTGGCGCAACCGTCCACGAATCGTTTTAGCAATGGACTGCACATGCTTAGAACGCTGGGAGTCTTTGTTCTTAATGAAGTGAGCCTCGTCGACCACCATGCCTCGGAAGTCAAACTTTGAGAGCCATCCGACGTGTCGATCAAGAATGTCGTAGTTGACAATAAAAACGTCGCTAAAAGCGTTGAGCTCAATCCCATCACCGTGAACCACGGTGGGGCGACGCTGCGGCAACCATTGATGAACCTCGCGCAACCAGTTGGTTTTGACCACGTTGGGAACAACGACCAAAAGTGGGAATGCTCCCGCCACCTCAGCCGCCATCAACGCCTCCGCCGTCTTACCCAGCCCAGGTTCATCAGCCAGCAGGAGGCTTCGATGACCCTGCTTGACGCTTTCAACGACCTCCGACTGGTGAACCATCAAATCGAGACCACCGGGCGTCGCAAGATTTCCCGCCGGGGGCAAGCTCATACTCGCCACTCCCCCACCGGCACCCTGTTCAAACGAACGAAACAGCGGCTCGATCAGCTCCCAGTTCAGCAAAAGACCCTCTGCGAACGCTTGCGACTTCTGGTACGCAGCAAAATCTGGCGCCATGAAGGGGTTAGCAAGCTGCGCTTGGCGCACTGAGGCAGGAACGACTTGCTTAGCGGCGTCTGGAGCGGGAGCAACCACGTCCTCCACGATAATGAGGTCATCGGGCGCCAGAGCCATACCCGAGGCGACGAGAAAATCTCGTCGCATTTTTTTCGCCGAGTCAGAGACTTTTGCTTCCGGTGCGAGTAACACAATCAGGGTGGTGTCTCGAGCGGCCGTCTTCGCCATAATGGACGCAAGACCATCGAGACGCTTAAGAGCCTCCTGCTTCTGGGCTGGCGAAGATTGAATATCCTCTCGTGCCCTTTGGCGTTCTTCGCGCACGAGCAAGGCCGCGACCTGAAACTTGGTTCGATTGTGGCCGGCGACCTTGCCCCTACCCGCCGACGCTTCTACCTCGCGAACGGCTCTAGCAAGGACGGGGATGATGCCCTGGTCATCAAGAGGCTTTTTTCTCCCTCTTTTCGCACCAGCAGAGCGCGAAGCCGTTTTTGTGGGGCCTGAAGCGGCCAAATTTCTCCTTGTTACGCATGTGAGCGATGGTGCTAGCGAGTCACTCGTCTCGCACTAGGTACCGGGGTGCTTCACCTGCGATGTGAAACCGACACGACCAATCAGACCTGAACGGGAACCGTTTCAG
>JBLIEN010000099.1:0-4607 GCA_047633115.1 Pontimonas sp.
GGCCACCACGCCTTTGGCTTTATCCTCATCGCTGAGTTTGGACATGCAATAGTAGGCGCCTCGAATTTTGTAGGCGCCCGTGCGCTGCAAATTTTCGCATTTCAGATGCACGGGATGGCCCAGCACTTCGCTGAGGTAACGAGAGAACTCCACGGGGGTCTTCTGTGCCACACCCTCCAGGACACGTTGAGCGTCAAAGAAGTCTTCCAGAGTGGGGCCGGGGAAAGCGGACCCCCCAGAGCCCTTGTTAGGCATCAACGGTCGGTATCCGTCGCTTCTACTGCAAGAGCCGCCGGGTCACTACGCCAGGCGCTGCGCGCCAAGTAGGACACCACTACATTCACAAAGGCGACAACGGGAACGGCAAATAAAACTCCCGGGAGCCCCGCGAGATAGCCACCACCGGCAACGGCCAACACGATGGCGAGCGGGTGAATCCTCACAGCAGCCCCCATCACCAGTGGTTGAAGAATTTGACCTTCAATCTGTTGCACCGCCAAGACGATGATCAACATAATCAGAGCTGACACCGGGCCCTCGTACACCAGCGCCACCAACACGGCTAAAGCGCCGGCAACCGTTCCCCCCACGATGGGAACAAAAGCTCCCAGGAATACCGCAATCGCAATCGGTGCAACCAAAGGTAGACCGAGGAAGAACGCCCCTACGCCGATTCCTAGCGCGTCCACAAAAGCGACAAAGACCTGAACCTTGACATAGCTGAGTAGCGTGTTCCACCCTGCAAGACCGGAGCCCAACACCGCCGGCCGGGCAGCTTTAGGGAACCACGTTGTCAGGTACACCCAGATGCGCTCACCGTCATGGATGAAGAAAATCAATGCAAAAATGGCGATACCGGCGCCCACCAACCACGAACCAACGGAGGAGCTCACAGAAAGAGCTCCACTCACCACCCAGGTTGAATCGATGTCGGCTTCGACGATGATGGACTGGAACCAGACGTTGAGCTGGGCTTCGGACACTTCAAGCGGTGACGCCAAAAGATAGACCACGAAATCGTCATATGCCAGGATCGTGCGGTCGCGCAGCGACCCCCACCCTTGGACGAGTTCGCCTACGACCAGCCACACGAGTCCGGTCACGACACCCGTAAAGGTAATAACAGTGGTCAGCGTGGCCAACCAGCGCGGAAACTTGAGCACCCGAAGGCCGATAAATAGTGGCGCGGCTAGAGCCGCTAACAACACCGCCACAAGAAGTGGCACGACCAAAAAACTCAGCTGAATCACGACAAAGACGCCGATGGCTGCAGCCCCAGCAATAACCAAAAATCTCCACGACCACGCTGTGGCTCGCTCGAGGCCCACCGGCACTCCCACGGGGGGGCGCACCGCGGGACGAGGCTTCCTGAGGGCTGGCACTCACACAGTCTAAGCGTCTGGGAATGGGAGGACGCTAAAAGCGCGCTTGATTCTCAAGAAGCCGCTCCACCCGAGCCTCAATGGGTGGATGGGTTTGGAACATACGGTCGATGACTCCGGGCTTAATGGGATCTGCCATCCACAAGTGCGCCATCGACGCTTGCTGTTTCTTCAAAGGGCGACCGTACTCCCCGAGCTTCACCAAAGCGCTCGCAAGGGCCTCCGGATGCCGGGTGGTGAGTACCCCGGTAGCGTCAGCCAAATATTCGCGCTGCCGCGACACCGCCGCTTGGATCACGGCTGCTAGAAGCGGAGCCAGAATCATCGCAAGAATCGCGACGACAATCATCAACGGGTTGCCCCCGCCGCCACCGCGGCGCATTCCGCCAAAGAACGCCACGCGTCCCAAAACATTAGAAACGAGGCCGACCACAACGACTAAGCCGAACACGATTGTGGTGACACGGATGTCAAAGTTTTTGACGTGAGCAAGCTCGTGAGCCATGACGCCCTCGAGTTCAGAATCATCCATTATGTCGAGCAACCCCGTGGTCGCCGCGACAGCGGCGTGCTCAGGATCGCGGCCCGTGGCGAAGGCGTTGGGTGCCGGGTCGTCGACGATATAGACCTTAGGCATCGGCAAGCCTGACGTGATGGCAAGGTTTTCCACGATCCGATACAGCCTCGGGTTATCTTCCTTCTCAATAGGCTTCGCGCCTGCCATCGCCAGGGCCTGAGACCCTGAAGAGTAGTACTGAATCGCCACATAAGCGATGGCCCCAATGACGACGGCATAGAACACGAGGCCAGGCCCGCCACCGGTGAAATACAGGTCTGCCACAAATCCCAGGCCTGCAATAAGAATCATGAAGGACACCATGATGATCCAGGTGTTGCGTTTGTTGGCCGCTATCGCCCGATACACGCCGTGATTCCCCGGAGAGGTCTAAAACTTAACGCGAGGTGCGTCGACAATGGCAGCCCGGTCTTCAACCTCGAAGAAGTCTCTCGACCCAAAGCCCAGTCGCTTGGCAAAAAGAGTATTGGGGAAGAGTTGAATCCTGGTGTTGAGTTCCCGAACGCCACCATTGTAGAAGCGACGCGACGCTTGGACTTTGTCTTCAGTATCGACGAGCTCTGCTTGCAACTGCAGAAAGTTCTGGCTGGCTTGCAACTGCGGATATGCCTCAGCAACGGCAAAAATGCTTTTCAGCGCACTCTGCATCATGTTTTCTGCTTCTGCAGCATGGGCGGGATCCCCCGCGCTCAACGTTTGAGCACGCGCTTTCGTCACGGATTCGAACACATCTTTTTCATGCGCCGCGTACCCCTTGACCGTTTCGATCAGGTTGGGGATGAGATCTGCTCGGCGTTTGAGCTGAACGGTGATGTCGCTCCATGCCTCATCGACGCGGACATTGAGCGTAACAAGGCCGTTGTAGGTGGTCCAGAGATAAATCCCGAGGATGAGGGCAAGAACCACAATGACAGCGATAATCGTGACGAATTCCATGGGTCAATTCTAGACCGTTTTGCTATGGATTGGAAGATAAAGTGCCCCGGCAGGGACTCGAACCCTGACTGTGACGATTTTAAGTCGTCTGCCTCTGCCGATTGGGCTACCGGGGCTAGAGGTAATGCTAGCGGGAGGTGACTTTCTCAAGAGGCTCTCCAGCAGGAACAGACGGTGATGCTTTTGCTGCTGAATCAGCTGGCCTAGAAGCAAATTTTTCAAAGAATTCGCGAGGCCGCTGCACCCGACTCACGCTCGAGAAATCACGGCCCCAGAAAAGGTGAACCGTCCAGTTCGTGAACACCCGCGCTTTGCGTTCCCACATAGGCACGGCGAAGCCGTGGTACAGGCGGTGAATGATCCACGCAAGAAAACCGGTTATCGCGATGTTGCCGCTCTGGAACACGCCATAGCCCACACCCAAGCCGGCCACGGCGCCGGCATTCTTGTGGTGGTAGTCCTTGGGCTCTTCGCCGCGAAGCACCGCCACGAGATTTTTGGCCAGAACTTTGGCCTGCCTGACCGCGTGCTGGGCGTTGGGGACACAGTAGCCGCCCACGCCCCCACCGCTGAGGTCAGGGATTCGTGCAACATCTCCAGCCGTCCACATTCCGTCTAAAGGCGTGTCGCCTTCGGCAACGCGCAGATCAGCTAACGCGCAAATGCGTTCGCGTTCGTCCAAGGGGATACCTGTTCCCCCAAGCATGGAATGCGCTTTAACACCTGCGGTCCAGATCACGATGTCGGTCTCGAGCACCATGCCATTGGAGAGCTCCAGGCGACCATCGATCGCGCTGGTGAGCTGAGTGTTGAGGTGAATGGGTGCGCTGCGCTGCTCCAAGTTTTTGACAACCCAGAGTGAACTTTTGAGCGAAACCTCCGGCATGATGCGATCCATCGCCTCGATGAGGTGGAAGTGGGTGTCATCGACGGTGAGAGTGGGAAATTCTTTGAGCATGGAGGACACCAAGCTGCGCAACTCCGCATACGCTTCGATACCAGCGAATCCACCCCCCACAACCACGACGGTTAACATTCGGTCCCGCTCAGGCCCCGGAGGCATGTCGGCCGCAAGGTGGAGGTTGTCAATTACCCGGTCACGCACCGAGATGGCTTCTTCGATGGTTTTCATGCCAATCGCACAGTCTGCAACGCCAGGAATGGGGAAAGTTTTCGAGACAGCTCCTGCGGTGAGCACCACGTGATCGTAGTCGAGGGTGAAATCCTCAAGTCCTTCGGGGGTCACGGTAACCGTCTTGGCTTGGTGGTCGACCCCTGTCACGCGCGCCGTAATGACACGAGTTTTGGGAAGGTGGCGGCGCAGGGGAACAATGGCATGGCGGGCTTCAATGGACCCGGCAGCGACTTCAGGAAGGAAAGGCTGATACGTCATATAGGGCAGCGGGTCAATAACAACCACTTCGGCTTCACCCCGACGCAAAAGCTTCTCTAGCGAGAGCGCGGTATAAAAGCCCGCATATCCGCCACCCACAACAACAACTCTTGTCACAACTCACCCAATCTCAAAAGCAAACGCAAACCATCTCTAATCTATCCCCTCTGGCGAGCTCGAAAAACACGCAGGGCTCCAATCGCCACGACAGCCTCAAGAGCGAGAACGAAAGCACCGGTCATAAGGAACGGCAGGGCTTCTCTCTTGGTGTCCTCGACTGCCATAGGAGGAGGAGCAAACTCCACCGTCTCTGTACCCA
>JBLIEN010000100.1:0-4470 GCA_047633115.1 Pontimonas sp.
GCGCACCGGTGTGGCGCTCCTGGTTGCCACGACCCGCGAACCGGGGTCGATATCCACGCCACGCCTGCCATCACACCAAAGAACGGCAGGAGACGACGAGCGTTCCAAAAGTTCCACGGCCATCACCGAGTCAGGCCCGACAACGAGGGGTCTCGCGAACAAAGCGTGGGCGGAGAGAGGCACCATCAGTAACGCTTCCACCCCCGGCCACACGACAGGGCCACCGGCAGAAAAGGAATACGCTGTGGAACCCGTGGGGGTGGCGATAACCACACCGTCCGCTCCAAAAGTCGAGAGCGGCCGACCATCAATCTCGAGCACCACCTCAATCATGCGAGCGCGCGATGCTTTCTCTATGCTCGCCTCGTTGATGGCGAAAGTGTGAAAAACTTCTCGCTCTCCATGGAGAACAACCACATCTAACACGAGCCGTTCATCGACGTCGTACTCTCCGGCGAGCGCTCGTGAGACGGTCCAGGCCAAGTCGTCACGTTCACTCTCCGCCAAAAAGCCGACATGACCGTGGTTAATTCCTAAGAGCGGTGCGGATGAGCCGCGGGTGAGCTCGGCGGCTCCCAAAATTGTTCCATCGCCTCCCAGCACGATGGTCAGCTCAATATCGTCCAAAAAAACACCCTCACCGAGAGTCGCAGTATTTCCTGGCACGTCTGCCCGAAGGGTATGATCCTCGGGTGCGATAACAGGAATCAGTCCCGCCGCTCGCAGCTGTTCACACACCTCTGCAGCGGCGAGAAGCGCGTCGCCTCTCGCCCCATGGGCGAGGACGAGCATATGTCTGACATTCATGTCAGAAACCTCCAAGCTCGGGGTGGGTGAGGTGATGAATGCGCTCTCCCCATTGTGGCGGATTCTTCGAAGCCGTGGGTGTTAAGAAACACAGGTATTCCCGATTACCAAATTCGCCGGTGATAGGTGAATTCATCATGCCCTCACACCCAAGCCCCAGGGCCGTGGCACACTCCAAAATTTCTGTCAGCGCTGTGGCGTGATCATCCGGATTAAGAGCAAGACCTCCCGAGATGTGTGTTCGACCCACCTCGAATTGGGGTTTGACCAGCACCACCCAGGACGCTCCCGCCCACACGCCCGCGGCTGGCGGAAGTACATGGGTAAGCGAAATGAAGCTCACATCCACCACGATGAGATCTATGGGCGGTGCTCCGAGGCCCTCCCACCAGGACGGAGACACATCACGAATATTGATCCCCTCCAGGGTCACAACTCTTGAGTCTCCTCGAAGCGCGGGGTGCAATTGGTCGTGACCTACATCGACAGCAAAAACCTGCTCGGCCCCTGCCTCCAGAAGAACCTGGGTGAAACCCCCCGTCGAGGCTCCAATATCCACACAGCGGACGCCCTTGGTGCTGATGTTCCACTCAGCCAGAGCTGCGCGAAGTTTGTAGGCTCCGCGCCCCACGTAGTCGTCGCGACCGGAGAGGGTGACCTCATCCAAGAGAGACACCTGCTGCGAAGCTTTGAGAGCTGGTGCACCATTGATCGCCACATCACCCTGGGCGATACGGCGCTGCGCTTTAGTGCGTGAGGGTGTCATCCCCCGCGCAACGAGAGCACTGTCGAGTCTTTGCGCGTTACTCACGCGGTGGTGGAAGAATCCAGTGCCGCCCGCATCTGCTCGTAAAGCTCCCCGAGGGCGATAACCCGTTGATCGAGAGGTAGGTCTGCAACCTCTTCGAGCTTTTCTGCCATCTCGCTAGAGCTGTCGATATCCATAGCTACGAATATATCTGGGGATCCACATCGAGGCCAAAAATTTTCAGCCCTGAGTCATGAACAATCGCTGCTCCCGCACGAACCAAATCAAGGCCCGACCCCGCGCGGGCGACGCGAACCACATTCTCTTTGCGTCTCACCACGGCGCGCCCCACGGTAACCGTGTGGACGCCATCGGCATCGGTGCTCCGCACCGTATCGGGATAGGGCTTGTGAAGCTGTCTTAAGTCTTCAAAAATAAAATCAGGTCGCATACTGGCATCACTTGCGAGAAGCGTTTTTGCCGAATCGATTCCTGTCAGGACCAGAGCTGAAGACATTCCCGCTCGTCTGGCTCCCAGAATGTCGGTGTCGAGGCGGTCCCCAATCATGAGTGCGCCTCGCTGTGGCCTGAAGCGCTCGAGAGCGACATCAAAGATTTCTTTCTCTGGTTTCCCGGCAAATGTCGCTAGCCGCCCCACCGCGAGGTGAACAGCGGAAACTAATGCACCATTGCCCGGCGCTATGCCCCCGGAGACGGGTATGGTCCAATCTGTGTTGGTGGCGATCCACGGCAGTGTTTCCACCCGTTGCAAAGCAAACGACGCCTGTGCGAGCTGTTCCCACCCGACGCTGGGTGCAAAGCCTTGGACCACCGCAGCAGGATTGTCATCTGCTTGAGTCGTGACGACGAATCCCGCGTTTCTCACCTCTTCGATAAGCCCTCGTCCCCCCACAACAAGAATGGTCGAGCCTCCGGGGACGATGCGCGCCAAAACCCGGATGGCGGCTTGTGGCGAGGTGACGATGTCCTCGGCCGTGACATTCAACCCGAAACTCGAAATCTGCTGCGCTACTTCGTTCGGTGTTCTCGCAGCGTTATTGGTGACGTACCCGATACGCGTTGTCTTGGCCGCCTTTCGTAGCGACTCGACCGCATGGGTAATAGGGAGTGCTCCTCGGTAAAGAACTCCATCTAAGTCCGCAAGGACGACGTCGACACCTTCCAGGGGGGTGGGCTGAGTCACTCCTCCTCCGTCTCCGGCATTTCGACTACGACCATCTCGTCCACGTCGCCACCAGAGGCTTCCCGAATCGCTGAGGCGGCGATGTTTGCTCTTTTGCCCCACAGCGCTGCTTCCTCCTCGCGGCCCAGTTCTTGGAGCACAACGGCATAAGAATCAAACAACGCCGCTGAATACTTGTAGGCCACATTTGGATCAAGCTGAACAATTTCGAGCTCGCCGAGCGCGAGCTCGGGCTTTCCCATATCCAACCTGGCCCCCGAGCGCGCAATGGCGAGCTCGACCTGAACGGAGGGTGAGAGCGACGCCTTGGATACTTCCCCCGCTAACTCCAGTGCTTTGTCCGGGCGTCCTAGCCCGCGCTCACAGTCCACCATCAAAGGAAGCTGGTCGTCCACGCCTGATAACCGACGGTATGTGCGCAGTTCACGAAGCGCCAAAGCGAAATCCGCTAGCAAGTAGGCAGTAATTCCGACAGTTTCGCGCACCACAGGAATTCTGCCTGCCCGTCGCGCCGCTGCCAACGCATGTTTGTGAGCACGATCGGGGTCGTCATCGATCACGCGCGACGCCATCACTAAGTGTCCAGCAACCCACTCAGCGTTTTCCTTGGTCAACGCTTTGAGCTCACGCCAGGCCCCACGTTCTAATTCTGAAGTCGTAACATCGTCATCCACCAGCGGATCGTCGTGCCTCGGCACATCATCACGAGGAGCATCGGACCGCTGAGGTCTGTCGCGGTCGACGCCACCACGCCCATTGCGGTCGCTGCCACTGCGATCGCCTCCGGGTCCTCCGCCGGGCCGCTGTCCACGGGAAGGACCACCGGCACCTCGGTTGGACCCCTGGTGTCCGCCACGGGGGCGTTGGGGCTGATCGGATGTCATGACTCTCGATTCTGTCGTTAACGCAAAAGGGCCACCCCGGGGGGTGGCCCTTTCACAAATAAGTCCGGCGGTGTCCTACTCTCCCACAAGGTCCCCCTTGCAGTACCATCGGCGCAGAAGGTCTTAGCTTCCGGGTTCGGAATGTAACCGGGCGTTTCCCCTTCGCTATGGCCGCCGAAACACTATTGATTTTTCAGTCTGAGGATCACCAGCCGAAGCTGGTGATCAATCGGTTCTCGACCGTTAATCGAGAACCACAAAGTGGACGCGAGCACCACTCATGTGGTGTCAAGTTATCGGCTTATTAGTACCGGTCAGCTCCATGGGTCTTTAGTCCCCACTTCCACATCCGGCCTATCAACCCAGTAGTCTACTGGGAGCCTCTCGCCCCGAAGGGCATGGAAGTCTCATCTCGAGGCCGGCTTCCCGCTTAGATGCTTTCAGCGGTTATCCATCCCGAACGTAGCTAATCAGCGGTGCCCTTGGCAGGACAGCTGACACACCAGAGGTTCGTCCAACCCGGTCCTCTCGTACTAGGGTCAGATCCTCTCAAACTTCCAACGCGCGCAGCGGATAGGGACCGAACTGTCTCACGACGTTCTAAACCCAGCTCGCGTACCGCTTTAATGGGCGAACAGCCCAACCCTTGGGACCTACTCCAGCCCCAGGATGCGACGAGCCGACATCGAGGTGCCAAACCATGCCGTCGATATGGACTCTTGGGCAAGATCAGCCTGTTATCCCCGAGGTACCTTTTATCCGTTGAGCGACAGCGCTTCCACAAGCCACTGCCGGATCACTAGTCCCGACTTTCGTCCCTGCTCGAC
>JBLIEN010000101.1:0-4465 GCA_047633115.1 Pontimonas sp.
TCGCAGCAGAGGCTCGTGGTCCTTGCTCCCGTCAATCCACGGGACACGAAGAGCCTGGTCCGCATGCGCGACGCCCACCTCGGAAATAACGCCGTGACTGGTTCGAACACTCACCCCCAGAGGAGAGTGTTGATGGTCTGCGAGCCACCGCTCAAGTTCCTCGTCAACCAGGGTGACCTCGTGAGGGAGCTCAGCCGGCGCTGGTGCTTCTTCTCTCGGCGTGCGCTCGCTCGGGGCGCCTCCCGCCATCGTCAAAACCCGGTCGGTGAGGGTGCGAAACGCCAGCTTTCCAAAGACGGCCTGGACCGCATCTGCGTCTATGGCTCCTCGCGCTAACTCGCCGAGGGTGACGTCGAGCTCAACATCAGTCAGCAGATGGTTCAGTTGACGGTTCAAGATGGCGCGGTCCTTTTGCTCCCGAAGATTGTTGCCCACCACCCCGGGGATGTCCTCCGCCGCCGCGAGCACGGCGTCCAGAGACCCAAACTGATTTATCCACTTGACAGCAGTTTTCTCCCCGACCTTGTCGATTCCGATGAGGTTGTCACTCGTTTCCCCAACCAACGCTGCGACTTCGGGGTATTGATCGGGTCGAACCCCATAGCGCTCCACCACGGCTGCCGGAGTGTAACGCTTGAGTTCGGCCACCCCTCGGGCACTGGGATACAACACGGTCACGTTGTCGTTGACGAGCTGGAATGTATCTCGGTCCCCGGAGACCACCAGGACGTCAAAGCCTTCTGTGGTACCCCGGTGCGCAAGGGTCGCGAGGATATCGTCCGCTTCGTAATCCTCTTTGGTCAGCGTGATTACTCCCATGGCGTGCAGCGCCTCCTGCAAAAGGGGCACTTGACCGATGAATTCTGGGGGCGTTTCCCCCCTGGTGCCCTTGTATTCGGCGTAGATCCGGGTGCGGAAAGAAAACCGTGAGAGGTCAAAGGCCACCGCCACGTGGGTGGGATTTTCCTTCTTCACCAGTCCGAGAAACATCGAAATGAAGCCGTGGATCGCGTTAGTGTACTGGCCCTCTGGAGTCCGAAAATTTTCCAAAGGGAGGGCATAGAAGGCCCGAAAGGCAAGAGAATGCCCGTCAATAACCATCAAGGTAGGCTTGTTGATCACAGCGTCAGCCTAGCGGGCGCAGCACACTGCTAAGGAGCCAGGATGACCATTTTCCCCTCTGACATGGAACCCGAACTCGTGGAACGCCTGATTGCCACGGGCGGCGGGGAACTCGCTCAGAAAATGGGCATCGAGTTCCTCGAACTCTCCGCGGAACACTCTGTTGCGACCATGCCGGTTTCGGGCAACCGTCAAGTGGTGGGGTTGCTCCACGGTGGCGCTCATGTCGTCCTCGCGGAATCTCTGGGCTCCATGTCCTCGGCCATCCATGCCGGGCCAGGACGTATCGCGGTGGGGATCGAGATTAACGCCACGCACTCAAAAGCAATAACCGAGGGTGTGGTCACGGCAACGTGCGAGGCTTTGTCTCTGGGACGAAGCCTTGCGACCCACCAGATCACCATGCGTGATGAGGCGGGTAAACGCCTCTCTACGGTGCGAATGACCAACTTCCTCGCCGATCAAAGAGCCTAAATATTTGGGTTGTCTGACTTTTCCGCGAGCTGGTCAATTACCGTCTGGGCCACTTCCCGCATCGTTAGCCGGCGATCCATGGACGCTTTTTGAATCCACCGGAAAGCCTCGGGCTCGGGCAGCCCCATCGTGTTGTTAAGAATGCCCTTCGCGCGGTCAAGGATTTTGCGGGTTTCTAGCCGCTCAGCGAGATCAGATACTTCGTACTCGAGCGCCTCAATTTGTTGGTAGCGAGAAAGAGCAATGTCAATAGCGGGAATGAGATCACTAGGGGTGAAAGGCTTCACCACATAGGCGAGGGCGCCCGCTTCGGCCGCGCGCTCCACCAATTCCCTTTGGGAGAATGCCGTGAGGAGCACCACAGGAGCGAGTTTCTTTTTCGAAATGATGGCGGCAGCAGATATGCCGTCCAATAGCGGCATTTTCACATCCATCACCACGAGGTCCGGGCGCAGCTCTTCCACCAGGGCGACAGCTTTCTCACCATCTGCAGCCTGGCCTACCACCTCAAATCCGTTGTCCTCGAGGGTTTCCACGATGTCAATCCGGATGAGAGACTCATCTTCGGCGACGACGACCCGTCTTTTGTCTTGAGGCTTGGTGTCGTTTTCACTCACGTGGGGAGCCTACGGTACGGTAGTGATGCGCACCTGGGTGCGACAAGCCGGATTGGCGGAATGGTAGACGCGGAGCACTCAAAATGCTTTGTCCGAAAGGACGTGTGGGTTCAAGTCCCACATCCGGCACGAAAGATTCATCGTTCTCCCTGCCACACGGGTGCGGCGCCCTGTGTGGCGTCTCCCACGATATGGACTCGAAGGTCATTGGTGGAACCAGGGGTCCCTGGAGGGGAACCAGATATCACCACGACTTTGTCCCCGACGTGAGCTAAACCCTGCGACAGTAGGGTCTCATCGACCTGCGGATACATCGCATCCGTGTGGGTCACACGGGGCACGACGAAGGAATCGATTCCCCAGGTCAGAGAAATCTTTCTCCGTACCTCTTCCGAAGGCGTGAAAGCCAACATCGGAATGGGTGAACGCAAACGGGACATTCGTCGGGCCGAATCGCCAGATTCAGTGAAAACGCAGAGGTATTTGGCTTCAACAAATTCCGCCACTTCAGCCGCAGCCAACGTAATAGCGCCACCTTGGGTGCGGGGTTTTGTGCCAAGCGCAGGAATTCGGTTCAAACCATGTACTTCAGAAGATTCAAGGATTCGAGCCATCGTCGCGACAGCCACCGCAGGGAAGTGCCCCACACTTGTTTCACCGCTGAGCATCACAGCATCGGCACCATCGAGCACCGCGTTAGCCACATCGGAAGTTTCTGCTCGCGTAGGAACCGGGGAGTCAATCATGGACTCCAGCATCTGTGTGGCCACAATCACAGGCTTGGCCATCTTCCGACACAGCTCAATGGCAGTTTTTTGGACGATGGGAACCGTTTCGGGGGGAAGCTCCACACCTAAGTCCCCGCGCGCCACCATAATTCCGTCAAACGCATCAATAATTTGCTCGAGCGCTTCAACCGCTTCCGGCTTTTCGATTTTCGCAATAATCGGACAGGTGCGACCCTCCTCGCGCATAATTTCTCGAACTCGCGTCGCATCGGCCGCACTTCGCACGAAGCTCAACGCAATGAAATCGCATCCGAGAGCTAAACCCCAGCGCAAGTCGTCCTCGTCTTTCTCAGACAGCGCGGGTGCAGAAACGCTAACACCAGGCAAGTTGATGCCCTTGTTGTTGGACACCGTTCCACCGACTATGACCTTGGTAAGAATGTCTTGCGCGCCCGAGCTGACCGCTTCCAAACGAATCTTGCCATCGTCAATGAGTAGCGTGTCCCCTGGGTTCACATCCCCTGGAAGCCCCTTATAGGTCGTACCCACCAGGTCTTTGGTGCCCTCGACATCTCGGGTGGTGATGGTGAAGTTATCCCCGTCACGGAGCTCGTGGGGCCCGCTGACAAACTTTTCCAGGCGAATCTTGGGTCCTTGAAGATCCACCAGAACGCCAATCGGCGTGCCCGCGTCCTCCGCCGCTCGGCGGACGTTGGCGTAGATCTCTTCGTGAACATCACGGGAGCCATGGGAAAGGTTCATGCGAAGCACATTCGCGCCGGCGTCCAACAACGCGCGGATGTTGTCGTAGCTTGCGGTGGCTGGCCCTAATGTAGCGACAATTTTGGCGCGTCTCATAGTGTCCTTGTGTTTAGGCGTGGAGGGGACGATCAAATGCGCCGACGGGCGCCGGTAACAGCGTAGCGCCTTCCAAATACGCATCCACTTGGGCGGCAACGGCACGCCCCTCTGCGATGGCCCACACGATGAGTGACGCCCCACGCCCGGCATCCCCAGCCACAAAGACGCCCTCGTGGCTTGTTGCATAGTCTTTGGTGCGACCGAGATTGCCTTGGGCGTCGACATCAATGCCCAATTCACTGGTGAGGTTCCCATGTTCGGCCCCCCGATATCCAAGGGCTAACAGCACCAAATCAGCAGGAATTTCGTGTTCGGTTCCCGGCTTCGGGAACCTCCCACCATCTCGATACTCAGTTTCTGCCACCACCACAGCCCGAACCTCGCCTGCATCGTTGCCGACAAACCCAACAGTGGAGGCAAGAAATTCCCTCGTGCCACCCTCTTCGTGGGCGCTTTGGACCCCGAAAAGAATGGGGTCCAACGGCCACGGAGTGGCCGTGGTTCTCTCATCGGGGGGTTGTGTACCAATGGCCAACATCGTGGAGGACAGCGCGAGTTGACGGTGAGAAGTGCCCAAACAGTCAGCACCTGTGTCTCCCCCGCCCAGAATCACCACGTGCTTGCCTTCAGCCGTGATGTGTGTGGCTATGGTGTCGCCAGCCT
>JBLIEN010000102.1:0-4334 GCA_047633115.1 Pontimonas sp.
CGGATCGATTTCGCTGTAGTGGTTGGGGGCGATAATAAAAGGCCCCTTGGCTGGCAGCACACCGGTGACGATCCTGAGCTTGGCAATAGCGGTGAACACGGGAATCACGAGCCCCGCGAAAAAATGCCAGCGAATCTGAGAGGACCGTTTCACCATCGTCGACTCACGCCTTCTGCTCGAACGTCGCTCCCAAACCGGAAAGCTTGTCCAAGAGGTGTTCGTAACCCCGGGAAATAATCCCCAGATTGGAGACCGTCGAAGGCCCTGAGGCTGTCACCGCCGCAATAACGTGGGAAAATCCTCCTCGAAGATCTGGGACGCGAACATCCGCCCCGCGCAGCGGGGTGGGCCCGGTGATAACTGCGGCTTGTTCTAAGCGGCGCCGGGGCACGCGCCGGGTGATGCTGGCGATGCCCTCTTTATACACTTCGATGTCCGCGCCCATTTGGGTGAGTGCGTCAGTAAACCCAAACCGGTTTTCATACACGGTTTCGTGGACAATCGAGCGGCCTTCTGCCTGGGTGAGAGCGACAATCATGGGCTGTTGCCAATCGGTCATGAACCCCGGGTGCACATCCGTCTCAATGACGACGGGCTTAATGGTGCCACCGGGGTGAGAAAAACGAATACCGTGATCGTCGACCTCAAAAACACCGCCCACCTTGCGATAGACATTGAGGAACGTCATCAAATCTTGTTGAACAGCACCGCGGACATAAATGTCACCCCTCGTGGCAAGGGCAGCGGCAGCCCAACTCGCAGCTTCGCTCCGGTCAGGGATCGCTTTATGACGATACCCCGAGAGAGAATCCACACCTTCGATAACGATGGTGCGATTGGGTTCAACCAAAATGATGGCGCCCATTTTTTGTAAAATGGCGATCAAGTCCACTATTTCAGGCTCAATCGCCGCGTTCGTCAGCTCCGTCACGCCTTGAGCTCGCACCGCTGTGAGCAGGACCTGCTCCGTTGCCCCCACGCTGGGGTAGGGAAGATCTATGCGCGCTCCGACGAGGCGCCGGGGAGCTTTGAGGCGAATACCTTCATAGCTCTTATCTATTTCCGCCCCGAACGCTCGCAAGGCATCTAAGTGGAAATTGATGGGTCGATCCCCAATCCGACATCCACCAAGATCGGGAATAAACGCTTCGCCCAACTGATGCAACAGAGGACCGCAAAACAGAATAGGGATGCGGCTGGACCCAGCGTGAGCGTCAATTTCAGCAAAGTGAGCGCTTTTTGCTCCTCGCGGGTCAAGCTCGAGTTCGCCATCAGAGAGCTCCGTCACTGTCACCGAGTGAGCCTCCAGAAGGCCTTTCACCACCGCAACATCGCGGATGGCAGGAACACCGCGCAAGACACTGGGGGAATCTCCCAGGAGTGCCGCCACCATCGCTTTAGTGACAAGGTTTTTCGCCCCCCGCACCTCGACTTCTCCTGTTAGAGGCTTACCTCCTTCAAAAGTGACCGTGTCTGCTTCTTCGGAAGAGGCCAGCACTGTGTTGGTGCCCGGGCGGCTAGCGGTCGCCACTTAGGCGCTCCTGGCCGGAAGTGTTGTGGGACGCCACGATGCCCGAGAACGTTCAAAAGCGTCAATCTTTTCGATGTGGTGAAGGCTGAGATCAATATCATCCAAGCCTTCCATCACGCGCCACCGGGTGTAGTCGTCAAGCTCAAATGGGACAACGAGATCCCCGCAGTGCACCTCGCGGGAACCAATGTCCACCGTGATCTCTGTTCCAGGATTTTCTTCCACAAGCTTCCACAAAGCGAGGACGGCACCTTCTGGTACCACCGCGGTCACCAAGCCTTGCTTCCCGGCATTGGAACGGAAAATATCGCCAAAACGGCTAGAAATAACGGCGGTTATTCCAAAATCTTTGAGCGCCCACACCGCGTGTTCCCGCGAGGACCCTGTGCCAAAATCAGGCCCTGCCACCAGCACGCCACCCCGGGTGTAAGGCTCGAGGTTGAGAACAAAACTCGGATCGGTCCGCCACGCATAAAACAATGCGTCGTCGTAACCCGTTTTGGTGACCCGCTTGAGAAACTCGGCGGGAATGATCTGGTCGGTGTCAACATTGCTCCGGCGGAGCGGAATGCCTGCTCCTGTGACGGTGACTACCTTGTCCATGACGCACCTTCCTCAGCAGCGCTCAGATCAGCGGGGCTCGAAAGCGTGCCCCGAATGGCGGTGGCCGCGGCGACAATCGGGGAGACCAGGTGGGTGCGTCCGCCTTTTCCTTGTCGCCCTTCAAAGTTTCTGTTCGAGGTGGAGGCAGCTCGTTCGCCCGGGGCCAGCTGGTCAGGGTTCATTCCCAAACACATGGAACACCCCGCGAAACGCCATTCACCGCCGAAGTCTTCGACAATCTTGTCGATTCCTTCAGCTTCAGCCTCTATGCGCACTCGGGCAGAACCGGGAACCACCATCACCCGCACGCCTTCTGCCTTCGTGTGCCCCTGGATGATGCTCGCGAAAGTGCGTAAGTCATCCAGGCGTGAGTTTGTACAGGAGCCCATAAACACCGTGTCCACACGAATTTCTTTCATGGGAGTTCCCGGCAGGAGATCCATGTACTCCAAAGCTCGCTGGGCGGCTGCCCTGTCGTTTTCGTCGGCAAAGTCTGCGGGTTCGGGAACCTGGCCACTCAACGAAACACCTTGGCCAGGGTTCGTACCCCAGGTCACAAAAGGCTCCAGTGTGGTGGCATCGAGAAAGACTTCGGAATCGAAGACAGCATCCTCATCGGTGTGCAGGGTCGACCAATACTCCATGGCCTCCTCCCACTCTGCGCCTTCGGGGGCGTGGGCGCGACCCTTCATATAATCAAAGGTGGTCTGATCGGGTGCGATGATGCCCGCTCTGGCTCCAGCCTCGATCGACATGTTGCAGATCGTCATGCGACCCTCCATGCCAAGCGCTCGGATAGCGCCCCCGCGGTATTCAATCACGTACCCCTGCCCGCCACCGGTGCCAATTTGAGTGATGATGGCCAAAATGATGTCCTTGGCGCTCACTCCCGGCCCCAAGTCACCCTCCACCGTGATGCTCATGGTTTTGAACCGCGTGAGCGGCAACGTTTGGGTGGCAAGGACGTGTTCGACCTCACTTGTACCAATACCGAAAGCCATGGCTCCAAAAGCGCCATGAGTGGACGTATGGGAGTCGCCACACACCACGGTCATTCCCGGCTGGGTCAGCCCCAGCTGAGGACCCACAATGTGGACGATGCCCTGATCAATATCCCCCAGTGAGTGCAAACGCACGCCGAATTCTTCACAGTTAGCTCGGAGCGTCTCGATTTGAATTCGAGACGTGGGGTCGGCGATGGGCTGGTGAATATTGATGGTGGGGGTGTTGTGGTCCTCGGTAGCAATGGTGAGATCGGGTCGTCGAACGCTGCGACCGGCAACACGCAGACCGTCAAAAGCTTGGGGGCTTGTGACCTCATGAACGAGGTGCAAGTCAATGTAAAGAAGGTCGGGCTCCCCGGTGGCGCCTGAGGCAACAAGGTGGTCGTCCCAGAGCTTTTCAGCAAGAGTGCGAGGAGCCATCTGCCGTACCTTTCTGTCTCGCCCAGGAGGCGATTCTTGGCGCTACGCTCGAAACATCGAGGCGGTTAAGCCCGCGCCCCAGAGTAACACCGGGGGCTATCGCACGGATGATGAGGCGGTAGAGCGATTATCGCTTCGCAGCTTCAGCACACTGGCCACAACGGCGATCGTCATCGCCGCCAGAATGACGGCCAAAGATTCCCATGTCCCAATATCGGGCGCCCATCCGACGTTTTCTCCACCGTTGAGGAATGGGAGGTCGTTGTCATGGAGAGCGTGAGACACAAGTTTGAGACCGATGAAGGTCAAAATGAACGCGATCCCAAAATGGAGGTACGCCAACTTGGCGATCAAATGTCCCAGCAAGAAATACAGCTGACGTAGCCCCATCAGCGCAAAAACATTCGCGGTGAACACGATGAAAGGGCTTTCGGTGATGCCGTATATCGCGGGGATGGAATCCATAGCGAAAATCACGTCGGCGGTCCCGATAGCGACCAGAAGGACCAACACCGGAGTGAAAACCCTTTTACCTTCGACCGTGATCCGAAGCTTCAGGCCCTGATACTCGTTGACAATATCCATCCGCCGCGAAAGAAAGGCGGTGAGTTTGTTCTCGCGCGACACATCATCAGCGCGACCGCTGAAGAACTGCTGCACCCCCACCACCACAAGAAATGCTCCAAACACGTAGAAAATCCAGCTGAAGTTGGCAATGAGCGCTGCGCCCAACAGGATAAACGCACCGCGGAAAACGATGGCAAGAAGAATCCCGA
>JBLIEN010000103.1:0-4282 GCA_047633115.1 Pontimonas sp.
CGTCCCCTCCGACACGCTTCCCGCACCACTGCGAACTTTCGCCGAATGGAATCCTGTCTCTGCCTTGGTTCAAGCCGCTCGAGAGTTATTCGGGAATATACCTCCAGGCATTCCCACGGGGGACACCTGGACTGCGCAAAATCCTATTGCCACTGTGCTGATTGGGATGTCGCTGATGTTGGCCGTGTTTGTGCCGTTATCGATTAGGAAATTCCAGTCCATTAGCTCCCGTTAGTCAAGAGCAGTCCTCGACTCGCTTTCAAGGTGATCAACCTCTCGCATTTGTTCGGTGGGAGAAGGCGGTCCCGCCCAATCGTGCCCCCCAACACCCCTGATGGCAGGGACACCATGGAGGGCCCGTCGTTTACACTCGTGGTATGCCCAGGGCCGCTCGAATCAAGAATTCGCATCCGCCAAGGACGTGCGAGACGTGTCAGCGAGAATTTGAGTGGCGCAAGAAGTGGGAGCGCGACTGGGAAGGTGTTCGCTACTGCTCTAGCGCCTGCCGCACGAAGCGTTCGCCAGGCTGAGGCATCATGGCGACAATAACGCTCGTGGCCAGTGTCTTTCTTTCCAAAGCTGAAGCACTCGATGTTCTCTCCACCGCTCTCGATGCTCCGTGGGTGATAGATGATCCCTCCGATGTGACACTGTCCCTACCTTCGGGGGGTGTGCTCACTATTGAGGTGCCGAAATTCGGTGAAGACCTGCCCCTGACATTGGACTGCCACCACGACAATGCCGAGGTCCTTGCCTCTCTCACCGAAGACATTGCACGAAGGTTGCGCAGCACTCTGGGGTGGGACATCACTGTCTTGCCCTAAGGCGTGAGGCGGTTGGGCCCTCTGAACAAGAACGTGGTCTCTCTAATGCTTGATTGGTTCAGCATCAGCATCATCACGCGGGCAAGACCCATTCCGAAGCCGCCGTGGGGTGGGACTCCGTGGCGGAAGAAATCCAGGTAGCCTCCAATTTCTTCCAAGTCCATGCCGCCCTCGGTGGCCTGTGCGACTAAAACGTCTATGCGGTGCTCGCGCTGGGCTCCGGTGGAAATCTCTGTCCCTCGGTAGAGCAGGTCGTAAGACTTCGTCAACTCCGGGTTGTCATCGTGACGCATGTGATAAAACGGTCGGATTGCACTGTCGTAGTCGGTGACAAACACAAAAGGATGACCGGTGGTGTCCTCGATGTGAGCGCACAGGCGTCTTTCTGACTCCGGGTCGAGGTCGCCATCTTCCCGGGGGCTCTCGTAACCACTGGCCAAAACGATGTCTCGCGCTTGGGCGAGAGAAACCCTGGGGAATGCATCTTCGGGAACGCCCACCTCGATATCAAGGATGGTGGAGAGAGCTTCTCCATGCCGGGCGACGACTTCGGCGACACCGGCTCGAATCACACTTTCGTGCATATCCATCACATCGTGGTGCGAATCTACCCAACTCATTTCCGCATCGATACTGGTGAACTCGGTGGCGTGACGGGCGGTGAAAGAAGGGTCTGCGCGAAACGCCGGCGCTATTTCGAAGACAGCGCCAAACCCTGCGGACTGCGCCATTTGCTTAAACAGCTGGGGGCTTTGTGCGAGATAGGCGGTCGTGTCGAAGTACTCCACTTCGAAAAGTTCCGCGCGGGACTCACTGGGGCTTGCCATCAGCTTGGGAGTATGAATTTCGATCCACTGGTTATCCACCCACCAGCCTCGGATGCCGTGTTCGAAAGCAGTTTGGGCACGGAAAAAAAGGTTGGCAGCTGGCCTGCGAAGGTCCAGAAAACGCCAGTCCATCCTTTTGTCGACGTGAGAATCTTCAGCAATGGGGGGTTCTTGTTCAGCGATGCCCGCAATCTCTAGCGAAGAAATCTTGACCTCTAAGCCACCGAGTTTGACTCGCTCATCAAGTTTGAGAATTCCCTCAATCCGCACGGCAGTGCCACTGGTGAGGCTCGAAATATGGTCGGTCAGGGCTCGGCGCTCCGGCTGGGACGCCGCGTCTGCGTGATCTTCTCGCAGGGCGGGGTTCACCAACTGGGCGGAACCGCTCTCGTCGCGAAGGATGATGAACTGCACATTTTTCTGGTCTCGGACGGTTTCTACGAACCCTCCCACGACGACGGCCGATCCATCAGGGGTAGTGGCCAGGTCTTGGATGCGGGATCTCGAGGTCATGGAACGCGAGTCTACCGCCAGGCCCAGCTCCTCCCCGGGCTTGCTCTCCTAGAATGAAGGGGTGCCAGCAGAATTCCTCCACTTCGTCCGCCATGGCGAGGTGCATAACCCCGACCGCATCCTGTACGGGCGCCTCGACGGGTTTGGGCTTTCCGAGCGCGGGACTCAGATGGCGGGGCGAGCAGGAAGCGCTCTCGCCACACGGCCCATCCGTCGGATCATCTCCAGCCCTCTCCAGCGTGCGGTGGAATCCGCGACGCCATTGTCAGAACTCACGGAGGTGAGCATCGACGTCGATGAGAGACTCATTGAAGGCCTGAACACATTTCAGGGCACGCGTCTCACACCGCAGCGAATCCTGCGCGATCCCGCCGTATGGAAAATGTTTCGTAACCCTTGGCTCCCCAGCTGGGGCGAGCCCTACCGGGAGATTGCTCAGCGCATGCTTGATGTTGCCGAGGACGCCTGGCATTCTGTGGATGAAGGAGAAGTGGTTCTCGTTACCCACCAGGTGGCGATTTGGGTTTTGCACCGCGCCGTTGCAGGAATTCCCCTGCCCCACCTGCCTCAGAATCGACGCTGTTCTCTTTCGAGCATCACCACGATAAAGAAGGTGGCCGATAAATGGAAAGAGGAAAGCTATCGAGAACCGGCAGCTGACCTCCTGGAAGACGCCATAGATTTGGGGGCCGTGTAGGTGAAGACAGTGGCGTTCGCCGGTGCTCTTTCTTTAGCCCTCATGCTCTCTGCCTGCTCCAGCGCATCTGACACTCTGGCCGAGCAGTATCGCTCCGGGAGTGGCCAAAACTACATTTCTGGAGATGGTGCCATCACGGTTATTGCGCCTGGTTCCAGGAATAGTCCGGTGACGTTTGGTGGAGTTCTCGACAACGGGGATCTTTTTTCGCCCGACGACTACGCCCAGTCTGTGACGGTGGTCAACTTTTGGTATGCCGGGTGCCCTCCGTGCCGCTTAGAAGCAGCAGACCTTGAGGCGATTTACCAGGAGTACCGCGATGAAGGTGTCGTCTTTGTGGGTGTCAACATTCGGGACCAAGCTCCCACGGCTTTGGCTTTCGCCCGAGAGTTTGAGGTGACTTACCCCTCCATCATGGACGTGGCAGAGGGCGGTGTCCGCCTGGCCTTCGCGGGTGAAGTAGCTCCCAACGCTGTCCCCACCACGCTTGTTCTGGATGCCACAGGCCGCGTAGCGACCAGGATCTCTGGACTTCTGAGCGAGCCCGATATTCTCCGGGGCATGATCGACGACCTGCTCGACGAAAGCCGATAGTCGTGGGAAGCCCCGGAGAGCTAGCTTTTTCTGGGCCGATGCTGCTTGCGCTGCCCCTGGCCGTGGCGGCAGGTTTTCTGGCCTTTGCTTCTCCCTGTGTTTTGCCCCTCGTTCCTGGGTACCTCGGATACGTCAGTGGCTTTCGTGCAGGTGATGATACGAAGCGTCCCACGCTCCGAATGCTGACGGGAGTGTTGCTGTTTATTGCCGGGTTCTCCGCTGTCTTCATCAGTTTCTCCGTGGCCTTTGCCTCGCTAGGCGCCCTCCTGGTGCCCTGGATTGATGTCATCGTGCGTCTCGCTGGGTTACTGGTAATCCTGATGGGGTTTGTTTTCATCGGCCAGGTGTCTTTTCTTCAACGAGCCGTGACCCTCCCGCTGTCGGGAACAAACGGTTTCCTCGGCGCACCGATCCTGGGCATGGTTTTCGGTCTGGGGTGGGCCCCCTGCATTGGGCCGACACTGGTCGCTATCAACACCCTCGCACTGAGCGTGGGGGACATTCCCCGCGCAGTGGCGCTCGCCACTGCGTACTGCCTCGGGCTAGGCATACCTTTCATCCTCATCGCCCTCGGGTTTGGGTGGGTCACCGGCGGAGTCGCCTGGCTGAGGCGTCACATTCGCACCATCAACATCACCGGCGGCGTGATTCTGATGGCGATTGGGGCGGCCATGGTGTCGGGTGTGTGGCAAATGTGGATATCAAGCTTGCAGGCGGTGATTGGTGGAACCACTACGCCCCTCTGATTTTCATGATGGTCAACCAGAGCGCCCTGTCGAGCAACCTCGGCTGGGAGTGGCTGGCTGGGGCCGGTTCCTCTGGAGGCA
>JBLIEN010000104.1:0-4220 GCA_047633115.1 Pontimonas sp.
AACCCAGAGGTCGCCGGTTCGCATCCTGGTCCCGCGACCATGTGTCACAAGCCCTCTGGTGTGGGGGTGGTTTTTCTTTGTGTCTAAGCTTGCGGATATGAGTGTGCAACCGCGGGTAAGCCTTGGTCAGTTTGCACCCGGTGTTGATCCGGCGAGCAACCTGCGCGCTCTCCGCGAACAGGTCCTTGCCGCTCGTAAGGCGGGGTCCACCCTGGCGGTGTTTCCCGAGTACTCTTTCTCGTTTGAGCCCGGCGGGGTGCGCAGCGGGGTACCCGTCGAATCACTGGATGGATCGTGGGTGGCCTCACTCTCAGAGCTTTCCGCGGAAGCCGAGGGCATCACCATCGTTGCGGGGGCACTCCTGGCTAAACAAAGCGTCGATAAGCCCGTCAACACCATGGTGGCCGTAGGGCCTCAAGGAGTGCTTGCCACGGCCGAAAAGATTCACCTCTATGACGCTTTTGGGGCGAGCGAATCCGAGTGGATTAGCCCCGGTGACGCAGGCCAGGTGCACCTCTTTGAGTGGGCAGGCTTCCAGGTGGGGATGATGGCCTGCTACGACCTCAGGTTCCCCGAAGTGGGGCGGGCGCTTGTCGATGCTGGCGCGACCGCGATTGTTGTGCCGGCCCAGTGGGTGCCCGGTGAGGATAAAGTGCTCCACTGGGACACGCTTCTTCGGTCTAGGGCTATCGAACTGCAGTGCAGTGTCATTGCCGTTAATCATCCGCTGCCGCACGGTATCGGACACAGTCAGGTTTTTGACGCCTCAGGGCATGTGGTGCTGCGGTTGGGCGAGCAAGAGATCCTCGGCACTGCCTACTGCGAACTGCAGATGGTGGAGCAGGCAAGGTCTATCAACCCGATGGGCAGTGTGCGTCGCTTTGATGTGGCCGCGAAGCGAGCGACCCAACCCTAACCGAGCGGTTCGTCGCGAGTGGCGGTTTCCAGCGAGGTCGCCCAATCGTAAAAGAGGGCCTTGCCCGCTCGCGTATCAGAGACATCAGCGTCGAATTCTTGCCCGAACATTTTCATCAAAGCCTCGACAATTTCATCAAGGTTGGTGTGGGGGGCTGTCAGGGCGAGGCCGCCGGAAATGACCGTCATGCAAGACGACACAAGCCCGGGGTCGACTCCGGGCTTGATCATTCCCACCTCTTGCAGTTTTTCGGCCAGTTCTCTCCGGATTTGGACCGAAGGAAGGTAGACCCGGGCGTACTGGTGTGTCATCAGTTCGTGAAGAGCCGAGCGGTCAATCATGAACAGTGTTCTGGCTACAGGGCGCTCATAAACCTGCGTAAGAATATATGTGTACATCCGAGACAGCAGTCCGCCCCGGGGGTCTCTCTCCACGTTCTCCATGATGCCCCGATACATCCGGGTGAACTCGCGATTGAGCATCGCAACCTGTAAGTCCATAGCGGTGGGGTAGAGCTCCTCAACCTCCGCCAGTGAAACCCCGCAACGCTGAGACACAGTTTCCAACGTTGTCTCTTTGACACCTTTTTCGAGGAACAGGTTTTCGGTGGTGGTCAGTAACTCGTCCACCAGTGCTGAAGGATACTCGTATGTTTCTGCCAAAATCGCATTCCTTAAAAGTCACACGTGTGTTCTTAAGTAGGGACAACCTAGAGCATTACTCTGCGAAACAGTCCAGACACTGTGGAGAGACAACGCGGCGATGGGCAGAATCTGCCTAACCTACCTCGTATGCCCCCCACTCGCTCGATGTTTCTGGTCCTGCTTCTCTTTCTTTCCGGCTGTGTGGCAGGACCGGGGAATCAAGCGCCGCCGGCTGCAAGTGAGCCAACCGTTCTTTCTGGGGTGGCGCCTGCACGCGAGTTTCCCGAAGATTTCTATGACGACGCACGAATCGCTGCGACAGAAGTAATAGAGAGATATTTGGAGTTGACCGATGCCATCACGAGGGGTGGTGGAGTGGATTCTCACCGCATAGCGTCGGTGGTGAGCGAGTCGTGGCTCCCGGAAGAACATGCAGGGTTTGACTACTTCGTAGCCGAAGACTTGCGATCGGTGGGCGCGACGGTGATGAATCTTCCCCTCGTGCAAAGCGTGCACATCACCCCCCAGGGGACTCTCGAGGTCGGAGTGGTGATGTGTGTAGATGGGACCAACCTTTTTGTGATCCCCACGGGCTACGACGATCCGCCCAAGAGTGTCCTCCGCTGGCATCCCATCTACGAGGACTTTGATGGAGACACTGGAGAGTGGGCTGCGCTCGATCGGTATCTCGACCAGCCAGGGGTGACCTGGGGGGAGAGCACAGCTATTCAGGCGTGGTTAACGGGGGACTCGCTGCGGAACATGGTCATCGATTCCTGGCAGCGCTGGTGGGGCGTGTATCCATGCTGAAACGCGCCGGATCAGGAATTCTCCTGGTGGGGGTGATCGTGCTCATTTCGATGACGCCAGCGACGGCCAGTGAATGCTCCCAGGCCGCCCAATCCAGCGGGCAGTGCCTCGGTATCACTACCGAACTCGACCAGGAAGGAATCACCCTTGGGGCTTCTCGCACGTCACCAGGGGTGCCGGGGCAAAGCTCCTCGAGTTCATCGGGCGGCGGGCAATCGTGGTGGAGCCCTCCTCCCCCGCGCGAGCCGGTAGTAGGCACATCTGAATGTCGGATCAAAATTTCTGGGTATTGCCAGGCGTCTTCGCCGGCCAAAAACCCTACCGAGTCTTTCGAAGCCACGCCGCCCGAGCCACCCTCGCGCGCGAGTGACCTGAAAAGTTTCGCCCCCGGTTCTCCCGCTATCGGGGTGGAGCCCAACGGGTGGAGTTTGCCGCGGTTGTCAACCAATATTTTCGCCCGGGTGGGGGAGAGCGTCGAACAAGGAGAACTCCTGGGGTGGCCCATCCAGGTGCGCTTTAGGCCCTCCACATACCGCTTTATTTACGGCGATGGCACCTCGTCCGAGATGTCGGTTGCGGGACGCTCATGGGGGACTGGGCAGTTTCGCCCTACCGCGACGAGCCACATCTATTCCTACCCTGGTATGTATCAGATTGACCTGGAGGTCGGATTTGACGTGGCATATCGGTTTGATGGGGCCCCTTTTGTTCCCGTCCCCGGCACCGTATGGAGGAATGCAGGCACGAGAAAGCTGGAAGTGCTGAGAGTCACCTCCTTGCTGGTGCAGGAAGGCTGCGCCTCACACGCTCTCGTGGGCGGAAGATGTTAGGGAGGCCTCCGGGTATCCTTAAGGTTCTTCCAAGCGCGCGTCAAGCTAGAGGGGCCATGCTTGATGACTGCGAAAGGATTTTTTTATGTCACCATCGGACTACCTCCGTTCAGACCCGAGCGCTGCCGAGCTCTTAGGGGCCTCTTCGCCTTATGAGGGTTCCCCTTTTGCGGCTGGGGTGCATGAAGGAGTGTCAGATAGCTTCGCCTCTCAATCCGTCAGACGTCGTCGTGAGGACTCACGACGAGCTCGCAAGCTGGGAGGCTTTGTCACTGTGGCACTCCTTGTTGGAGGGTTACTCGGCGGAGCGGCTGGGGGAGCTTTTGCGATTTGGAATCTGTCGTCACGCGGTCTGGTCACACCGGGAATTCAGTCGCCTGCGACCATTACCGTCAATTCGCCGATGCAAGCGAGCGAAATTACGGCCGTTGCGGCCGGGGCGATGCCCTCCGTGGTGACCCTGAATGTTGCGGGGCGGACAGGATCGGGAAGTGGATCGGGAATCATCATTCGAGAAGATGGCTACCTCATCACCAATGCCCATGTCGTGTCCATTGGCTCCGAAGAACCCGCCATTCGTATCATCATGTCTGATGGCAGGTTGTTCGAAGGCGCAGTGGTCGGTCGTGACCTGGTCACCGATATTGCGGTAGTCAAGATTGCCAATGAAGGACCGTTCAAGGTTATGCCCCTGGGAGATGCCACCAAACTTAACGTGGGGGATCAAACGATAGCTATCGGAGCTCCTTTAGGCCTTCCTGGCACTGTGACCTCGGGAATTGTTTCCGCCATCAATCGCAGTATTACGGTCGGCGCCTCCCAGGCGCCGGGGGAAGAAGATGGTCAATTTGATTTTGATTTGCCGGGTGCCTCCCCGCTGTCGGGTCAGACGATTTCCATTCCCGTGGTGCAAACCGATGCCTCTATTAATCCCGGCAACTCCGGCGGCGCGCTTCTTGACCGCTCAGGCAACTTAATAGGGGTTAACGTGGCAATCGCTTCCACGGGAGGGCAAGGTTC
>JBLIEN010000105.1:0-4179 GCA_047633115.1 Pontimonas sp.
TATTGTTCACACACTCAGCTCTGTCCAACGGCGTCAGCGGACTTTCGGATTCACAGAAGAAGAAGTCCGTGTGCTGCTCGCGCCTATGGGTTCCAACGGCGCTGAACCTCTGGGCGCCATGGGGTCCGACACTCCGATCGCTGCCATTTCTGATCGACCGCGCCTGCTCTTTGACTATTTCTCTCAGCAGTTCGCTCAAGTGACGAACCCCCCGCTGGATTCCATTCGCGAAGCGGTTGTGACCTCCATGGCGAGCGGTTTGGGTCCCGAGCGCAACCTTCTTGATGCCACTCCGGCTCACGCCACTCAGGTGTCGCTCGATTTTCCCGTCATAGACAACGATGAGCTGGCGAAAATCGAGCACCTTCGCCTTCCCTCAGGCGAGAGCTCGTCGGAGACACTTCATGGCCTCTACCGCCTTGATGCGGGTCCCGGTGCGCTCGAATCTCGCATAGCGGAACTCTGCGCGGAAGCGGACGAGGCAGTCGCGCGCGGTGCACTGTTCCTTATCCTGAGTGACCGCGATTCCCATCAAGACTTGGCGCCGATTCCTTCTCTCCTGATGCTCTCTGCTGTTCACCACCACCTCATCCGCGGGTCCAAAAGGATGCAGGTGGGAATTGTGGTCGAAAGCGGTGATGTTCGGGAGGTGCACCACGTTGCGCTCCTCATTGCTTTTGGGGCCTCTGCTGTCAACCCCTATCTGGCGATGGAAACGGTGGAACTGCTTTCTCGGACCGGAGTCATCGCAACGGTTACGCCAGATCAAGCTGTGCAAAACGTGATTAACGCGTTGGGCAAGGGCGTGCTCAAGATTATGAGCAAAATGGGAATTTCGACGGTGTCCTCCTACGCCGGAGCACAAGCGTTCGAGGCCATCGGGCTCAGCCGAGAACTCGTGGAGACCTATTTCACGGGTACCACCACTGTGATCGGTGGTGTGGGGCTGGAGATCCTTGCTCAGGAGAACGAAGCGCGTCATCGCCTGGCGTACCCGATTGCACCGGGGGCGAACCCGCACGCGGGGCTTCCCGTCGGCGGGGAATACCAGTGGCGCAGGGAAGGCCCTCCCCACCTCTTCAATCCTGAAACCGTGTTCACCCTCCAACACGCCACTCGAAGTAAACGCTTTGACGTTTTTCGCACCTACACCCGCAACGTCGATGATCAGGCCGAAAAATTGATGACGTTGCGTGGCCTCTTCCGACTGCGGACCGAAAACCGCACGCCCGTTCCTATCGACGATGTTGAGTCGGCGTCGGCGATTATTGCTCGTTTCACCACGGGAGCGATGAGCATGGGCGCTATTTCTCCGGAAATGCACGAAACTCTCGCCGTGGCAATGAATGAGCTTGGTGCTCGAAGCAACACCGGCGAGGGAGGGGAGTCACCCGAGCGGTTGCGGGACCCCAAGCGCCGCAGCAAAATCAAGCAGGTTGCCTCGGGGCGCTTTGGTGTGACGAGCTACTACCTCGCCATGGCGGAAGATTTGCAAATCAAAATGGCTCAGGGGGCTAAACCCGGTGAGGGCGGGCAGTTGCCTGCCAACAAGGTCTACCCGTGGATCGCGACACTGCGCCATGGAACCCCCGGGGTGGGACTGATTTCACCCCCGCCACACCACGATATTTACTCCATCGAAGACCTCAAACAACTTATTTTCGACCTGAAGCGCTCCAACCCCCGAGCTCGCGTCCACGTGAAACTGGTGAGCCAGTCGGGGATCGGTGCCGTGGCAACCGGTGTTGCAAAAGCAAAAGCAGACGTCATCCTGATTTCGGGCCATGACGGTGGCACCGGGGCGAGCCCCCTGAACTCCTTGAAACACGCTGGCACGCCCTGGGAGATTGGCTTGGCAGAGGCTCAGCAGACCCTCGCGGTCAACAATCTTCGTGGTCGCGTAACCGTTCAGGTGGATGGACAGATGAAGACAGGCCGCGACGTCATCATCGCTGCGCTTCTGGGGGCTGAAGAATACGGTTTCGCCACCGCACCTATGGTCGTCAGCGGATGCATTCTGATGCGGGTGTGCCATCTTGACACGTGTCCGGTGGGTGTAGCCACCCAGAATCCAGAACTGCGCAAGCGGTTCACTGGCACACCGGAATTTGTGAAGACGTTCTTTGAGTTTCTTGCCGAGGAGGTCAGGGAGTATCTTGCGGAACTGGGCTTTACCTCCCTGGGCGAAGCCATCGGACAGGTGGGGCTTCTCGATGTTGACCGTGCCATCCACCATTGGAAAGCTGACGGTCTCGACCTCACCCCCATCCTTTCTGGCGCCCACGCCGAAAAGGGCGTGGCCCTCACACGCGTAGAAGGGCAAGACCACGAGCTGGAGAAACACTTTGACCAGACACTCATCGAGCTTGCCCAACCGGCACTTGAGTCTGGTACTCCGGTGAACATCAGCTTGCCCATTCGCAACACCGAACGAGCCGTGGGGACCCTTTTGGGGAACGCTGTCACCGTGAAACATGGCGAACATGGTCTTCCCAGCGACACTATTCGCATCTTCCTCACGGGAGCTGCCGGACAGTCTTTTGGTGCTTTTTTGCCCGGTGGAATCACCATGAGCCTCACCGGAGATGCCAACGACTACGTCGGCAAGGGCCTCTCTGGCGGGTCTCTCGTGCTCACCCCACAAGAAGGAACGGTGTTCGCCCCGGAGCGCAACGTCATTGCCGGAAACGTAATCGGCTACGGTGCCACCTCCGGCACAATGTTCCTCTCGGGGGTAGTGGGGGAACGGTTCCTGGTGCGCAACTCCGGAGCCACAGCCGTTGTTGAAGGTGTCGGAGATCACGCCCTCGAGTACATGACAGGAGGTCTCGCCGTTATTCTTGGAGAAACGGGGAGAAACTTAGGCGCAGGAATGTCCGGCGGGACGGCCTATGTGAGAAACCTCCGAATCGAGCGTCTCAACAGAGACGCCAGGCTTTCTGGGGAATTAGAGGTGGGCCCGCTCGGCAGCGCTGACGCCCAAATAGTTCTGGACTTGCTTCGCACCCACGTCGAACTGACCGGGTCGCCGTTGGGCCAACGAATGCTGCTGGATACAGAGAATACTCTGGCTGAATTCTCCAAGGTCACCCCTCGGGACTTCCAAGCCGTGCTGCGCACGACAGCGCAAGCGAGCGAGGAGGGGCTTGACCTCGACGGTGACGTGGTGTGGGAAAGGATTTTGGAGGCGACCGGTGGCTGATCCTCGAGGATTTATGAAATACACCGAGCGCGAGCTTCCCGATCGCCGCCCGGTGGAGGTGCGCATTGGTGACTGGCGGGAAGTGTACGGAGCAAAAGACTCCGCCAGCGTCACCCGCCAAGCGAGCCGGTGCATGGACTGTGGTGTTCCTTTCTGTCATGGGGGGTGTCCCTTAGGCAACTTGATTCCCGAGTGGAATGAGTTGGTGCGCCGAGGGGAAGGTCAAGCCGCGAGCGAGCGCCTTCACGAGACAAACAACTTCCCTGAGTTCACCGGGCGGCTCTGTCCAGCACCGTGTGAGTCTTCCTGCGTCCTCGGAATTAACCAACCTCCGGTCACGATAAAGAACATTGAAGTCTCGATCATCGACGACGCCTGGGCAAACGGGTGGGTTCAGCCGATTCCACCGGATCGTTTAAGTGATAAAACTGTGGCCGTTGTGGGCAGCGGACCTGCAGGGCTTGCCGCCGCTCAGCAACTCACGAGGGTTGGTCACACCGTTGCGGTGTACGAACGAGATGACCGCATTGGCGGTTTACTTCGCTATGGAATACCGGACTTCAAGATGGAAAAGCGCCATCTTGAGCAACGCCTTGCCCAGATGCAATCCGAGGGAACTCGCTTTCGTGCAGGGGTGGAAATCGGCGTCGATATCACCTGGGAAGAGCTTCACGAGCGCTACGACGCCGTTGTTGTCTGCACCGGGGCAAATATCCCTCGCGACATTGACGTCCCCGGAAGGGACCTTCTGGGCATTCACCCCGCGATGGACTACCTGACCCCTTCCAACCGTGTGCAGGCTGGCGACACCATAGCCACACACATCACGGCTGAAGGCAAGCACGTGGTGATTCTGGGAGGGGGAGACACAGGTGCTGATTGTTTGGGCACTTCTCACCGTCAACTCGCGCTGTCCTCCACGATGTTGGCCATTGGTACACAACCCCCCGATGAGAGGACCACGGCCACTCCGTGGC
>JBLIEN010000106.1:0-4171 GCA_047633115.1 Pontimonas sp.
TGGCATGCGCCGAGTAGATAAGGCCGGAGACTTGAGCGAGGCGCTTGATGCCGCAATGCGGGAGGCCGAGACCGCGTTTGGCGATGGGCGGATGTTCCTGGAACAAGCGGTCGTTCGGCCGCGCCATATTGAAGTTCAAATTGTGGCTGATGCCGCGGGAGCAACCCTCCACCTGTTCGAGCGAGACTGTTCCGTTCAACGCCGACATCAGAAAGTCATCGAGATTGCTCCCGCCCCTCACCTCGATCAGAAGGTTCGCGAGGCAATTCTTCGCGACGCTGTAGCGTTTGCAAAATCCATCGGTTATCAAAACGCGGGGACCGTCGAGTTCCTTGTGGACACCGCGGGTGATAACGCCGGTCAGCACGTGTTCATCGAAATGAATCCGCGTATTCAGGTGGAACACACCGTGACCGAAGAAATCACCGACGTTGACCTCGTTCACACCCAAATCAGGATTGCTGGGGGGGAGACCCTCGCAGATCTAGGCCTCACCCAGGAAGGCCTTCGCGCACGGGGTTTTGCCCTGCAGTGCCGCATCACCACCGAGGACCCCTCTGCAGATTTCCGACCTGATACCGGGAAGATCACCACCTACCGCTCGCCCGGGGGAGCAGGAATTCGGCTAGATGGCGGCACGGTGAGCCAGGGTGCGCAAATATCTCCGTACTTTGATTCGATGCTTGCGAAGATGACAACGCGGGGTCGCGATTTCGACACTGCCGTGGCGCGCGCGCGGCGAGGCCTTGCCGAGTTTCGCATTAGGGGAGTGTCCACAAATATCCCCTTTCTTCAGGCCGTGGTGGAGGACGAGGCGTTTCTCGCCGGAGATCTTTCGACCTCTTTTATCGATGAACGCCCGCACCTTCTTAACTCAAAACCGAGCAAAGACCGGGGTACGAAACTCCTGACCTGGTTGGGAGAAGTCACCGTCAACCGACCCCACGGAGCCGGCGAGGGAATGTTGGACCCGAGGACCAAACTCCCTTCCGTTCCCCAGCACGCCGCTCCGGAAGGATCCAAGCAGCGACTTGATCGGGAAGGGCCCGCCGCTTTTGCGCGGTCCCTTCGGTCACAAACCGCTCTGGGCATAACAGACACCACTTTTCGCGATGCGCATCAATCGCTGTTGGCCACCAGGGTGCGCACGAGAGACTTAGTAGAGGTCTTGCCTGCCGTGTCCCACCTCACGCCTCAGTTGCTGTCGGTGGAGGCCTGGGGCGGCGCTACGTATGACGTTGCGCTGAGATTCTTAGGCGAAGACCCTTGGGAGAGGCTCGGGGCTCTGCGCGAAGCGCTCCCCAACATTGCGCTTCAGATGCTCCTGCGTGGGCGCAACACGGTGGGCTACACGCCTTACCCCAGAGAAGTGACCGAAGCTTTTGTTGACGAAGCCAGCGCGACGGGGATAGACATTTTCCGCATCTTTGACGCGCTCAACGATGTCTCCAATATGAGACCAGCAATCGATGCTGTCCTTGCCACGGGAACGTCGGTGGCCGAGGTGGCGATGTGCTACTCGGGCAACCTTCTAGACCCCGCAGAAGATCTGTACACTCTGGACTACTACCTCGGTCTCGCGGAGAAAATTGTGGACTCTGGGGCTCACATTCTTGCGATTAAAGACATGGCGGGGTTACTGAGAGCCGAAGCCGCCTACTCGTTAGTCTCTGCGCTTCGTGAGCGGTTTGACCTGCCCGTTCACCTACACACCCATGACACAGCCGGGGGACAGCTAGCAACACTGTTGGCCGCTGCACGTGCCGGCGCGGACGCCGTCGATGCGGCGAGCGCTCCCATGGCGGGGACAACGTCTCAACCGCCTCTCTCCGCGCTCGTAGCGGCGATGGCTCACACGGAGCGTGACACCCTCATCGGCCTAGATGCAGTGTGCGCTCTGGAGCCTTACTGGGAAGCTGTGAGGAAGGTCTACCGGCCCTTCGAATCAGGCCTTCCTGGCCCCACAGGTCGGGTGTACACCCATGAAATTCCTGGTGGTCAACTCTCGAATTTGCGCCAGCAGGCCGTTGCCCTGGGCCTCGCTGATCGCTTCGAAGAAATCGAGGACTGGTATGCCCGGGCGAACATGATGTTGGGCCGCCCCACCAAGGTGACCCCCTCAAGCAAGGTGGTGGGCGATCTCGCCCTGCACCTGGTGGCCATGGATGTCGATCCTGAAGAGTTTGAAGCAAACCCGGGTGCCTTCGACGTTCCTGATTCTGTGGTGGGCTTCATGTCCGGCGAGCTCGGCGATCTCCCCGGCGGTTGGCCTGAGCCTTTCCGAACAAAAATTCTTAGGGGCAGGACGCTGGCGGTAAAAGATGGAGAGCTGACTGCGCAGCAGAGTGATCTTTTGGCCACGCCTGGGCGTGTGCGTCAAGACCTCCTCAATGAGCTACTTTTCCCTGGTCCCACGAAAGACTTTCTTGCCGTTCGGGAGAATTACGGTGATGTCTCTGTCATCGCCACCAAGGACTACCTCTATGGATTACATCTGGGGGAAGAGATTGTGGTCGAGGTGGAACCAGGAGTTAAGCTCTATGTCTCCTTGGAGACAATTTCGGAACCAGATGATCACGGTATCCGGACCGTCATGGTCGCGCTGAATGGTCAAGTGCGACCAGTCAGTGTTCGAGACACATCGATTGACGTTGTGGTCACCACTGCGGAAAAAGCCGACTCGGCAAACCCTCGCCATGTTGCTGCACCGTTCTCGGGGGTGGTCACTCTCAACGTTGATGTCGGAGATACGGTCGCAGAAGGCGGCGCTGTGGCGACAATCGAGGCGATGAAAATGGAGGCCAGTATCAGTGCTTCTGCGGCCGGGATAGTGGAACGCCTCGCCATTCCCCGCACCCAACAAGTAGAAGCCGGAGACCTCCTTCTCGTAATTGCATAGAAACGAGCCCTCACTTCGTTTCCTCATACAAAGTGTTCTAGAATACAAATTCACCGATTTTGTAAAGACCGAAGGATTCGTGCATGCCGAAAATCCCTCAGCCGACCTCTGACTCCGGCTCGGGCCAAGAGCCCCTGGAAACGGATGATGTTGAGCTTCACGAAGAATCGATTGATCCTGCGGATGTGTCGGGCGAGCCCACGGCGAGCATCACTGTTTCCACGGTTTTTGCCCCGCATGATGACCTGTATCGACGCAGACCCGAAGATCGTGGCATCGCCCCTGAGCCCGCGGCGATGCTCACAGATGACCGCCTGATTGAGAGGTCTGGACGCTACCGCGAAGCGCCCGAAGGCCTCTTGCAGCAGATCGTGTATGCAATTACTTTTCACCTCGTCAACCTCGGCGACTCGCGCCGGGTCCAAGAGCGCAAAGCCTTGGACTCGCGCATTGCAATCCCCTTTGAACAGGGCACGAAGTATGTCCCCGTGCTGACCCGCAAAGGTGGTGTGGGTAAGACCACCGTCACCACCTTGTTGGGGATGGCCATCGCCCAGGTTCGTGATGACCGAGTTCTCGGAATCGATGCGAACCCTGACCGGGGAACTTTGGCGGAGCGTGTTCCCAAGGGGACCAACGCAACGGTCCGCGACGTCGTCAAGCTTGCAGCTGGGATCGGTTCCTTCACCGACTTTGGGGAGCTGGTGTCCAAAGATAAGACTCGCCTGCACATCCTTGCCTCCGACACCGACCCTCTTCTCTCGGAAGCCTTTGACGAGAATGATTACAACGTGGTCGCAGACCAGGCCGCACGTTTTTACTCCATAGTGTTGACCGATTGCGGAACGGGTGTCGTTCACTCTGTGATGCGCCCCACCCTCGAGCGCGCTAATGGTTTGGTCGTGGTGTCGGGAGGAAGCGTTGACGAGGCGCGTTTGGCCTCTGAAACGTTGACCTGGCTGGAAGCCAATGGGTATCAAGAGCTGGCGCGAAATTCTGTCGTGGCCCTCAACACCGGAACCCAGGGAACCAACGTGGTGAGGTTGGATGAAATCGAACAGCATTTTGCGTCCCGAGTGCGCTCCGTGGTGAGGATTCCCTATGATTCTTTCCTTGCCGCCGGGTCGATTGTGGACTGGACGAGGCTGAGCCCTCATACACGTGAGGCAGCTAGAGAGCTTGCCGCCCTCGTTGTTGAGGGAATGAGAGAGCGCGTCGGAAGCTAGCCATGGCGGTGCGCGCCATACGGCTTTTTGGGGACCCTGTTCTTAA
>JBLIEN010000107.1:0-4055 GCA_047633115.1 Pontimonas sp.
ATCAAGTCGGTTGTAGTCCGTGATGCTGGCTTTTAATTCCCTCGCTTGGGGGACATTCCCCTCCTGAGTGAAAGCTTTGTAATGAGTGAAGGCGACCACGGACTCACCCCCACCGGCAATGCCGGTGCGGGTGTTCGGTTCGAAATAGAGCGCTTCAAGAGCTTTGAGTCCGTACCCGGGTAACCCAATTTTGAGACTGCCGGTCACAACCGGGTAGAGATCCACCAGGAGGTGATCTAGTAGCCGCGTGACACACTCTGAAGCAGTGTTGTACCGGGCGTGAAGGTGACGAATTTTAGTGCGCTCATAGGGCGCATAGTGGTAAACGTGCATTTCGGGGTACGCCTCAACGCGGTGTGCGACGAGAGCGCAGAATTGCTCCAGGGTGGCCTTTTCCTCGACGAAGTTTTCTGCCCAGAGAGGCAGAAATTGAGGGTTGGCCCCGTGAGGGTTGATGTTCTCGCCCCAGACACCAAAAAGGTATTCGATACCAAAGCGAACAGGGCCGAACCCCTCATCATCCCTGAGGGGTTCGCCGGTGGAATCAAACTCTTGATAGGTCGGATCCCCCTCAAAATCGAAGAAAAGATCCCCGGCGTTGGGGAGCGGCAGGCGCGCAATTCTTGAGCGGGACACGAGCTGCCATGCAGGTCGAGTCGAGGGTGTTGACCGCGATTCCACTTGAACAGTGGCCTGGAGGTGGAGCGAAGAAAGAGTGTCTTTGTTTATTCCCTGGGCGAGCCGGAGGACTTCTTCCACGCTCACCGCTGCGAGTTCCGGCATCGTCTGGAAACCGGCACTCAGCAGAGTGGCGCGCTGGTTTTTGCGAAGCCCCGCGATCTGAAAAAGGTCATCGTGGGTGTGGATAGCCTCCTGGCACGCTCCACACCCCGATGTTCCACACGCTGCGTACCGCTCGTCGCGCCACAGGGCCGCTGCGGGGTCGGCCTCCCTTTGGGCGATTATGTTCACCACCGAATCGCGTAAATCTTCGAAACGAGCGCGAATCGGGCTGAGTTCGTGGACGCTGGCGGAGCCATCGCCCAGGATCAGGCGAGCCTGTCCTGACGCGAGGATTCCGAGCTGCTGGAGTTGATCGGCATAGGCGCAAAGTTGAACCAAGGCCGAATCTTTGGCACGCCGAGCGAGCTTCGTGTCCCAAATTTCCCAGCCGTCTCCTTGCCGGACAATAAAGTCAGCAAAGCCCTGAAATCCGATCGGCAATTCGGTATCAGACAGTTGTGATTGATACAGCGTGGCTTGAAAAAGCGCATCCGCATCGGAATTGAGCGCTCCAAGCGTGGCATCGAGCGAGCGTTGGATGGCGTCTCTCCAGGCCTCGGCACCGGTGCCAGAGGGTGGGCGCTCGTAGGGGATTTCGACGACCGAGCTGAGCGCGGCCTTTAGCGATACCAGGGTGCGCTGTTCGTGGTCTAACCCGAGCTGTGCCACAAGCTCCATCATGGGGTCGCTCAGATCAACGACGCTGATTCCTTTGCCCAATTTTTGATCGGCTACCCTCGCAAGTCTCCAGGGGCACTGCGCCACGGCGCCCAGGTCACTGGCGGAAATGACCCACGAGCTATCGTCGAGCCGTTGCATAGACCGAGCCTAAGTCGACCAGGGGGCCGGTAGCTAAATGAGGCTGAGTTCGGTGAGCTTGGCGTTGAGCAGAGGGTTACTGGGCTCGGTCAGGATCGAGCCATCAGAAAAGGCCAACACAGGAATGCTCCGGCGACCAGAAAGCTCGATTGCGCGCGCTTTGTCGGCATCACTCGCATCGACGTCACGGTAGGTGTAGGTGACCCCGTAGTGCTCCAGCAGTGCCTGTGCTCTTACGCAATCGCCGCACCAGCTGGCGCCGAAAAGTTCAACGGAGTGTGTTTCTGAGATGGGAGGATCCTTTCGCTCAATGCATTCGTAACTTCGCAAGGCTAACAGCGCCACCTTGGAGGTCTTTGACCTCGTAGACTCGCCTCAGGGGTCCATGTGCGTCCCCTGTCAGAAGGTGGTGATGTGGTGAAAACCACAGGTCCCGGTCCCTCATTTAAAGCCGAGCCAGGCGGCGCAGCAACCTATCGGCCCGGGATGGACGAGAACTCCCTGGGCGACTCTGGTGCAATGCGCGTCGAGATAGATTCCCTTGGAGAACACCACGTGCCCGCGCACGCCTACTGGGGAATTCATACTGCGCGAGCGCTCGAAAACTTTCCGATTACCCGACGTGCCATTTCGAACTACCCTGATCTGATTCGGGCACTGGCCCGCGTCAAGCAGGCCGCGGCCCGAGCTAACAAAGACCTCGGTGTTCTCTCGGCAGCAAAAGCAGACGTGATTGACCAGGTGTGTGAAGAACTGTTTCAAGGCCACCTGCACGACCAGTTTGTATTGGGGGCCGTGCAGGGAGGCGCCGGAACTTCCACCAACATGTGTGCCAACGAAGTGATTGCCAACCGCGGCCTGGAGCTCATGGGCTACGAACGAGGCGATTATCAGCATCTGCACCCCATCGATGACGTTAATCGTTCCCAGAGCACGAACGACGTATATCCCACCGCCGTCAAAATTGGGATGGTGTTTGGGGTTCGACGTCTTTATACCGAGCACAAACTGCTCGCCGAATCGTTTAGCGCCAAAGGCAGGGAATTTGCCGACATCTTGAAAGTGGGGCGAACCCAGCTTCAGGATGCTGTGCCCATGACGTTGGGCCAAGAATTCCGGGGGTTTGCGACCACGCTCGTCGAAGATCATGAGCGTATTGAGGAGACCATTCCTTTCCTGTGTGAGGTCAACCTCGGCGCCACCGCCATTGGGACGGGGATAACTGCTGACCCTCGCTACCCCGAAGCGATTCGTGCGCACCTTGCCAATCTCACCGGTCTTCACATCCGCACGGCGCCGGATCTCATTGAAGCTACTAGCGACGCCGGTGTTTTTATGACGCTGTCGGGGACACTGAAGCGCGCCGCGGTAAAACTCTCCAAGATTTGTAACGATTTGCGGTTGCTCTCGAGTGGCCCTCAAGCAGGTTTTGGCGAGATCAACTTGCCCGCCCGGCAAGCAGGGTCCTCCATAATGCCGGGCAAAGTGAACCCCGTCATCCCTGAGGTGGTAAACCAGGTGGCCTTTGCCGTTATTGGCTCCGATGCCACCGTGACGGCGGCGGCAGAAGCAGGCCAATTACAGCTCAACGCGTTCGAACCCATCATTGCTGCGTCCCTCATGCAGTCCATGATGTGGCTGACTAACGCGTGTAAAACCCTGCGCATCAACTGTGTCGATGGCATCACGGCAAACGAAGACCGCCTCCGCCAGATGGTGGAGGCCAGTGTGGGGGTCGTCACCGCACTGACGCCCTACATCGGATACGTGAAGGCGGCCGCGGTGGCTCATGAAGCGCTTGCAGGTGGGGGAACGGTGCGTCAGCTCGTGATCGCCCAAGGCTTGATGGACGAGGCGGAGCTTGAGCAGGTCCTGTCACCACAGCGACTGAGCGGATTGACCCTGGCTACGGGAAATATTACTTTGCCCCCGCTGAAGGAAGACCCCGAGCAAGCCGGTTAGTAACCTCGCCGCTCAGTGGCGGGGCTCTGTGGCCTCCGGCGCTTCTGAGCGACGAGTAACTTAGGTTGATTCTCCCAAAGGCAACTGACTGTTGGCAATACCCAGGATGGTCACACCTTGATAACGCTGAGGGGGTTCACAGAGGGTGCTAGAGTCATAGGCTGTGCCGTGTAACGGCCGCGGACTAAGAGAGTTACATCATTCGGGTGTGACGCCGCGCAGCAAGACGAAGGAGAGCTGACATGGCCATTGCGCCCGACACCAAAGCAAGCATCATCGAGACGTACGCCACGCACCCTGGTGATACCGGTTCTCCCGAAGTCCAGGTTGCGCTGATGACTCACCGCATCATCGAACTGACCGAACACCTCAAATTGCACAAGCATGACCATCACTCGCGTCGCGGATTGCTGTTGATTGTCGGCCGCCGCCGCCGCCAGTTGGGGTATCTGCAGCGCGTGGAAATCGGCCGTTACCGCACGCTGATTGAA
>JBLIEN010000108.1:0-4014 GCA_047633115.1 Pontimonas sp.
TTCACCGACGCTCAAGTCAGATTTTGCGTGGAAACTGTTGAGTGAACTCATGGAGACTCCTCACGGGGCAGACGCCCAGTTATCTTTATGTCGAGATAAATCGTATCACTCGGCTTGGTCTCGCTCCCGGTGAATGACGGAGCGAAAAAATAGCCAGGTAAACCAGAGGCCCGCGGCATAGAGCGGTATCCCGAGCACAAGCTTCGCTATCGCCAGCGCGCCAACCTCTCCTGCCGCATAAAGCGGCAGCTGAACCGCAAGTCGCGCTCCAAAAATACCCGCCCACATCCAGGTTGCGACAAGCCCGATGCGGCGAATTGCCGCGTCCTCGCGCCAACCAGAGTTGCCGCGCAACACGGCCGCAATCCATCCCACGAGCGGACGCTTGACAACAACAGAAACCACGAGTGCAGCGATCCACACAGCGTTGACCCAAAACCCCAGTATAAAATTATCTTCTGCCCGACCCGAGGACAGCGCGACTAGCGCCGACGCCGTGATGCCGACAAGACCAGCAATGGCAGGAACGACGGGGCTTCGCATCACAAGCCGAGCAGCAATGAAAAGAACAGCCATCACCACAGGTGCAGCTACCGACACGAACACATCCGCTGTCACTGTGTAGACGGCGAGAAAACCCACCCCTGGTGCAAGAGACTCCACCAGGCCACGGCTTTTACCTACAGCGGACCAGAGAGCCGCACCACTGGGAGCTTCACCAGGGGAAACGAGACCGAACTTGGAGCCTTCTGCAGCCTTACGAGCAGCGTCCATAACTCCAGATTCTGGAGCAGAATCAGACATTGTCTACCCTGCACCTTGCGTTTCCGCGTCCCCCGGAGATGGGGGAACGCGAAGGGGAAGCAGATCGCGCGGCGGCATCGGTGTGTCTCCACGAACCACCACAACACTGCGAATTATGGCGTGCATCGCCTCCGCGGCCGCATCGTCTGTGGCTGCGTCTCCCCCGATGACCGCGCGGAGAAACCACCGAGGACCATCAATTCCGACAAAACGAACGGCACGAGTCCCGTACTTCCCTTCGGCTTGCACCGGGACGACAGCTTTAAGCTCGGGGCCAAAAACGCCTTCGGCTTGAGTGACAGTGCCACCCTGAGTTTTAATTTGCTCTTCAATCTGGGTTCTGATCCCGTGCCACAGGCCGCTGGAGCGGGGAGCCGCAAAGGGCTGGAGTTGGAGGGTCGAACCGTAGCTCTCGAGAGTGACAGCGACGACGCGGTCTTTGGTCTTATCCACTTCCAACCGAAGCAACATCCCCCTACGGGGCTCAATCCGAAGGCTGCCTAAGTCAACCGATGGCTTGATCGAGCCGGTCTCGTTGTCATCCAAGGGACCTAAAGTCGCTCGGTCTGCAGGTGCGGACTTTTCGTGCTCGCGGTCGCCAGCATCAATACTGGTAGAAATATCACTCACCCACACACCCTAGTGTTTGCCGACACCGGTTGAACCAAATCCACCCTCTGAGCGCTCACTTCCAGGCAACTTGGTCACGGGATGAAAGATCGCGTGAGCCACGGTGTGAACGACAAGTTGAGCAATCCGATCACCGGGATTGACAGCAAACTCCTGGGTGAGGTCATGGTTGATCATCACGACCCGTATTTCCCCTCGGTAGCCGGAGTCGATAACGCCAGGCGAATTGAGGAGAGAAATGCCGTGTTTTAACGCCAGACCACTGCGGGGCACCACATACGCCACATACCCTTCGGGCAGGGCGATCGACACCCCCGTGTCGACAAGTGCTCTCTCTCCGGGCGCCAGAACATGGGCAGAGGTTGCGGCAAGATCAGCACCTGCGTCACCTGAATGGGAATAGCGCGGCGGTAATCCGACGACGAGAACATCGACTAATTGGGTGGACACATCCCCAGGATATACGTGGTCCAATGGGGACATGCTGTCCTTCCGAGAGAAGCTCGCCCCCGCCTGGTGGCTCGTCCTAGCCGTCGGATGGGTCATTCCCGCCACAACACTTGTGTTCCTGCCCCTGAATCTCGCTCTTGGGGTGGCGATCGGAGTCACGCTGTGGGCAGGAGCAGTGGGCATGCTGTGGCTTGCCTCTCCCACAATCTCCCTCGAGGGCAACCATCTTCGAGCCGGTCGAGCCACCGTCGAACTGAGGTTTGTCGAGAGCGCTCAGGTTTTTCGTCTCGATGCTGCCCGCGAACAGCGAGGAGTAGCGCTCGATGCACGGGCGTGGCTCGTGATCCGCGGGTGGATCGGCCCCGTCGTCAAGGTTAACCTCGACGACCCCGAAGACCCCGTCCCCTACTGGCTTCTTTCCTCGAGAAGACCAGAAGAGTTCCTGGCGGCGCTCGAGAAGGCGAAGCAAACTATCTAGAACACTCCTGGCACACTGCGCCCAGCTTGGTGTCGTGGTCCAGTTGAGAACGGTGCTTCACGAGGAAGCATTCGACGCAGGTGAATTCATCCGCCTGTGGGGGAAGCACCACCACGTCGAGCTCTACGTTTGCTAAATCCTGACCCTCAAGTTCCAGCGAACCCAGGTTGTCGGCATCTTCAGAGTCGACAACGCCGGAGAGTTTGTCGGGGACGCGCTCTTGCAGGGCCTGAATGGACTCGGTGTCTTCTTCGGTTTTACGAGGTGCGTCATAGTCGGTGGCCATCTAAAGCTCGCTCCCTGCTAGAAAAATGTTTGGAAAGTCGGGTAAGTATGCCGGCAAGAGCTGACAATTGCCAAACTCTATGCCCTCAACGCGCTACAGAGTAACGCCCAGGACCGACTTCACCAAACGCCACACCCGAAATATCCCGAAAACCGGGCCAAAAGCGTGCCAAGCTAAAGGTGCAAGCACAGAAAGAAAGGCATCCGTGATGAAAATGCTCAGCGTGGTAGGGACCGAAAATGACTATCTTGTGTTGGTCTCAGAAGACGGTGACCGATTTCACGTCGCTCTTTCAGGTGCTCTCACAAACGCGCTAAAAAGACCAGTCCCTCCCTCGCCCGGTGCCCGCAGGGTGAGCCCCCGGGAAATTCAGGCCCACATTCGTCGCGGTCTCTCCGCACAACAAGTGGCTGACCTCACGGCGGAAAGTGTCGACTACATCGTCAAGTTTGAAGGTGCCGTCGTCGCAGAACGGGCCTTCATCGCTGACCAGGCGCTCAGAGTCCCGGTCACGACGCGAGCAGGAGGGGAGACGACCTTTGGTCAGTCTGTTCGCGGCCGCCTCGCCGCAATCTCCGCTGTCGAAGACGGGTGGAGCGCCTGGAAGGAAGAATCTGGGTGGCACCTTGAGCTCGTTTTTCACGAAGGAGAGCTTGAACATCGCGCCCGATGGTCTTTTGAACCCCGCAAGCACCTGCTGGAGCCGCTTAACGAGGACGCCGCCGTACTGTCTCGGCACGAACCCATGCCCACAACCCTGATTCCTGCGTTGTCTGCTGTGGCAGCAGACGAAGAAGAGCCCGATCGTTTTGATTCCGAAATCTTTGAGAATTCAGACCTCGGTGCAACAGCGCCGCTTCTTGAACCCGTTTCTTACGGCCGCAGCGGCCAAGATGAAAGCCGGATGGCAGACACCGCGGACCTACTCGAGGTGTTGCGCAAAAAGCGCGGTGAGCGGGAAGCTGCCGCCGAACGGTTCGACGAACCCTCGCGCCACACTCACCCTTCCACCGGTGGCATCCGACTCGTTGATGAAGCAGAAGAAAAAGGCCATAACGCCTTTATCACTCCCATCGGACAAAAACGTTCCCCCGAGGACGATGACGAGCCCACCCCTCCCCCGGTGAGCAAAAAGAAGCGTCCCGAAATGCCCAGCTGGGATGACATTGTTTTTGGTGCCAGGAGCGACGACGACCCCGCTTAGCCCCACGCCCCGAGCGGGATAACCGGAATTTCCCTCTCGCGTGGGGTGATGGATCCGTGGTGACCGACCATTGCCGCTGACATCTTGGAAGCCGTAGGGACATGATAAATAGCTGAGGAACCTAGACAGAGAATCACGATGTCGCCAATTCGCTCGGCAACA
>JBLIEN010000109.1:0-4008 GCA_047633115.1 Pontimonas sp.
CAAAGACCGGTAACTCCACTACCGGAGAGTCTCGCCAGAGACGCTCTAGTTGATAGAAAAGTCTCTCTTCTTCGTGAAAGATGTGCACGATAATTTCGCCGCAATCGAGCAAAACCCAACGGCCATCTCTGCGACCTTCTTGGCGGATCGCGGGGGCACCCTCAGCGGACAGTTGCCTGTCCACCTCATCGGCAATCGCCACAACCATGGGCTCATTGCGCCCGCTACACACCAGAAAGACGTCACTGAGAGGCAGGTGCTCAGATACGTCTAGTGCAATAAGTTCACTACCAAACTTCTGGTTCACAGCGCGTGCTGCGACTTCCACAAGCTCTCTCGCTCTAATGCTGGCGCTCATCGCGCGATCCTGAGCGCCACTTAGACCAACACACCTGTGGTGAGTGACAGGACCAACAGAGTAACGGCCGCAATCGCGAACACAGAGATGGACAGCACCGTCACAATGGCGCCTGCCCCCCAACGTGTGTTGCGGATGAGCATCAGCTCGGCGTTGTTACCTTTACTCGCAACCGCGTGAGATGCGGGGACGGGTTTTACCATCGTCTCACCCTCACCGGCGGAATAGACGTTCTCCGTGTCATCTTCATCCTTAGAAAAATAGTGAAAAGGGGCTGTTCCCCTTTCGACTATCTGCGGGCTAATCCTAATCTGTCCGGTAACAATGACATCACCGTTATCTCCCAGGGGGCCCGTCAAATCGACGCTGGGAGTGTGAATGAGGATCAAAGACGATGGTCCTGTTGTCTCTCCTGAGCCTCTGGACACCGTCGGCTCGTGGGACTCCGGCGGTGCCTGCCGCGCGGGAGCGGCAGGATAACTCTGAGCAGCAGGCGGTGCGTAGGCCGGGAGAACGGGCTGGTGTGTCACTTCTGGGGGCCTGCTTGGTGCGCTGATCCGCGCACTGGTCGGCGCACTGGTCGGCGCACCGGTGGGAAGACTGACGTGGGAAGACGGGGTCAGACCGTGTTCCCCGGAAGACGGCTGCTCAAGGAGTCTTCTCTCACGCCTGCTAAGCGGCTGAGCAGCGGCGGGAGCGGCGGGCCCCGGACCGGGGGGGCGAGCGTGGTCACGGGGGGCAGAGGGCTGATCAGGAACGGGCGCCGCACCTGATCGAGTAAGTGGTGGAGCGTCCGAGTGAGGAGTGGGATACGCAACAGGAGGGGCGGCCCGTGAGGGGACTGTGGGACCAGGTTCTGGCTCCATCACCAAGGTCGAAAAAGGAGCCGCGGGAACAATCAGCGGAGGTGCCTGAGACTCACGTTCCTGGGGCGGGCGTGCCTGAGGTGCATCTAGCTGGGGCTCAGGAGCCGACGGAGCCTCGTGGTGTTCTTCGAACTCACGTCGTTCGCGCCTCGTGAGGGCTTGGCCGGTCAGGAGACTTGTCATTTCTCACCCCTATAGAGTCCGTGTTTGGCAATGTACTGAACCACACCATCGGGAACCAGATACCAGACCGAGTTGCCTTCTTTAACGCGGGCGCGACAATCGGTGGACGAAATCGACAAAGCGGGCACTTCCAAAACGGTGACACGATTCTCGGGTAGCGACCCCGAGCTCAGTTCATGCCCGGGACGTGACACTCCCACAAAGTGGGCTAGCGACGTGAGAATTTTCGCATCTTTCCAGTCAATTAGAGCAGCGATAGCGTCGGCTCCCGTAATGAAAAACATGTCTGCATCAGGGTACTCCGTGCGAATGTCTGCGAGGGTGTCGACGGTGTAGGTGATCCCGGGGCGGTTAATATCGATCCTGCTCACCCGAAAACGTGGGTTCGAGGCGGTTGCGATGACGCTCATCAAGTAGCGGTGCTCCGCGGGCGAAACCTGAGGCTTGTCTGCCGGTTGCCCGGTGGGGACAAAAATAACTTCGTCGAGGTGCATCGCGACCTGAACTTCGCTGGCAGCCACCAGGTGTCCGTGGTGAATAGGGTCGAAAGTCCCTCCCATTATCCCGATTCTCGGGCGGTTGGACTCAGCCATGAGAATTTAGTGTGAGCTCTGTTGGCTCGAGGCGCCACCGGTTTTATGACGGTGTCGATTGGCCACATCGCGGTAGCTGAACACCACCATTCCCAGAACGACAAATCCTGTAAGGAAAATTATCCCAAAGTACACGGGGGGGAAAATCAACTCGTTGACGACTTCACCGGACGCAATCAGTACATCAATCATCGAGCCCCACTCTCTTCACGTGGGCCTAATCTAGCGGATTTATCGCCGCTTAGGGGCGAATTTGGCCTGATCCTCTAACAATCCACTTCGTACTGGTCAGTTCTGGCAACCCCATAGGGCCTCGGGCGTGGAGCTTCTGGGTGGAAATTCCCACTTCCGCACCGAAGCCAAATTCGCCTCCATCGGTGAACCGAGTGGACGCGTTAACAATGACCGATGCGGAATCTACCTCCTGAAGGAACCGCTCCGCGTGGACCATCGTCCCGGTAAGAATGGCTTCGGTGTGGTGCGTGGAATACCTGTCAATGTGGCCCAGAGCTTCTTCCAAGGAATCCACCACCCTGATGGCGAGGTCCAGCGACAAATACTCGGCAGCCCAATCTTCCTCCGTTGCTTTCAGCGCGTCGGGGAGGAGGGCTTGGACACGGGAATCGCCATGGAGAGTGACACCCGATGCGCTCAGGCGTTGTCCCAAAGCGGGGAGCAGGGCATCAGCGATTTGTCGGTGAACGAGCACCGTCTCCACCGCGTTACACACGCTGGGTCTTTGGACTTTTGCATTGTGAATAATCTCAATGGCCTCGGTCACTTCTGCGGTGTCATCGACAAAAATATGGACGACGCCAGAGCCGGTTTCGATCACAGGAACAGTGGACGTGCTGACCACCGTGTCAATCAGTGCCGCGGACCCTCGAGGAATCAACACGTCAATAAGACCCCGGCCTTTCATCATCGCCAAGGCCCCGTCCCTCCCGAATGCGTCAACAGAGGTGATGGCCGCTGGCGGCAAGCCCACACTGGCCAGGGCGTCTTGCATAAGAGCAATCAGGGCGCCATTACTGGACTCGGCGGCAGACCCTCCCCGCAACACCACAGCGTTGCCACTTTTGAGGCCAAGAGCGGCAATATCGATGGTGACATTGGGTCTGGCCTCGTAAATGGCTCCCACCACTCCAAAAGGAACCCTCACCTGGGATACCTGTAGGCCATTGGGGAGCGTCATTCCGCGCACCACATTGCCCACCGGATCAGCCAGTGCTCGAATGTCGGAGACAGAATTCACCAGCGCACCAATGCGCTCTGGGGTGAGTCGCAAGCGGTCTTGTAACGCCTCTGACATTCCCTGGTCTCGACCCCGAGCAAGATCTTCGGCGTTGGCGGCGACAATCTCTTCCACGTGGGTGGCTAACGTCTCGGCAATAGCGGCGAGCGCGTGGTCGCGGACTTGGGCGCTTGCGGTGCGCAGCGCAAAGGAGGCATCCTTGGCGCTTGTGAGAAGCGCCCACGCTCCAGGATTAAGCTCTGTAGTCATGTTGCCAAGTGTAGAGCGGGCTCAAACCATGTGCCCTGGGCTGACCCGGTGACAACATCATTGAGGGCCGTTGTGGCCGTAAGTAAGGTGGGAATCCCTGCGGCAGTGGCCATCCTGGCGGCACTAACCTTTGTCACGGCTCCCCCCGTGCCCACACTGTTGACCATCGCCTCGCCCAGTTCAACACCCTCGAGGAGATCTCCGTATGCAACCGTGTCAATCTTGGCGGCTCGGGGGTCCACGGGTGGGTGGGTGTAGAGCGCGTCTACATCGCTGAGGAGTACCAGAAGGTCTGCGGAGATGAACTCTGCCACCAGTGCCGCAAGACGATCATTGTCGCCAAAGCGAATCTCCTGCGTTGCCACCGTGTCGTTTTCGTTCACAATGGGCAAAATTCCCAGGCCCAGCAAACGCTCAATGGTCCGGAGAGCATTGGTGCGGTGGGTGTCGTTCTCGACATCGCCCACCGTGAGCAGGACCTGACCAGAAATCACCGAATACCGG
>JBLIEN010000110.1:0-4000 GCA_047633115.1 Pontimonas sp.
TTGGACCGGCTCGCCCTTGAAGGCCGAATCGTGGTCATGTCGTATCACTCGGGCGAAGATCGCCTGGTTAAGGCGGCGCTGCGGGAGCGCACGCGATCCACAGCACCCTTAGGGCTCCCTCAAGAACTTCCCGAGCACCGCAGTGAATTTGTTGACCTCACCCGCGGCGCAGAAAAAGCATCCCTCGAGGAAATAGCGGAGAACCCTCGGAGCGCCTCGGTGCGTACCCGGGCCGGTCAGAAAATTAGAAAGAGGCGCCCATGACCGCGCCGGTCTTTCCTCCGCTCCCATCGAGAACTTCCAGAACCACTCGCGCCGTGTCTGCGAGAAGACACACAACGTCCCCGAAAGCCGCACCCAAGATGCGGTATGCCGTTGCCACTCTTGCCGGTATCTTCGCAATTTTGGGTGGACAGCTTCTACTCTCGATCAGTGTCTCCAGTGGGGCGTACACGATCGCTGATCTCAAAAGTGACGTGCGCACCAGCGAACAGTCACTGCAGATTGTGGCGGAGGATATTGGCGCTCTGACAGCTCCGGACACTCTCGCCTCCCTTGCCGGTTCGATGGGCATGGTCGAGGACAACAATCCTGCCTACCTGCGCATCTCCGATGGGGCTGTCTTAGGTGAGGCAGCACCCGCTGACTCGGCCTCAGAAACTCCCGTGTATACGGTCACTGCGGGGACTGAAGACCGCGTTCCGCCCAAAATTGTCTACGACGTCTCTGCCCTGCTTACGGCCCAGGTCACCTCGGAAGTAAGTGCCGAAGAGGCGCTCCTGGCCGCGACAATCCCCGTTGCCCATAACACCGGGAGCGCTGTGGTGTCTTCTGCCACGGTGACGACACCAACCCGCGTTGCTGTCGGCACTTTTGGAGGATCTATTCCCTCGCCCACCACCCGCTAAGTACACGATAGGAAGTCATGACACATCAGCGCATGTCCGCTCGTCGTGTCGCGTGTGCGCTGGTTTTGGTGTTGATCACGGCATCTCTTCTGCTCACCAGACTGGTGGATGTTCAGGTGGTCCGGGCCACTGAGTTACAAGAACAGTCCGCCGCAATCCGAACCACCGACGAAACAGTGTGGGCCTCCCGAGGATCCATCATTGATGGCGTCGGTAATGACCTCGCCCTCGATGTCGACCGGTATGACCTCAGCGCTGACCCCAGCACGGCGGGGGACTTTCGCCGCGGAGGGGAAACAATTTCGCTTGAACGAGCGATGACAGAGATCGCCGCTCTCACCGGCGCCAACGCCGACGAGCTCCTCTACGCCGTCGCGAGTGACACTACGGCGCGCTTTACCTACCTCATCCAAGGGGTCAGCCCGGAGATCCGATTGGCCCTGCGGGAGCTTCGCATCCCTTGGCTTCAGATGGATTTGGTTCGCGAGCGCACCTATCCCTTTGGGCCTGTGGTGGGAAACCTGACCGGAATGCTGGGAACAGACGAGCCCCTAGCGGGTATTGAGCGCGGCTACAACGAGTGCTTGGCGGCCCACAATGGTGTCGCTACTTATCAGCGCGGAGCTGATGGTGTTCGCCTGCCAGGAACCACGACGGTGGCCAGTGATCCCGTCCACGGCGGCGATGTGGTGCTCACCCTCGATAGCGACCTGCAATGGTACGTCCTGCAACAGTTGGCCGAGCACGGGAGCCGGTTGGGGGCTCAATACGGGTCTGCCATGGTGGTGCGGGTGGCGGACGGCCATATTTTAGCCGCAGCGGACTGGCCCACCTTTGACCCCAACGACTTTGCCCAGACCCCCACAGGCAACACGGGTGCTCGCGTTTTTAGCTCACCGTATGAGCCAGGGTCGATCATGAAATCGATTGGGGTGGCCATGCTGATCGACGGCGGCTACACCTACGCAGAAGACCGCATTGTTGCCCCGGGCCTATTTGAGGTTTATTCCGGCACCTCGATCAAGAACTATGCGGTCTCCGAGGATCGCCAGCTCACGACAGCGGGTGTGTTGTACACGTCCTCTAACACCGGTATATCGGTGCTCTCTAGCCGGATGCCCAAGAGTGTTGCGACCAGCTATTTCCGAGACTTCGGGTTTGGGTCTTCCACCGCGGTGGACTTTTTGGGGGAATCGCCCGGGCAGCTGATTCCGGCAGACAAAGTCGACATTGTTACCCGCTATAACCAGTTCTTTGGTCAGGGCATTTCGGTGACGGCGGCCCAAATGGCCGGTGCCTACCAAACGCTGGCAAATGACGGGCTGCGGGTGCCGCTGCGCCTGGTGGAAGGATGTCGCTCCAACGACGGGGCCCTCGCCAAGAGCCCGGTGGAAGAACCCATCCAGGTCGTGTCGGCCAGCGCGTCTCACCAGGTGATTCGAGCATTGGAGACGATCGTCTCTCAAGGTCCTCTAAAAAATACGCTCGGAATCCCCGGGTATCGTGTCGCCGCTAAAACGGGTACTGCAGAAATTGCTGACTCCTCGGGTTATGGCGCTGAACGTGTGATTTCTCTCGCAGGAATGGCTCCGGCGGAAGATCCGGAGTATGTGGTGACGGTAAGTTTTTACAAGCCGCAAACCTCGCGGGTCTCCACCGCGGCAGCCCCAGCGTTCCACGATGTGATGTCTCACGTCCTCAAGCACTACCGAGTTGCGCCCTCGAGCGAACCCGCCGTGCTTCCCCCGCTAACCTGGTAGCGCACACCACACCGCTGCGAGAGGAAATACCCATGGCCGATGGCCCTGGTTTAAGGCCTAGTCAGCAGCGACCGTATCTCCTTGCCTCGCTTGCCAGAGAATTGGGCCTTGAACTGCACGGCGAGGATGTCGCGGTCTCTGGTCTCGCACTCCACACGTCTGCGGTGGAGAAGGGTGACCTTTTTGTGGCCATTCAGGGTGTCAACAGGCACGGCATCGAAGTATGGGAGGAAGCTCTCTCCGTCGGAGCCGGCGCGATACTTACCGATGTTGTGGGGGCCGGCGTGGTTTCTGACCAGCGTGTGCCCGTGTTGGTTGCACCCGATCCCCGCGCCATTTTGGGCGCCGTCGCTGCTCGAATCTATGGCACGAGCGGAGAATCTCATCCGCCGGTTTTTTCGGTGACCGGCACCAACGGCAAAACGTCGACCGCGTTCCTGCTCGAAGCTTCTATGCGCGGGTTGGGGTGGAAAACTGCGCTCTCCACCACCGCGGAACGTAGGGTGAACGGCGTTGCCTATTCCTCCACTTTAACGACACCCGAAGCACCCGATACTCACGCGATGCTTGCGTGTGCGACAGAGGCTGAGGTGAGCGGAGTCGCCATGGAGGTAAGTGCCCAGGCTCTGTCGAAAAACCGTCTCCAAGGTGTAATGAGTGCGGTGGCGGGTTTCACGAACCTAAGCCACGACCACTTGGAAGACTTCGGAGACATGGACACCTATTTGGCCGCCAAAGCCGCGCTGTTTGGCACCGACATGGCCCACCGCTGCGTGATCTGTGTGGATAGCACTTGGGGGGATAACTTGGCGAGCCGCGTGAAGATTCCCGTGACAACCTTCGCCAAGGCCGGTCACCCGGGAGCATCGTGGCACTATGACCTGGTGGAGCAGCAAGAGTTGAGCACCCGGTGGAGCATCACCTCCCCTGTGGGCAAAACCCTGATTCTTCACGCGCCCATCGTGGGGGAGCACATGGTGTCCAACGCCACTTTGGCGATACTGATGCTCATCGAGTTCGGCGTGAATATGGACGCAATCTCGGAGGCCATGGGGAGTGGCACCGACGGAATTCCGGTGGCCATCCCCGGCCGCATTGAGAGAGTTTCTGGCGAGCACGGGCCCAAAGTGTTCGTTGATGCGGGGCGCAGCGCTGATGCGTATGAGCACACCTTGACCACCATTCGCGCTTTCACCACGGGCCGTATTGTCATGGTGTGTGGAACATCGGGTAACCGAGATGCCACAAAGCGCCCCATTATGGGCGCTACCGCGGCACGACTGGCGGATGTCGTGATTGTCACCGATGACGATCCTCGACGGGAAGACCCCA
>JBLIEN010000111.1:0-3852 GCA_047633115.1 Pontimonas sp.
CCATTTATCAGGCTCAGGCCAATCGCTACCTCCAGAACCGCGGGATCAAAGACACCTCCGATCAACACGTGTGGGCCTTCCTAGGTGATGGCGAGATGGACGAGGTCGAAAGCCGCGGAGCTTTGCAGCTTGCGGCTAATGACGACCTCGACAACTTGACTTTTGTCGTGAACTGCAACCTTCAGCGCCTCGATGGACCGGTGCGGGGCAATGGAAAAATCATTCAGGAGCTGGAGAGTTTCTTCCGCGGTGCTGGGTGGAACGTCATCAAAGTCGTCTGGGGCAGAGAATGGGATTCTTTGCTCTCCGCAGACCATGAGGGTGCGTTGCGGGATTTGATGAATCGCACACCAGATGGTGACTTCCAGACGTACAAGGCCGAAAGTGGCGCCTTCATCCGAGAAAACTTTTTCGGTCGAGATCCCCGCACCGCCGCCATGGTGGAGGGAATGAGCGATGACGACATCTGGCTCCTCAAGCGCGGTGGTCACGACTACCGCAAGGTCTACGCGGCCTTCAAGGCTGCCAGCGAACATAAGGGCCAACCTACGGTCATTCTGGCGAAGACCGTCAAGGGCTACGGCCTCGGGCCCAGCTTCGAAGGCCGAAACGCCACCCACCAGATGAAAAAGCTCACGATGAAGAATCTCAAAACTTTCCGCGACGATATGCGCATACCTATTTCTGATTCAGCTCTCGAAGCAGATCTGTATCAGCCGCCGTACTACCACCCCGGTGAGAATGACGAAACGATTGCGTACATGCATGAGCGGCGCGCAGAGCTCGGGGGATATCTGCCCGAGCGGCGCTCCAAATACACTCAGATATCGCTTCCCGAAGAGGACACCTACGCGGCGGTAAAGAAGGGCTCTGGCAAACAAGAAATTGCCACCACGATGGCTTTTGCCAGGTTACTCAAAGACCTGCTGAAGGACCCCGACTTGGGACACCGCTTGGTGCCCATCATCCCTGATGAAGCGCGAACGTTCGGGATGGATGCCTACTTCCCGACGGCGAAGATTTATAACCCCCACGGCCAGAGCTACACGTCGGTAGACCGCGAACAGCTGCTCGCTTATAAGGAAAGCCCCCAAGGTCAGATACTGCACACCGGCATCAATGAAGCTGGAGCTTTTGCGGCTTTTACCGCGATCGGAACGAGCTACGCCACCCACGGCGAACCCATGGTTCCTATCTACGTCTTCTATTCCATGTTCGGCTTCCAGCGCACCGGAGACGCCATGTGGGCTGCGGGAGACCAGATGGCCCGAGGGTTCATCATGGGTGCGACTGCTGGTCGCACCACGCTGACCGGTGAAGGTCTCCAGCACGCGGATGGACACTCCCCCCTGTTGGCCTCCACCAACGCCGCAGTGATCACTTATGACCCTGCGTATTCGTATGAATTGGCCCACATTGTCAAAGCCGGTTTGGAGCGCATGTACGGCGGGTTGCACCCTGACCCCAACGTCATGTACTACTTGACGATCTACAACGAGCCTCTCGTTCAGCCCGCCGAACCCGCCGACGTTGACGTTGAAGGGATCCTCAAGGGCCTGCACCGCATCAGTGCCGGCTCGGGCGTGGGTCCCAGAGCCACCATCTTGGCCTCGGGTGTCGGGGTCCCCTGGGCGCTCGAAGCTCAAGAGCTTCTTGCCCAAGACTGGGGCGTCAGCGCGGAAGTGTGGTCGGTCACGTCCTGGAACGAGCTCCGACGCGACGGTGTGGCCGTTGAGCGCCACAACTTCTTGTACCCCGAAGAAACCTCCCAGGTCCCGTACGTAACGCAGCGCCTGGACGACAGCCAGGGGCCCGTTGTTGCGGTCAGTGATTTCACCCACGCGGTGCAGGACCAAATTAGGGAATTTGTGCCACGGGCTTACCTGACTCTGGGTGCTGACGGTTTTGGCTTCAGCGACACAAGGGCTGCAGCCCGGCGTTACTTCGCCATCGACGGACCCTCTGTAGCGGCGCGGGTGTTGCAACAGCTCGGCGTCGAAGGTCTGGTGCCAGAGTCTTCTCTGCGCGCCGCCATCGCCAAATACAAACTGCACGACGTCACCGCCGGCACCAGCGGGTCCGCCGGCGGTGAGTCCTAAGCGGGCATCGCGTTCCGTCTTTGAGCACTATGGCTATGACCAAGAAGCAAACCCTCGCGTGGCTTCGTAATATCTCGGGCGAGATGGCGAGCACCACGTTGGCGACCCTCGAGTCCACTTTGCCCTGGTATCGGGATATGCCACCCGGGCGTCGCGCCGCCGTGGGAATGGTCGCTCAGACGGGTATCTCGTCCTTCATCTCCTGGTACGACGACCCTCAATCCACGCCGTGGATTGCCTCGGATGTTTTTGGGGTCGCACCCCGGGAGCTGTTGCGCTCCGTGAGTTTGCAACAAACACTGCAACTGATCAAGGTCACCGTTGAAGTGGTGGAGGAACAGCTCCGCGGGTCTCCCCCGGAGCTTCGCGAAGCAATCCTGCACTACTCCCGAGAGATCGCGTTCGCAGCAGCGGATGTGTATGCCAGAGCCGCTGAGGCCAGAGGCCTGTGGGACGCCAGGCTCGAAGCGCTGGCGGTCGATTCCATTCTCAGTGGTGAATACGATCAGGAGTTGCCCTCGCGCATTGCTGCACTCGGATGGATGGGTCACGGCGAGGTCGCGGTGGTGGTGGGAACGAGCCCCCGCATGGTCGATGTGGATGACATCCGACGGACGTCTCGCCATCAGCACGCAGATGTGCTGGTGGGGGTTCAAGGAAGCAGACTTGTCGTGGTGATCGGTCGCCGAGCGGAAGAAGACGAACCGGTGAGCGCCCCGTCGAGTTTCCTGGAGATTGCCACAGCGATGGAACAAAGCTTTGGCCCGGGTGCCCTCGTGGTGGGACCGACAGTGGCGTCCGTAGTCGATGCAGCAAAAAGCGCGAAAGCAGCTCTCGCTGGTTTCTCCGTAGCCAAAGCACGCCGCGAACTCAACCGTCCCCTGTCTGCCGACGACGTCTTACCCGAGCGGGCCTTGGCGGGGGACCCGCTGGCGCGCAGGGCGCTGGTCACGCACATTTATGAACCTCTTCGCGATCACCAACTCGACCTTCTGGGCACTCTCTGGACCTATCTCGAAACCGGCCATTCTTTGGAGGCCACCGCCAGGGAGTTGTTTGTCCACGCCAATACAGTCCGCTACCGCCTGAAGAAAGTAGCCCAGGTGGTCAGTTGGGATCCCGGAAATCCTCGAGATGCGCTCACCCTGCACCTCGCCATTATCCTGGGGACGATGAGCGAGCCGCCTACCCCGGGAATGGCCCCCAGGGCGCTGTAGCTTCACGACAACAATGCGCCTGTAAAACATGACGGTCACCACTACACGGTGGTGGGCAGCGAGAAGGGAAACTGGACATTATGTTTTTTATTGTCGCCCCCGGGCAGGGATCTCAAAAGCCAGGTTTCCTCGAACCGTGGCTCGCCGATGGCGACCACCGCGAGACAGTGGAGCGGTGGTCAGAAGCCATCAATATCGACCTCATCGCCCATGGCACCGTCAGCGATGAAGACACCATTAAAGACACCGCGATCGCACAGCCCCTCATTGTGGCGGCAGGAATTTTGACTGGGCGGGCACTTCTTCGAATCTTGCCCGCGCGAAGAGCTCTCGCTTTTGCCGGCCATTCTGTGGGGGAATTTACCGCGGCTGCGTTAGCAGGCGTGCTCAGCGATGAAGAGGCCCTGAACCTTGTTGCCGCGCGAGGTAGTGCAATGTCGGAGGCTTCTGCGCTCACTCCCACGGGCATGGCAGCGGTAATCGGAGGCGCATCTGAGGATCTCGAGCCCGTTTTGGCGGAGTACGGGTTGAGTGTC
>JBLIEN010000112.1:0-3821 GCA_047633115.1 Pontimonas sp.
ACCACCCGGCCCCCGCGCCATGCGCTAGTTTCACCACGCGATCAACGTCAGCAGCGCTACTTTCCTCGAGAGGCTCGAACTGAAGAGAGCCGGTCCTGGGATTACGAGACTGAATATGATTCATTCGATCATTCCTCTTTCCGTGCAGTGCGAGTCGGTGCAGTGTGATGTGCTGCCGCGTTCATTCCGGGCGAATACGGGCGTGCTGGGGTGTTAGGTCCGAGAGCCTCGGAACTCCCATAAGTTTCAAAGTATTGTCCATCTCCAGTCTGAAGATATCGGCCATACGATCAACGCCGCTTTCTCCCGCGGCCATAAGCCCATAGAGATAGGGGCGCCCGATCATGACGCCATCAGCTCCGAGCGCGACAGCAGCAAGCGCGTCTCCAGCGTTTTGAACACCTCCGTCAATGAACACTTCCATCGAGGTTCCCACAGCCGCTCGCACCAGGGGCAACAGCTCCAGAGGAACAATTCCACGATCCATTTGGCGGCCACCATGATTGGAGAGCACTATTGCGTCGACACCTAATTGCTTAAGTGCAAGCGCATCCTCCACGCTTTGGACACCTTTGACAATGAGCTTGCCGCCCCACTCTTCCTGCAACCACGGTATATCTTTCATGGTTGCCGTGGGGTCAAAAATCAACTGCGCCAGCTCGAACAGGGAACGGTCATAACCGCGCATGGCCGCGAAATCGAGCGGTGGGGTGGTCAAGAGATTTCCCCACCACCGAGGTTTCATGGCCATATTGAGAAATGTCTTCGCCGTTATTTTTGGCGGGACGGTCAGGCCATTTCTGGTGTCCCGAAGCCTGAGGCCACTAAAGGGGGTATCGACAGTCAGAACAAGGGCTTCAAACCCCGCGCGCTTGGCTTGAGTGATGAAGCCACGAGATTGCTCACGGTTTTGCCACAGATAGAGCTGGAACCACTTTCGACCTTCAGGGGTTGCCGCGACCAAATCTTCGGGAGATACGGTCCCCATCGTGGACAGTGTATAAATCAGGTCCTGCTTGGCGGCGGACGCCGCCACAGCGTATTCGCCCAAATAGTGCATCATCCGGGTATACCCCGTCGGGGCAAGGATGAGGGGCATCGACGTGGGAGACCCCAAAATCTTAGCGCTCACGTCCACCTCCGAAACACCCTGCAACACACGAGTGTGGAACTCCACTTTCGAAAAAGTCTGTTTCGCTCGAGCGATGCTGAGCTCTTGGAGTGAGCCCCCCTCGACGTAATCAAAAACGGACTTGGGAACTCTTTTGCGAGAAAGCTCTCGAAGATCACCGATAGTCAAGGAACGCTCTAGTCCTCGATCGCGACGGCGAAAACGAGGCCAAGACCAGCCCAAAAGCGGTTTGATGCTGCTCCACCGGGGAAATTGCCGTTTGACACTCACGACAACAAGCTTTCCAAGCGATAAGCCTCGATCGCGGTCAAAGAAAAAAAGGCCTCTTTCTCAGACGAGGACCAGTCGGCGGTGAGCGTTTCGACAATCCCAAGGATGTCGGTGTACTCCCCGGCCAGGAGACACACGGGCCAATCGGAGCCAAACATCAAGCGGTGAGCGCCAAAGGCTTCTGTTACGACATCAACATAGGGGCGGAACGTCTCGACACTCCAGTCTTTCCATGAGGCTTCGGTCACCATGCCTGACACCTTCACGACAACGTTGGGTCGCTTGGCCAACTCCCGGATATCGTGGGCCCACTGATCTATCTCCCCGGCAGAGATGACGGGTTTTGAGATGTGATCAAGGACGAACTGTGTGTCCGGGCAAGCGCTGACGGCCTCAATCGCCGCGGGAAGTTGGGACGGCAAGGTAAGAAGGTCATAGCTCAGGTTGCGCTCGCCAAGGCGCTTCATGTTCGCGATGACATCCGCACGTGCCAACCATTGGGGGTCTTCTTGGTACTGAGCTAGGTCTCGGATTGACACCAAACGCTGAGACTCCGGGTGGGACAGGTGGCTTTCCAGAGCGGGAGTGATATCTGCAGCTTCCATGTCGAGCCAGCCCACTACGGCCGCGACGCGAGGATGGTTGGCGGCAATATCGAGAAATTCTGGGGTTTCTTCCATCACCGCGACGGTTTGCACGATGACGGTGAAATCTATGCCCGATTTTTCCAGGACTGGGTCCATGTCAGCCATTGTGAACGTCCGAGAAATGGGAGCAACGGCGTCGCCCTCCATCCAATCTTGATCTCGAACAGAAAGATCCCATACGTGGTGGTGCGAGTCTATTTTCATTTAGAGATTCTCTTTTCCTTCGACGACGATATTGAGAGGCCTAGCGCCTGCTGCCAACCTCTCGAACTGGGTAGCGAGTAACGCCCTCATTCCTGGCTCGAAAGCGCTGGAGTTTCCTCCTACGTGGGGAGACAAGATGAGCCCCGGTGCCTGCCACAAAGGATGGTCCGACGGGAGCGGTTCCGGGTCCACAACGTCTAAGGCGGCACGTATCCGGCCGCTTTGGAGCTCCGCAAGCAGCGCATCGGTGTCCACAATCGGGCCGCGAGCGACGTTAACCAAAAGCGCACCGTCCCTCATCAGAGCCAACCGCTCTTTGTTGAATAGCTGGTGCGTTTCGGGAGTCGCGGGGAGAATCAAAATCACCACGTCGCACTGGGGAAGGAACTCTTCAAGCCGATCCATGGTGTAGCTTCCCTCCCGTCCCGAGCGAGAAAAAGGAATCAGATTGACTTTGAGCGGCGCAAGCATTCCGGCGATTGTTTGGCCAATTGAACCAAATCCGACGAGGCCCACTGTCTTGTAGGCGAGCGAAGGCCTTGGGCCTTGCGCCCAACGTCCCTCGGGTTGAGCGCGGACAAAATCATCCAGACCACGAAGAGAAGCCAGCATTAACGCTAAGGCGAGTTCGGAGGTGGAAATGTCGTGAACCCCGCGCGCGTTACATATCGCTAAGCCTTCTCGACGGAACGCCATCGCGTCGTCATACCCGGCATTAGGCATCTGCAAGTACTCGAGCTTTGGCATCTTCAGAGAGGGGCTTAAACCCTCAAGCCCTGACATATAGGGGGGCACATAAAACGTGACGTCCTTCATCGCGTCACTATCAAGAGGGGCAGTAGCCGGGCCCAAGACTGTGACCCCCGACGGCACTTCTACATCGTCCCACTGCGACCACACAACATGATTCATAACGCGACCCCCTCCAATAATCGACCTGCTGCTTGACTTGCCACGATGACTGCTGCCGCAACAGGGCCCGTATCAACGAGCCCATCCTCATCCCACTCAAACTTGTCGAAAAGGTAATTCGCCGCCGCCTGAAATTCCTCGCGGTTGACCACCACACCCGAGAGAAGCCCCTCGGCTATCGGAAGATCGAAGAAAACATCGGGGAGCGTGTCCTGCGCCACCGCGAGTCCCAAGCCCGCGTTCGTCGCGCGCAATAACCCCAGCCTGACCTTCCCCAACCGAAAGAGATCGCCCCTCGTAAACGGAGCGCCCGTGTGATCGCTCACGAGCGAGCAGATTCCCTCGAGGGTCAACTCACGAGTAGGCGGCGCGGCGTACTCACAAATCCCCAGGGCGTCCAGGGCGCTCCAACACAACCACAACTGCTCCAGAGATTCATGGCGTCTCGCATCCAGGGTGCCCATGGGGAGCCCTTCGGGAGGGAGGCCAAAATCTCGACCCCGTGAGACTCGATCCTCTGAGAGAAAGGTGGTGTCAAAATCTATATCGTGTTCCAAAACGTCATAGCGAGGGCCGGTGGGATTAAGCGCGAGCCCGACGGCTAAACCTTGATTGCCCCGTGGATCAAAGGGCGGTAAAGGCATGTTCTTTATCCT
>JBLIEN010000113.1:0-3757 GCA_047633115.1 Pontimonas sp.
ATAACGGCCTTCGCGATATTGCCCGAGTATTGGGAGGCCCCGAGTTCTTCCGGATTCGTGTCGGGATTGGCAGGCCCGAGGGTCGAATGCCGCCTGCGGACTATGTGCTGGGAAAATTTGACTCTGTCGAAGAAGAGACGCTGGCATCGACCCTCGCCCTGGTGTGTTCGGCGACAGAGCTTCTCGCAACCGAAGGATTGTTGGTAGCGCAGGGCAAAATTCACTCTTCCAGCCCCGGCGTCTAAGCTTTCGTCAGTGAGCTTACAGACACTTCCCGCGTGGCTTTTTGGCGATGACGATTTCGCGGCCGCGACAGATCTTGCCGAGCGCGGTGGGTCTCTCGTGCTTCCCCGCGGTGCGTGGACTCCGTACATTGCGGCCGTGTCTTCGCGGGGATCAGCGCCCACCGTTACGGTGGTGGCGTGCCCCACGGGCAGAGAGTCCGATCAGCTTCGAGATCAACTCCGCAGCCTGGTTGGCCCGCAGACCACGGTGTTGGATTTCCCAGCCTGGGAAACCCTGCCCCATGAGCGTTTGAGCCCACACGCCGAAACCGTCGCACGCAGACGAAGCGCACTCCGAGCGCTCCGTCTGGCGGCTGAGGGGCAGCGCAATGGATCTCTGATTGTGGTGGCGTCGATTAGAGCGTTGGTGCAAAGAGTCAATCCTGCGATAGCCGACTTCGAGTCCTTCGTCGCCAAAGCGGGAGATTCCACCTATTCTCTGGATCAGTGGAGCGGCTACCTCCTTGGCGCGGCATACACGCGAGTGGATCTGGTCACCAGGCGTGGGGAATTCGCTGTGCGGGGTGGGATTCTGGACGTGTTTCCCCCGCTTGCGGAGCACCCGGTCCGCTTGGACTTCTTTGGATCCGAAATCGAATCCCTCTCCTACTTTGCCGTGGCAGATCAGCGATCTCTGCCTGAGTCCTGTGAGGAGATTGCCCTCGAGCCGGTTCGCGAAATGCTTCTGGATGATGATGTTCGCTCCCGCGCGCGGCAGCTCGCGGAGGAATATCCGGGACTAGGTGCCATGCTCACCAAAATCTCGGAGGGTATTCCCACCGAAGGAATGGAATCTCTTCAACCTTTGCTCGTGGAGAAACTGGTGGCCCCCGCGACGCTTTTCCCCACCGACACCGTCATCGTGGAGGTGTCGTGGCAAAAAGTGGCGGCGAGAGCGGAATCTCTCACCCACACGAATCGCGAGTTTCTCCACGCAGCCTGGGAAACCGCCGCACAGAGTGAAGCGCACGCCCCAATAGATTTAGCCGCAGGAGATTTCCTTACCCGTGACGACGTTGTTGATTCAGCTTCGCCGAGAGCGTGGATCAGTGTCGACGTTCTTGATTCGGGAGCTGAGGGCCTTGTTCGTCCCGATATCCAGCCCCTCGTGCTGGGCAGCGATCGTATTGATGAAGTCTGGGATCTTATTGCTGCCAAGGTTGCTAATGGCGAAGAGGTGGTCTGTGTGGCCGCCGGTTACGGTCTTGTGGAGCGCACGGCCCACCTTCTCGGTGAGCGGGGAATCCCACATCGCGTAGAGGGAAGCGTCGTCACTCCCAGTACCGGTGTTGTCTCTGTGGCCCAGGGGGTCCTCCAAGAAGGATTCTCGATGCCAGGATCCCTGCGCAGCGTGCTGAGTGAAAAAGAACTGTACGGCAGAGCTGTGTCCGCCTCACCTCGCACCGGACGCACTCTCGCCTCAAAGCGCACCAAAGTGGTCGACCCGCTCCAGCTTTTGCCCGGTGACTTTGTGGTGCACGATACCCACGGTGTGGGGAGGTTCATCGAAGTCGTCTCCCGCGAAATCTCCACGGGCGGACGAAATGCGAGGACCAGCGAGCGAGAATTTGTGGTGCTCGAATATGCACCCTCCAAACGAGGCGGAGCCCCCGATCGATTGTCTGTTCCTACCGATCAGCTCGCCCAGCTCAGTCACTATGCCGGTAGTGACCAGCCGGCGCTGAGCAAAATGGGAGGGTCCGATTGGGCCGCCACGAAGGGCAAAGCGCGCAAAGCGGTCCGCGAGCTTGCCATTGATTTAGTCAAACTGTATTCCGCGAGAATGTCGGCAGCGGGCCATGCTTTCGGACCGGACACACCGTGGCAAAGAGAACTGGAAGAGGCTTTTCCTTTCGCGGAAACCCCCGACCAGCTGACGACCATTGACGAGGTCAAAGCGGATATGGAGCGGCCCATTCCCATGGATCGTCTTATTGCCGGCGATGTGGGGTTTGGCAAGACCGAGATTGCCGTTCGCGCAGCCTTCAAAGCGGCTCAAGAGGGCAAACAAGTCGCCGTGATCGCCCCCACCACGTTGCTCGTGAAACAGCACATGGAGACTTTTCAAGAACGTTATGCGCCCTTCTCCGTCACCTTGAGGGCGCTGTCGCGCTTTCAGACTCCAGCTCAAGTAGCAGAAGTCCTCGCCGGTCTGGCCGATGGCAGCGTTGACGTGGTGATCGGGACACACCGTTTGCTGGGCAAAAATGTGATCTTCAAAGATTTGGGCCTCCTCGTGATGGATGAAGAACAACGGTTTGGCGTGGAACACAAGGATTTGCTCAAAGCGCTCAAAATCAATGTGGACGTGTTGGCCATGAGCGCCACGCCTATCCCGCGCACCCTTGAAATGGCGGTCACCGGTATTCGCGAAATGTCAACACTGGCGACACCGCCCGAAGCCAGACACCCCATTTTGACCTTTGTCGGCCCTTATAACGACGCTCAGGTGGTGGCCGCAGTCAGGAGAGAGCTGTTGCGTGAAGGTCAGGTGTTTTTCGTGCACAACCGGGTGTCTTCCATCAACAGGGTTGCCGCCCACATTCAAGAGCTCGTCCCCGAGGCTCGTGTAGCGGTGGCGCACGGCCAAATGCCCGAAGCGAATCTCGAATCGGTCATGGTGGACTTCTGGGAGAAACGTTTTGATGTTTTGGTCTCCACCACCATCATCGAAACGGGTTTGGACGTCACCAACGCCAATACGTTGATTGTTGACCGCGCGGAGCGCTACGGACTGTCTCAACTCCACCAGTTGCGTGGTCGGGTGGGGCGAGGTCGCGAACGCGGCTACGCCTACCTGTTGTATCACCCCGAGATGCCCGTGGGGGAGCTTGCCCATGATCGCCTTGCCACCCTGGCCGCCACCACCGAACTGGGGGGTGGAACCCGCATTGCGCTGAAAGATTTAGAAATGCGCGGTGCAGGAAATATGTTGGGTGCCGAGCAGGCAGGCCACATTCAAGGTGTGGGGTTTGACCTGTATTTGCGCATGGTCTCGGAAGCCATTGCCACGTTCAGGGACGACGTGGCGCCGGGGCAAACCGAATTGCGCTTGGAGCTTCCTGTCGATGCCAGGATTCCCCTGGACTACATCGACTCGGAACGCTTGCGCCTAGAGATGTATCAAAAACTGTCCGGTGCCGCTGCGCCTAGCAGTGCTGAAAGTGCGATTGATGAGCTGGTGGAGGAAATGGTGGACCGCTACGGCGTGCTTCCCACGCCGGTGGAAACTTTGGTGTCGGTTACCCGGCTCCGGCGGGTAGCGATGCACAGGGGGCTCAGTGAGGTGATCGTGATGGGAAGTAAGTTGCGAATGGTCGGGCCACCGCTTCCGGATTCGGTCCAGGTGCGCCTCGCGAGGATCTATCCCAAAGCGAACTATGTGGCGCCGGCGAGAGTCGCTCTCATTCCTCTACCCGAGGAATACAGCGATCAAGCCCTGGTGGTGTGGGTTAAGGGTGCCTTGGACGCCC
>JBLIEN010000114.1:0-3705 GCA_047633115.1 Pontimonas sp.
TCAAGGCGCGCCCTGGCCCCGACCAACCATTCCTCGCAGCGCGCGGCGAGAGCTTCGCCGCGTTCCCACAGAGCCAGAGATTCTTCTAGGGTGGTGCCACCCTGCTCCAGTTTCCCCACCGCGCCGACAAGCTCATCGCGAGCCTCTTCGTAGGACATCTTCGCAATGTCGGGGGCGTCCGGGGTGCTTTTATCGTTCACACGATAAGTCTACCTAGCGCTTAGGGCTCATCAACGTGAGTCTGAACGCTGCCGTCGCTCAGCACGAGTGAGAGCGAATCTCCGGGTGAAATCTGGGAGACCCGAGACACCACTCCTCCCTTGCTGTCTCGGGCAATGGAATAGCCACGATCGAGGGTGCCCTGGGGTGATAAACCTCGCAGTGCACCATGGAGTTTGGCAACCTCAGAAGCCAGCCGTTCAATAACCCGATCGGAGCGCTCGGCGCCTCGCGCCACCAGGTGGAGGATGTCCTCGGAGGGTCCATCAATCAGGGTTTGCGGATCAGCAAGGCTGGGTCGAGAGCGAAAAGACTCCAGACGTTCTGCTTCGTACTCCACCATTCCCTCCATCCGAGAAAGGAGCCGACTCCGGGCGTCGCGAATCATGATTTTCTCCGCCTCCACATCCGGAACAACCCGTTTCGCGGCGTCGGTGGGAGTGGATGCGCGAAGATCCGCGACCTCATCCAGTAGCGGGCGGTCCGCTTCGTGCCCAATGGCACTGACAAGGGTTGTTGCCAGCGACGCGACAAAGCGCACGAGACGCTCATCGCTAAAGGGCAACAGGTTTTGAAAATCTCCCCCACCTCGGGCGACAATAATTACGTCGACGTCCGGGTCAGCTTCGAGTACACCCAGCGCGCTGATCACTTCATCGACCGAGCGGTCGCCTTGGACGGCGGCGTGGACAACCCGAATAGACACTTCAGGCCAGCGGAGGCTCGCATTAGTGAGCACGTCTTTTTCCGCATCAGAGTCTTTTCCTGTGACAAGGCCGACGGTACGGGGGAGAAATGGCAAGGGCTTTTTGCGCTCAAGCCCAAAAAGTCCCTCAGCTCGAAGGGCGGCTGTCAGCTGAGCAAGTCTCTCAAGGAGCTCGCCGAGGCCCGTGTGGCGCATCTGCATCACGTTCATCGACAGGGTCCCGCCCTTTACCCACCACGACGGCTTTACCTGAGCGATGACCCGGTCGCCCTGGTGAAGGCCCTTGGGCAGGGACTCCTTGGCGCGTCGCCAGACGGTGAAGCCGACGGACGAGTCAGCATCAAGATCGCGCAGCTTGCCGTACACATTGCCCGCAGATTCTCCCCACTGCGTAATTTCCCCTTCGACCCACACGGCGCCGAGCCGGTCGATATAGCCACCCAGAAGCTCGGAAAGCTTGTGGAGGGGCCATGGCGCCTCGGGGCTGGAGTCGTTGTTAGCACCGTTCATGATTTCTAAACTAGAACACTCAGCCAGATTCAGGAGTTCGGCATCTACACTAAGAGCGTGAGTATTAGTAACGGCGCGAGTTCACTGCTCGGCACGCCCCTTATTCCTGCCCGTCTCACGCCTCTCCTGGAAGAACCCACGTTGGCGACCAAGCGGGTTCTTTTGGCGGCGCCCCGCGGATACTGCGCCGGTGTGGATCGGGCCGTTATCGCGGTGGAGAAAGCTCTGGAGCGCTTCGGAGCTCCAATTTATGTGCGCAAGCAAATCGTTCACAATATCCATGTCGTGCGGGAGTTGGAAGCTCACGGCGTCATTTTTGTCGACGAGGTAGCCGAAGTGCCTACCGGATCAAACATTGTTTTCTCCGCCCACGGTGTCTCGCCCCAGGTTGTGCAAGAAGCTGCCGATCGCGGTCTCAACGCTATTGACGCCACCTGCCCCCTAGTCACGAAAGTCCACCGCGAAGCGGTGAGATTCTCAGGACAGGATTACCACATTCTTCTTATCGGTCACGAGGGCCACGAAGAGGTCGAAGGCACGATGGGTCACGCTCCCGAAAACACCACTTTGGTGAATGACCCGGAAGAGGCTGGACGAATTGATCCGCCCGACACAGAAAATTTGGTTTGGTTGTCCCAAACCACCCTCAGCGTTGACGAGACGATGGAAACCGTGCGGCGGTTGCGGGAGCGCTTCCCTCATCTTCGGGATCCCCCCAGCGATGACATTTGTTATGCAACTCAAAACCGCCAGGTAGCTATCAAAAAAATTGCCCCCGAATGTGATCTTGTCATTGTGGTGGGATCGCTCAATTCTTCGAACAGTGTGCGTTTGGTGGAGGTAGCCCTGGAGTACGGGGCGAGAGCCGCCTACCGGGTCGACTATGCGAGCGAGATGGAGCAGGCATGGCTCGAAGGGGTAGTAACGGTGGGTGTCACTTCGGGGGCGTCTGTGCCTGAAGTCCTGGTTGATCAGGCCCTTGCTGACCTAGCCGCTGCAGGTTTTCTTGATGTTGAAGAAGTGCGCACAGCAGAGGAAGACATTCAGTTCTCTTTGCCCAAAGAACTGCGTCGGGACGCCAGCGGGGTCGTTGACCCGTCCGCTATCGGCGGCCGAATCTCCCGCTAAGCGTCACTTCTGCGAGTGCCCAGCTGAACCTAACTGCTTCGTGGCCTGGATAACGCGAGTGGCCATGGTCGATTCCGCAACCTTGCCCCAGGCGCGGGGGTCATAGAGCTTCTTGTTGCCGACTTCGCCATCAATGCGAAGTACCGCGTCGTAATTGCTGAGCATGTGGCCGGCAACACCTCTGGTGTAGGCGTATTGGGTATCGGTGTCGATGTTCATCTTGATCACACCGTTGCGGACTGCTTCGGCAATTTCTTCTTCCGTACTGCCGGAGCCGCCATGGAACACCAAGTCCAGCGGGTTCGCGGCGGTGGCGTATTTCGCGGCCAAACCCTCTTGGATCTCTGCCAGCAACTCGGGGCGAAGTTTCACATTTCCCGGCTTGTAGACACCGTGGACATTGCCAAAAGTTAACGCCGCCATATATCGGCCCTGCTCTCCGAGACCTAGCGCCTCCACGGTGGCAACCGCGTCCTCTAGCGTCGTGTAAAGGCTGTCGTTGATGTCGTGACTCACGCCATCTTCTTCGCCGCCCACAACTCCGATTTCCACTTCCAGGACCGACCGAATGGCTTTCATGCGCGGCAGGAGCTCCTTTGCGAGGGAAAGGTTTTCTGCCAGAGGCACCGCAGAACCATCCCACATGTGGGATTGAAATATTGGTTCCCCGCCCTTCTTGACAACGTCCTCGCTGGCAAGGATCAAAGGCAGCACGAATCCCTCCAATGCGTCCTTGGGGCAGTGGTCGGTGTGCAGCGCAACGGTAACCGGGTAGTTTTTTGCCACCTCAGTAGCAAACGCAGCAAAGGCGAGAGCGCCAGAGGCGCGAGCTTTCACGCTCTGGCCAGCGAAGAAGTCCGCGCCACCCGTGCTGACCTGGATGATGCCGTCAGAGCCTGCTTCGCTCAGCCCCTGCAATACAGCGTTGATCGTGGAGGAGGAGGAAGCGTTGAAAGCGGGATAGGCAAACCCCCCGGCTTTGGCGCGATCAAGCATGTCGGCGTACTGGTCAGGCGTTGCAATAGGCATGATGGCTCCAGGCAGAGGGGACGGGGTTTTAAGCCTAGACCCACCCGGGCTCTAGTGCTCGGGCGATAGAGTAGGGTTTCCTCCACCATTCCTGGCAAAGGACACCCATGTCA
>JBLIEN010000115.1:0-3669 GCA_047633115.1 Pontimonas sp.
GGCACAAGCGTGGGCTGATCACACCGATCGGTCCTCTGGGCTCTCGTTGACGATGCCGGTGAAAGAGCCGATTCTTGCGTTGGTGTCAGATCGCGATCCGGTCGTGGAAATCCTGGGCGTGGCAAACACTGTCTACTGGAGTGGGGGCACTCCTCGGTTGGGCAATACAGACCCGTGGGGAGTAATGGGGGCGCTTGGTGACCACGCGCTCGCACCCCAACGCCCCGTCATCCTGGGAGCGGGGGCCACGGCCCGCGCGGTCGGGTATGGCTTGTTTTTGATGGGTGTTTCTGGTGTCGACCTTGTGGTGAGAAATGTTGAGCGTGCCAGCGGTTGCGCCACCGTATTTCGAAGTCTTGGGCTGGATGTTCAGATCATTGAAATGAGCGCTATCCCTCTCCCGGGAGAGTGGGACCTGGTCGTGTCCACTCTGCCTGGGGGGCTGAGACAAGAGGTTCCTTTTTCCGATGAGTTGCTGCAAAAAGCGAGTCTTTTTGATGTGAGTTACCATCCGTGGCCCTCAGAAATGGCCACGAGGTGGGCGGTGTCGCCCTGTGCTGTTGTCTCGGGGATGTGGATGTTGGTGCACCAGGCGCTGCGGCAGGTGCGGCTCTTCGTTCATCACGACGCTGATGTTGCCCTTCCCCGGGAGGAAGAAGTGCTCCTTGCAATGAAAAACGCCGTGGGTCTGTCCTCTGGGCCCTAGTGGAGCTGGGCCGTGGGATAATAGAACAATGCTTCGATGGTTAACCGCTGGTGAGTCGCACGGTCCCGAACTTATTGCCGTCATAGAGGGTTTTCCTGCGGGGGTCCCCATCCTGGTGGGAGACATTCAGGCAGACCTCGCGCGGCGCCGACTCGGATACGGGCGCGGTGCGCGAATGAAGTTTGAGGTGGATGACGTCACCCTCTCGTCAGGTATCCGCCATGGGGTTACTCAAGGGGGACCCATTGCTGTGAGGATCGCCAACACGGAGTGGCCTAAATGGGAAACGGTGATGAGCCCGCACCCCGTCGCACCAGAGGATCTCGAAGGTGGTCGTGCCGGAGCGCTGACCAGACCTCGCCCGGGTCATGCTGACCTTGCCGGTATGCAAAAGTATGGGTTTGACGATTCGAGGCCTGTCCTCGAACGTGCCAGTGCCAGGGAGACAGCCGCTCGAGTGGCTTTGGGCGCTATAGCCCGGGCTTTGCTGGAGGAATTGGGTATCGACGTAGTGAGCCATACGGTCGCGGTGGGCTCCGTATCCACTCCTGCCGACGCGCCTTTGCCCTCGTCTTCTGATCTGGCTCGACTCGATGAAGATTTGCTCCGCTGTGCTCACCCGGAGACGTCCACCGCTATGGTCGCTGAAGTCGATGCGGCACACAAAGACGGGGACACGCTCGGTGGTGTTGTTGAGGTTGTCGTGCGCGGCCTCCCACCAGGTCTTGGCTCCTACGTGCATTGGGATCGTCGCCTAGATTCGCGCCTAGCGGGAGCGTTAATGGGGATTCAAGCCATTAAGGGTGTTGAGATGGGAGACGGGTTTGAGACCACACGTCGCCGCGGTTCTGTCGCCCACGATGAGATTGTGGGCGGTGCCAGCGGAATTGAACGCACGAGCGATCGCGCCGGCGGCATTGAAGGCGGTATGAGCACCGGCGGAGTCCTTCGGGTGCGAGCAGGCATGAAGCCGATTGCGACTGTGCCGAGAGCTCTTCGTACCATTGACACGGCCACCGGAGAAGAAGCAGTCGCTCATCACCAGCGCTCGGATGTCTGCGCGGTCCCTGCATCGGGCGTGGTGGCCGAAGCCATGGTGATGTTGGTCCTCATCGAGGCGTTGTTGGAAAAATTTGGCGGAGATTCTCTCGCGGAAGTAGTGCGCAATCGGGATAGCTTTGTTTCTTCCATCCCTCCACACATCTCTCCAGCTTCCTCACTCAGCCTGTGAGAGGCGCGCCTCGTTTAGTGCTCGTGGGTGCGCCTGCGTCAGGGAAGTCTCGGCTTGCCAAGCGCATTGGCAAGTTAATGAGCATTCCCGTCGTGGATACAGACACCAGTATCACCGAGGTACACGGGTCGATTATGGGAATTTTTGCAACCCTTGGGGAAGAGCACTTTCGTGTCCTGGAGCGGGAAGCCGTAATTTCCGCACTCGCCACTTCGGGCATTGTCTCTCTTGGCGGAGGAGCCGTCGTGAATCCTGCGACCCGAGCAGATTTGGCCCATCACCGAGTCGCTCTCATCACCATCTCTGAGCACGCTGTGAGTACCCGCCTCACCTCGGATAAACGCCCTCTACTGCCCGACGGGGTAGAAAGCTGGAAAGCTCTCCTTACGCAGCGGCAACCCTGGTATGAAGAGGTTGCGGACGGGGTTTTTGATACCAGCACTAACGCTATTGATGCCGTTGCCGCAGACATCGTGGAGTGGTTGGAAAAGGTGCCGGCATGACGTCTCACGAAACCATCACCGTCTCGAATTCCCAGCAAGGGGACTACCCCATCATCATGGGGCCTGGCTCGCTGGCCCAGCTCGCTCAGATCCTCCCCGGTGATGCTCATAAGATTCTGATTGTTCACGCTCCGCCATTGGCATCGATAGCAGCAGTGCTTCGTGACACTCTCGGAGTCGACAGGCAGGTGTTCCTCTTAGAACTTCCCGACGCTGAGGGTGCCAAGCGGGTGGAGGTCGCCTCTTTTTGCTGGGGTATTCTCGCCAAACTGGATTTTCATCGCACCGATGGGATTGTCTCTCTTGGCGGGGGCGCGACAACGGATACGGCTGGTTTCGTGGCCGCAACATGGCTTCGTGGGATTCCGCTGATTCACGTCCCTACGACGGTATTAGGAATGGTCGATGCCTCCGTGGGAGGTAAGACGGGCATCAATACGGCCGAGGGAAAAAACTTGGTGGGGGCCTTTTACTCGCCCAAGGCCGTCCTGATTGACCCTGACCTGTTGGGAAGTATTTCGGAGAACGAGGTACGCACGGGCCTCGCCGAGGTGGTCAAGTGCGGCTTCATTAGAGACCCGGTAATTTTGGACATCCTTGAAGCCAACCTCGAGGCCGCAGTGGATACCTCCTCGGAGGTTTTCTTCGAGTTGCTGAAGCGCGCGATTGAAGTGAAGGCGACGGTCGTGGGAGATGATTTTCGTGAAATGGGCCAGCGCGAAATATTGAACTATGGGCACACCTTGGGCCACGCAATTGAGCACGCCGAGCGATATCAGTGGCGCCATGGAGCGGCCATATCGATTGGGATGGTTTTTGCGGCAGAGCTTTCCAGGATTGTCGCCAACCTGGGGGACGGTCAGGTAGCTCGCCATCGCAGCCTTTTGGGCTCGCTCGGCCTGCCTGTGAGCTATCCACAAAATCGTTGGCCCGGGCTGCTGGCGTCGATGCAAAAAGATAAAAAGGCGCGCGGTGGCGTCCTGCGGTTCGTGGTCTTAGACGATGTGGCAAAGCCACGCGTGCTGTCGATACCCGATGAGTCGATGCTGTTCGCTGCGTACCAAGAGCTCTCCGGCCACACCGACTAGTCTTGGGGCCATGGTGCGCATCCTGGTCGTCAATGGCCCCAACCTCGCTCGTCTGGGCTCCAGAGAACCCGAGGTTTATGGGACTGCAACACTGGCAGACATCGAAGCAACTCTTCGCGCGCGCGTATCCACAGGGGCTGA
>JBLIEN010000116.1:0-3621 GCA_047633115.1 Pontimonas sp.
TGTCGTTGCCGCCGTCGTTGCTCTCGCGATTCTCTTTAGCGCAGAGGCCACGAGTAGCGTTCTCGGCCTCCTACCCACTCTTGGAGTTGTCATTGCCGCGTGGGCCGGAGCAACCGCTGTTGATGCCGCTCTTTCTTCGACAAAGACGAACGCCAAAGCCGTCTCCTGGAGATTTGCTCCTCTCCTGGGAGTACTTGTGTCGATCGGACTGGGCTTTGGCCTTGTGTCCTCGGGGGTCTCCTGGCTGAGCTGGCAGGGCTACCTGTTCCCTCTGCTTGAAAGTGCAGGGGTGGATAATCTTTCCCCGGGCAACATGGGCGTCTTTGTCGCTTTGGGCGTTGCTGCGCTCATCAGCGCGTTGTCGGCGGGGCCTGCGAAGAAGCGCAAGGTGACACTTGACGGCTGAAAACTCTGCTGGGTCTGTGGCCCTCGCGGACGTCATCACCATCCTCGAAAGTTTGTGGCCCGTCGCTGGGGCTGAAGAATGGGATGCGCCCGGTCTCGTCGTGGGCGACCCCACGTCTTTAGTGACCTCCATTTACCTGATGGTTGATGTCACTCGTGAGAGTGTGGCTGAAGCTTTGGGGAGCGGCGCTGACCTGATTATTGCCCACCATCCTCTTCTTTTGCGCGGGGTCACCACCGTGGCGGAGTCCACCTATAAAGGTCACCTCATTGCCACGCTGATTCGTGCAGGCTGTGCGCTTTACACCGCCCACACCAACGCCGACGTCGTCCCCACAGGGACCTCTGCCCGCCTGGCAGAGTTGCTCGAGCTCGTGGATCACACTCCTATTACGTCGGGGGTGACCCCGGGACATGGGTTAGGGCGCAGGGGCTCTCTTCCCCAGCCCGTCACGCTGTATCAACTGGCGGTGGTGCTGGGAGAGGTTCTTCCTCATACCGCTGTCGGACCCGTCGTTGCCGGGGACCCTGAGGCGGTGGTGTCCACAGTGTCGCTGTGTGCGGGGGCGGGAGATTCGTTGCTGGGGCATCCTGCAGTCATGGCGAGCGATGTGTATATCACCAGCGACCTTCGCCACCACGTGGCGAGTGAAGCCTGCGAAAAGGCGTCGGTGTTCGGCGGGCCTGCGTTAATCAACATTTCACACTTTGCAGCAGAATGGCTTTGGCTGGACCACGCGGCTGCGGATCTTCAGAATGCTCTGGGATTACTTGTTACTGTCAGTGATTTGAATACCGATCCGTGGGTTTTTCAAGTACAACGAGGGGGAGGAAAATAAATGGCCCTTCACGCATCGGCTAATGACCAGGCCAAGCTTTTAGAGGTTGCCGACCTGGACGTTTCTCTTGCTCGCACCGCATCACAGTTGCGCGGGCTCGCTAAAGAGCTCAGCATTGAGACGCTGGAAAAAGCCATGGCCGAAATGAAGGCGAGGCGTCATGACGCCATGGTGGGGTCGGAAAGTATTCGCTCCGAACTCACCCGAGCAGAGTCCGATGTCGCGATGGTCGAGGCGCGCATCGCCAAGGACTCTGAACGCCTGATGCACACCACTTCAGCCAAGGACGCTCAGAGTTTGGAACACGAGCTGGAAAGTCTCCACAGCAGGAGGGGCGACCTCGAGGACATTGAGCTTGCGGTCATGGAAAACCTTGAGGCAGCGGAGGCTATTCTCGCCGGCATCGCTGGCGAGCTGGGCACTGTTGAAGGCGCTCTGGGTGAAGCTAGAGAGCAAGAGCAGCGCCAGCAAGAAGACCTCGGTGGTGTCAGGCGTGATCTGGAGGAAAAACGTGGAGCTCTCGTGGGCACTTTGCCCTCGGATTTGATTGAGCTCTATGAACGCCAACGCGAGCGCTACGGGGTGGGGGCGTCCCTGCTGCGGGGGAGAGTTTCTCGGGCGAGTGGAGTGACGTTGACAGAGTTAGATATACAAACCCTTCGCCAGACCCCTGAAAACGAAGTCGCGATGTGTCCCACGAGTAACGCCATTTTGGTCAGGACTGCAGAGTCTGGCCTGTGAGTTTCGAGTATCTCATCGTGGAAGCCGATGGGGCTTCCCGTGGCAATCCTGGTCCTGCTGCCGGCGGAGCAGTGGTGATTGATCCCGCTACCGGAAAGATCCTGGTCACACTGGGAGTGCTCTGCGGGGTGGCCTCAAACAATGTGGCCGAGTACCGCGGCATGATTGAAGGCATCAAAGCGGCGTGGAGCATGCAAGCAGACGCGCGCCTGCACGTCTTTTTGGATTCCAAGCTGGTGGTGGAACAAATGTCACGACGCTGGAAAATCAAACACCCCGACATGCAAACTCTGGCGCGGGAAGCCCGACAGATCATCGGGGACCTCGACGTGACGTTTGAATGGATTCCTCGGGAAAAGAACGCCCGCGCCGACGCTGCGGGAAATGTTGCCCTCGATCGTGGCGTGTCCTACCGCGAGACCTAGTCAGGCGCTTCGAACTGCTCTACCCTGGGAGGGTTGGAGGGGTCGGCCAGGCGATCGCGTCGCTACTTCGGTAGCGCCGAGGAACGTCCGGGCTCCCCAGAGCAGGATGGTGGGTAACACCCACCCGGAGAAATCCGCGAGATAGTGCCACAGAAAATAAACCGCCTGGTCTGACCAGGTAAGGGTGAAACGGTGGTGTAAGAGACCACCAGGGGTTTAGGTAACTAAATCTGCTAGGTAAACCTCATCCGGAGCAAGGTCAAACAGACACCCATCAGGTTGCTCGCCTGAGTGTTGGGTAGGCCGCTAGAGAGACCTGGTAACAGTTCTCCGAGAAAGATGATCGTCACCGAGGTCCGCCTCGGGACAGAACCCGGCGTATCGGCCGGCCCTTCCAACGCCTAAGAAATACTCCGCAAAACGGTGACCACTTTTCCCATTACGGTGGCGTGGTCTCCAAGTATGGGCTCGTAAGAGCTGTTTTGCGGAAGCAACCACGTGTGGCCATCGCGTTGTTTGAAAACCTTCACGGTGGCTTCCTCATCCAACATGGCCGCAACGATGTCACCATTTTCGGCGGTGGGTTGTTGGCGAACAACCACCCAGTCTCCGTCGCAGATTGCGGCGTCGATCATGGAGTCTCCGACAACTTTCAGCATGAAGAGTTCGCCATTGCCGACAAGCTGGCGGGGTAGCCCCATGACGTCTTCCACGTGCTGCTCCGCGGTGATGGGGACACCGGCGGCAATACGTCCCACCATCGGGACCTGGACGGTGTTGAGATCCTCCGCGGAGGGCACGCTGATGCGGGCGTTGGTCTCGGGGGTGGTCCTCTTGAGAACTTCTAAAGTTCGCGCGGTATTGGCATGGCGTTTGATGTATCCGGCGCGCTCCAGCTGGCTCAACTGGTGGGAGACACTCGAAGTCGAGGACAGACCGGTGCTTTCGCAGATTTCGCGCATGCTCGGTGGCACACCGCGGGAGTCCAGGGAAAGCTCGATAAAGGCCTGAATTTTTTTCTGCTGTTCGCTCAACATTTGCTCAGGATAGCTGTTCTCGAACAGTTTTTCTATACATTCGTTCGAATATCCGTGAAGCGTGTCGGTGGTGGGTGCTGGAATGGGACCGTTCGGTGCTTGACAAGTCGCTCATTCGAACATATATTCGAAACAGAGATTCGGATCCAACTCTCCCGGCCGAGAGTTGGATCC
>JBLIEN010000117.1:0-3317 GCA_047633115.1 Pontimonas sp.
CCGATCTACGTCGTGCTGGTGACCAGCGTGAAACCTTTGGATCAAGTGTCGCTCCAAACGATGTGGGACTTGCCCACCGCGATCAACGTCGCTAATTATGTTTTGGCCTGGGAAAAACTTGGCCCCTCGCTGGGTAACTCTCTGCTGCTGGTGATCCCCGGTGCGCTCATCGCCGCCCTCCTGGGAAGTTTGAACGGCTACGTGCTGTCTAAATGGAAATTCCCTGGTTCAGAAGTAATCTTTACGCTGATTCTTTTTGGGATGTTTATCCCCTACCAAGCCATTTTGATTCCTCTGGTTCAGACCGTCCGCGAACTCGGCCTCTATGGCGGAATACCAGGGTTGATCCTGGTGCACGTTGTCTACGGTTTGCCGATTATGACGTTGATCTTTAGAAACTATTACCTCAGCGTCCCTGATGAACTTGTTGAGGCAGCGCTCATGGATGGCTCAGGGCTCTATAAGACGTACTTTCAAATTATTCTGCCACTCTCGATTCCCGCTTTCATCGTGGGAATCATTTGGGAGTTCACCTCCATCTGGAACGACTTCCTCTTTGCGGTGGTCCTTACCGGGCCTAACTCGTGGCCGGTGACGGTGGCGCTAAATAACATTGCGGGATCCCAGATTGTGCAGTGGAACGTGCAGATGGCCGCTGCAGTGTTGGCGTCCTTGCCGACAATTCTTGTCTACATCTTTTTGGGCAAATACTTCCTTCGGGGAATGCTTGCCGGCTCGCTCAAAGGCTAGACCGGGCTTGACCACTCTTACACTGAAGCACTCTGGCGGCTCTTTGGGTCCTCTGGAGGCCACCATCGACACTCGAGGCTCAGCGCTTCGCGCGCTTCAGGTGGGCACCCATTCGATCATCCCCGACTATGCCGGCGAGGACGCCCCTTTGAATGCGGGGGTGTTGATGTTCCCTTGGACCGGGAGAATTCCTGATGGCGCGTGGGTCGATGGTGACACCGCCCTGGTGCTTCCGATAACGGACACAGCGACACAATCGGCACTCCACGGGTTGCTTGCCACTACCCAAGCTCAGATTCTCGAACACGCAGCAGATCGCGTGACGTTGGTTCTCGAGCTGCTTCCGAGTCTGGGATATCCGTATCACCTGAGTGTGACGACAGTGTTCTCTCTCGACGAGGGGGGAATGCGGGTACGAAACCACGTGACCAACCTCGGGGACGCAACTGCCCCCTTTGCTCTCGGACACCATCCATATTTTGTTCTCCCACAATCGTCGTTTGACGGCGTGAGCCTTCGGGCACAGCTGAGCCACCGGGCTCTCAGTGATGAGCGTCTCATTACCTCTGGTGAAGTCGCCGCTGAGCCTCCTCTGGAGGGTCTTGATTCTGAGGATCTGGAGCGCGGAATCGATCTGACATATCGTCTTGCGCCCTCCGGTGAGGACGCCACAACCTTTGTTCTCCACACGGGTGAGTGGGTCATCGAGGGCTTCCAGGATCACCAGTGGCCCTGGCTCCACGTCTTTACGCACAGCGCATTTCCCTCCACCCGGGGGGAGGTCGCGGTGATCGCTCTCGAACCGCATACCGGCTTACCCAATTCACTCAACCTTCCCGGCTCGTATAGTCGTGTCGCCGCGGGGGAGACCTGGGCGGGGGAGTGGGGCTTTAAGGTGAGAAAGCCATGAGTATTCATATTCTTCCCACTCAGCTAGCTGATGGTCGCGAGCTGATCTATTTTGATGACTCTGACACCACAATTCCCGGTGTCCGCCGCGGCGACCTTCGCGTTCTGGACCCTCGACCCCACACGGCGACAATGCGCAAAGACCCTCTGAGCGGTGAGTGGGTGTCGATTGTTCCCTCGCGGCAGGCGAGAGTCTTTCTCCCCTCAGATGATTCCAACCCCCTTGTGCCCCAAACACCGACGAACCCCAGTGAAATACCCGACAACTACGACGTCGTGGTTTTTGAAAACCGATCGCCCTCTTTCGGGCCTTCTGTAGGGGTGTCGACACCCGCCGCTGACAGCCCGTTTGGGGTGTCAGCACCGTCCACGGGCCGCTGCGAAGTAGTGTGCTTTTCCCCCGATCCACAAGGGTCTCTGGGCGGACAGAGCATATCGCGTGTGCGCACGGTCATTGAAGCGTGGGCGCACCGAACGAGTGCCCTCTCCCGCCTTCCCGGTGTGGAGCAGGTGTTTATTTTTGAAAACCGTGGCGAGGCGATTGGGGTGACATTGCATCACCCCCACGGCCAAATTTATGCTTACCCGTTTGTTACCCCTAAGACGCAACGCCTTGTGGCGAGTGCGAGCGCCCATGGGGAGAAATTCTTTTCTGACCTCCTGGAGTTTGAATCGTCCAGCGAGCGTGTGGTGTGGGCGGGAAAAAATTTCACCGCCTATGTGCCCTTTGCGGCCAGATGGCCTATCGAAGTTCATTTATTACCCCACCGTCACGTGCCTGACTTTGAAGCGCTTGAAGGAGAGGAAAGAGACGAACTTGCCATCGTCTATCGCACGCTGTTGCGCGCGATAGACGCCCTGTATGACACCCCTACGCCCTACATTGCCGCGTGGCACCAAGCCCCCGTGCACCACTCTCGGGACCTGATCCGTTTGATGTTGCAGATAACCTCCCCCAGACGGGCGGAGGATAAGTTGAAGTATTTGGCAGGGTCCGAGGCGGCGATGGGCGCATTCATTGGGGATGTTGCGCCTGAAGAACAAGCCGAGCGCATTCGGGCGGCCTATGAGTCTGTGTCGTGAAGGCCCATGATCGCGCGACGGCGCTATACCGTGACACATTTCAGCACAGTCCAGAAGGCGTCTGGTCCGCTCCGGGCCGAGTGAACCTTATCGGCGAACACACCGATTACAACGACGGGTTCGTCCTTCCTATTGCTCTGGAGTCGCGCACCGCGGTCGCAGTCGGTCTACGCCCGGACCGTCGGATTGTCGCCCACAGTGAAAGCGAAGGCGTGGTGGCCGAGGCTGCCCTCGGAGATCTTGACGCAGCGGTCATGTCCGGGTGGGCAGGATATGTTCTGGGCTTGGTGTGGGCGCTGGAAAAACATGGCATCGATGTCGCGTCAATGCCCGGACTGTCTCTCGCGGTCGCCTCCGATGTGCCGACGGGGGCCGGGCTCTCTTCCTCGGCAGCCCTGGAGTGTGCGGTTGCCATGGCCCTCAATGATGTGTGGAATCTTGGCTGGAATAAACAAGCTCTTGCAGCACTGGGCCAGCAGGCCGAAAACGAAGTGGTCGGGGCCAATACCGGCATCATGGACCAAAGCGTGTCGATGTTCGGCGCTGAAGGTCACGCCGTTTTCCTGGACTGCCGA